>CAZBUK010000029.1:0-41771 GCA_964495085.1 uncultured Ignavibacteriales bacterium
TGCCTCACCCCCTTCCCCCTCTCCGTGCGCGGAAACCCCGCCTTGGCGGGGCAAGTGGGGCGAAGGGGGTGAGGCTGTTAAGAATTTGCAGCCTCTCCTGAGAATTTAACACAATTATATTCGAAGCTCGGTATATAGCCCCCGCGTGAGCGGGGGCTTGTAGCCGTCCGATAGCGTGACGGTTTACCGTCACGTGATAAATAATTACATTACTATATTTCGATCCGCGTCCGCACTAGGGGCGTTTCACCGAAACACCCCTTTCTTTCGCGTGATAATGTGCAAGCACGTGTGCAAATATTGTGAATGATATTTGGTTGGTATGAACGCTACACCAGACGGTGTAAAGCGCGAACCATTATCTTCACAAAAACTGGGCCGGCCGTCACATCGCTAAATTATTTATATAATCCAATACCCGCGGATGGACTGGCCGTTACATAATGTAACGGGAGGTTATTATGTTATCGACATTTTGAAATATATTCATTTTCAGGTCGGCCTTATCGATAAAACCGTCTGCTTTATACCGGTTTGCCATCTGGCGATACCTGTCGTCGGCAAACATAGAGAGCATGACGACCTTTGTTCGCGGCACTGCTTCCTTGATCATCTTCAAAGCGTCGAAGCCGTTTCTGCCCGGCATGTTGATATCGAGGAGCACCAGATCCGGGTTGAGATCTATCGCACGCCTGACCGCCTCTTCTCCGTCCGCTGCCTCTCCC
Organism: uncultured Ignavibacteriales bacterium; assembly: GCA_964495085.1. GTDB lineage: Bacteria > Bacteroidota > Ignavibacteria > T3Sed10-11 > T3Sed10-11 > CAZBUK01. The sequence continues at coordinate 726 of CAZBUK010000029.1, forward strand.
ACGACTACAATGCCGGCCTGGTTTACGAGATACTTCTTAATTGCCCGACGAAACTCGAAATGGTCGTCGGCGAGGAGAATTCTGACAAGTTTCATGGTTGAATTTAGTCCGTATTGCGGTGAGTGTGATCGGAGTCGGTCATGCATCGGAATGTCGAATGCATGTACCGGTTCGGCACTTAAATTACCTTATAATAGAGAGGGAAACAATCCGGCGAGCGACGTATTTTTTCTACGGTACAAACCGTATGGCCCGGGCAGGATGTCCGGCGTCCGATGGGTTCAGCGAGAAGGGGATGTAACTCAGATATGCTTCGTAGTAGGCGGAACGAGGCCTCTCTCGATCGCGTATCTCACGAGGTTGGCAATGTCGTGTATATCAAGCTTCTGCATGATATTGGTCCGGTGGGTATCGACCGTACGCGGACTGATAAACAACCGCTTCCCGATCTCCTGGTTCGTCAATCCCTCGGCGACGAGCGCGAGTATCTCTTTCTCCCGTCTGGTCAACGGCGCCTGATCGGTTAATCCCCCGGATGAGGACGGATCCGATTTCCGCATGAAGCCGTCGACGAGTATTTCCGAGACCTTGTGGCTGAAGAATTTCTCTCCAACCGCAACCGTCCGTATCGCCTTCACAAGCTCGTCTTTTCCGGCGGTTTTGATGATGTATCCCGATGCTCCGGTCTTAACGATCTGAACGATATACTCCTCGTTCTCATGCATGGTCAGAACGAGAATCTGAGTCCGGGGATACCTTCGCTTGATGATCTTCACGGCCTCGATTCCAGAAAGCTTCGGCATCGAGAGGTCGATGACGATGACGTCCGGTTCGAGCTCGTGCGTCCGTGCGATCGCCTCCTCGCCATTCTCCGCTTCCCCCACCACATCGATATCGGCGACGTCCTTCAGCAGCATTCTGATGCCGCTCCGGATGAGCGCATGATCGTCGGCGAGCACTATTCGTATGGGATTCACGCTTTCACCGTCTCTGCCAGCGGAATTTCGACCATGATATCGGTTCCCTTCCCGGGAGTGGTATCTATGGTGAACGAGCCGTGGAACGATTCCGTCCGCTCGCGCATGCTCACCAGACCCATTCCCGTAAAATCGACGCCGTCGGCCCCCGGATATTGCCGGTGTTCGAGCTCCTCGATGTCGAACCCTTTCCCGTTGTCTTCGACGACCAGGTTCACCGAATCCGGAGTCCTGATGAGGTGCACGTTCACCTCCGTCGCCTCCGCATGTTTCTGAGCGTTATTCAGCGCCTCCTGTACGATCCGGTAGAGCGCCGTTTCAAGACGCATATTGAGGCGAGCGTCCAGGTTGTGCGCCTGAAAGTGAACTGTGATCCCGCTCCGGATGCTGAATTTATCGCACAGCACCTCGAGCGCGGGTACGAGTCCGAAATCGTCAAGGATACTGGGACGGAGATCGTACGATATATTTCTCGCTTCGCCGATGGCGTTATCGAGGAGGTTTTTGATCTCCCGGATCTGCTTGATGCCTTCCGGCCCTTTGACCTGGTCGGAATCCTCGAGCACGTCGAAATGAAGCTTGATCGAGGTGAGCACCTGTCCGAGACTGTCGTGCAGCTCGGCTGCTATGCGCCGGCGCTCCTCTTCCTGTGCGAGCATGCGGGCCTCGAACATCTGCTGCAGGTGCCTGGTCTGCTTGACCAGCTGATCGTACAGCTCGGCATTCATTATCGCGACCGTGGCGCGCTCGCTGAAGAGCGACAGGAGTTTGAGCATTTTCTCCGATATGTCCTGCCGCTTGCGGAAGCCGATCAAGAGATGCCCGAAGAGAATCGCTCCTTTCATGAGGGGAAATTGAGCGACCGTTTCGATTCCTTCATCGACAAGGAGCGGGAAATCCTCCTCCGAATATATGCCGTTCTCACGGAGCGATTCCGCGACCCGGGGTTCCTTTTCGTTATAGAACCGTTTCGCGGAATTGCCCAGCGGCATGAACTTGCGCTGGTACTGTTGCTCCTCCCCTTGTACCGAGAGCCATCGATAAAGGTTCTTTTCCGCGTCGATAGTAATGACGCCCGAGAGGTCCGCCCGGGCGAGCGATTTCGCCTGTATCGAAATCTGGTCGAGCACGTCGTTCAGGTCGACCGTCGAGACCAGCTGGCGTTCGATCGTCGAGAGCATCTCCTGTTCCCAGAGCCACTGCGCCTGTTCCCGCTCTGAGTTTTTCTGGGAGGAGACATCGCGCATGGTGATCAGCACCGCCCGGTCCTTGCTCCATATGGTCGGGGCGGCATTCAACTGTATATCGACGAGATTCCCGTCGCGCGTCTGCATCTGCGCATCGGTGGAGTCGAGGCTTTCCTCGCCGTCCAACCCGCGCCGGTAGATCTCCTCGACCGAGTGTCTGCTCTGCGGCGAGATGAAACCGAGAAAGCGGTGAACCGCTATTTCGGAGGGAGACCCGGCGTTCATCATTTGCAGGATCGCACGATTGGCGAATACTATTTTATCGTACTGAACGATGAGAATTCCGTCCGGGGTACCGTCGAGGATATTAGCATTCCGTTTCTCGACGTCGAAAATGCGGTGTTCTCTCAGATCGATCGCGATGCCGATGTATTCGATTCCGCGTCCGCTCCCTTCGTCAGAAGGATAGAGCACAATGAATGCATTGAGCGGACTTCCGTTCTTGTGCTTTTGATCGATGCTTCCGGACCAGTAATACTCAGTCCGGATGGAGTCCTGCACATCTTTGGATTGCAGGTATGGGGCAAGGTCGTAGAGGTTCGTCCCGGTCAGTTCCCTTTTGCTGTAGCCGCTCCAGGTCTCAAAGGCGGGATTCGCATAGGTTATCGTCCCGTCGGGATTGAAGACGAATACCGGATTGACCGACGTCTCGACGATCGACCGGTAGAGGTGCATGTTTTTTCGGTTCGCGCGCCTGAGTTGGATGGAGGCGAACACGATGTAGGCTCCGGCGACGAGAAGGAGAATAAGCGCCGGTATCGTATAATACCAGAATTCTTGCATAGGTACCTGCCGTGTTTCTACCGGTCAAACCGCCCGTGCCGCTTGCCGGCAGCCGTATCGGGTGATCGATCCCGATTTTTTGTTGGATAGGAACAATATCGCCCGGCCGTTACCCTTCGTACCATTCGCCCGCGTTGGGGAAACTCCCCACCCTCACGTCGTCTATATACTTCTTCACACTTTTCCTGATTTCTTCCGCCAACTCGGCGTATCTCCGCACGAATCTCGGCCGGAACTTTTCCGTCAGACCGAGCATGTCGGATACGACGAGTATCTGTCCGTCGCAGGCGGATCCTGCGCCTATTCCGATGGTCGGAACGGAAATTTCCGAGGTAATCTCGGCGGCAAGCTCCGCCGGAATTTTTTCCAGCACAAGCGCGAACACTCCCGCATCCTCGAGCAGCCGCGCATCATCCTTTAGCTTTCGCCGTTCGGCTTCGTCTGCCCCCCGGACCTGATAGGTGCCGAATAGGTGAATCGATTGCGGAGTCAGACCGAGATGTCCCATGACGGGGATGCCGATCTCGGTGAGTCTCCGGACTGCCGAGGCGACGGGCTCTCCCCCTTCGAGTTTCACCGCATCCGCCCCCGCTTCCTTCATCAGCCGGCCGCAGTTACGGACGGCGTCTTCGACGGTCACCTGATACGAGAGGAAGGGCATATCCGCAACGACAAGAGCGGATCGGACGCCCTTGACGACCGCCGATGTGTGATAGATCATCTGGTCCACGCTCACCGGCAGCGTTGTGTCGTTTCCCTGAAAAACGTTGCTGAGGGAATCTCCGACCAGAATTATATCTATTCCCGCCTCGTCGAGGAGCGATGCGGTCAGATAGTCGTAAGCCGTGAGAGCCGCGATGGGAGTTCCGGATCCTTTGCGGTTCCGGATGGTTTTAGTGGTGATTTTTCTTCTTTCCGTATCTGTGCTCATAGAATCTCTTGCGATGCGTAATCGGCCCGCGATTGAAAAGCCTCGAGCATCTCCGCCGCGTCGACCGACTGCCAGGATCCATCCGCGAGCATCCGGGCTGCCGCGTTAAATAGTTTCTCTTTTATATGCTCAATATCCGCAGGACATCCGCCTGCCTCGTCGAGGGAGATCGTGGTCTCTTTGAGCTCCCGGTAAAGCGTTCGCTTCTCCTCATCCGGCATCAGAAGATAGTCAATAAGACGGTAATGCGCACTACCCGTCAGGAGAGATCCATGCTGCAGCGCTGTAACGCTGCCGTCCGGATGCCTGTACCGGCGCTGTGCGCTTCCGACGAGTTTCTTCCCTCCCATGCGGATTTCGTATTTACCCGACGAGGTAAAGCAGGGGATTGACCGGTTTGTTCTGTAGAGAGAGGGATAGTGGGGTTCCGTCCCGGCAAAATCGACGTCGTATCCCGCATCGCGGAGCGCCGCAATGAGGACGCGGCTGATATTCCGGTAGAGGTCCACGATCGGGAGATTGCTCGCGTCCGTAACCACGCTGTACGTTATTTCCTGATCGTGCAGAATAGCACGGCCGCCGGTGGGACGATACACGGTGTCGATTCCGTCTGCCGCCGCGCGTTCGCGATCGACAATGCGTGCGTCCTGATGATAGCCGAGTGACAGAGCGGGGGGATTCCACGCATAGAGACGAAAGCATGAGATGCCGGTCCGGCGAAAGAAACTGCCGGCAAGCCATTCGTCGAACGCCATATTAATTTTACCCGGGAGAGCTCCCGTGTCGAAAAAATACCACATAGAGCCTTTATCGTACCTTCGCCGGAATGATGCCGCGCTTGCTGTTTTGTATGAACCGTACGATCCGCTCGACCTCGGGAATCAGGCCGTCAATCGTGGAAAGTTTCTCGAGAGCCTGCGAGACGTTGAGGTTCGACCGATAAATGATATGATAGGCATCCCCGATCGCCTCGATGGTGTTCGGACTGAATCCCCTGCGCCTCAATCCGACGATGTTCAACCGTTCGAACGAGAGGGGTTGGCCGCCGGCGAGTACGTACGGCGGAATATCTTTGCTGACCCTGAACAGAGCGCCGATCATGACATTCGACCCGATGACGACGAACTGATGAACTCCCGTCAGTCCGCCGATAATGACATTTTCCTCGATGGTCACATGGCCGGCGAGGTTTACCGAGTTCGCGAGAATGACGTTATCGCCGAGCCGGCAATCGTGTGCGACATGGCTGTACGACATGAGCATACAGTTGCTCCCGATTTTCGTTAGGCCGGTCTCCTTCGTGCCTTTGCTCACGGTAACGCATTCGCGTATGACGGTCATATCGCCGACCTCAAGAAAGGTCTCTTCATCCTGGTATTTCAGATCCTGCGGCGGTCCTCCGATAACCGCTCCCGGATGCGCCCGGACTCCCCGCCCCAGCCTGGTACCCGACAATACTACCACATGATGGCCGATTTCGCTGTCGTCGTCAATCGAGACGTTGTCTTCGATCACAGTATACGCTCCGATGCTCACGTTCCGGCCGATGCGTGCGCCCGGATCGATCAGCGCGGTGGGGTGGATTTTATTTTTCATGTGAATAGTACAGTCGGTGTGTTTCGTCTTTTCGGTTAACTGGCCGGAAACTCAGTTCCCGGCCTTTACGGGCTGGTCCACGATCGCTGCCATCATCTCCGCTTCCGCGACGAGCGATCCGTCAACGTATGCCTTGCCCGATACCTGGCATGTGCGGCTGCGACGATTCAGCATCGTGACCTCGTACGTGAGCTGGTCACCCGGCACGACCGGTTTTCTGAATTTTGCGTTGGTGATGCTCATGAAGAATACCATTTTACCGTCGGTATTGTCGTCGCCGTTGAGCAGTAACACTCCGCCGGTCTGTGCCATGCCTTCGATGATCAGGACGCCCGGCATGACGGGATATCCGGGGAAGTGTCCCTCGAAGAATTGTTCATTCGCGGTTACGTTCTTGACGCCGACGATCCGTTCTTCCATTTTGAAATCCACGATCTTATCGACGAGGAGGAAGGGATACCGGTGCGGCAGAATACGTTTGATCGCGTTCACGTCGAATACCACGCCTTCGATCTTTTCATGCTGATATTTCCGCACCAGTTTCTTCTGCCGGTAGAGCCGTTTCACCATTCTGGCAAACTCGATGTTGTGCGCATGGCCGGGTCGGGCGGCGAGCAGCTGCGCTTTGAGCGGCACCCCGATCAGCGAAAGATCGCCTATCAGATCGAGCAGTTTGTGCCGGGCGGGCTCGTTCTTAAATCTGAGAGAATTATTATTCAGGATGCCGTTCGTTCCGAGGATAACCGATCCCGATATGCCGAGCCGTTCGGAGATACGCCGGATCTCATCATCGGAAAGATTCCGGTCCACGATAACGATCGCGTTGTCGAGATTCCCTCCCTTGATAAGGCCCTGTTCGAACAGCGTCTCGACCTCGTGCAGGAAGCAGAACGTCCGTGCCGGCGCGTACTCGGTTGCAAATTCCTTTTCGAGATCGAACAGGCTCGTATGCTGGCTGCCGAGCACGGGATTGTGATAATCCACCATGATCGTCACGCGGAAATCGTCGAGCGGCAGCGCCACGATATCGACCCCGCGCTCCTCATGCTTGTAATGGATGGTCTGATCGATGATGAGATAATCCTTGGGCTCCTCCTGCTTCTCGAGTCCGGCTTTGAGAAGCACTTCGACGAAGGGAGCCGAGCTTCCGTCGCCGATCGGAGGCTCGTTGTTGTCGAGCTCGATCAGGATGTTGTCGATCTGCAGTCCGACCAGCGCTGCCATGACGTGTTCGATCGTATGGACCTTTGCGTCGCCGATGGCGATGGTCGTCCCGCGCGAAACGTCGACCACATAGTCGATATCCGCGGGGATCTCCGGCTGGCCGCCCAGATCGGTCCGTTTAAACCTGATCCCGGAGTTTTCCGGCGCAGGCTTAAACGTCATATTCGTCATGTTACCTGTATGGATACCGACGCCTGAAAACGTCACCGGCTGTTTTATCGTGCGTTGTTGAACGAGCATAGTTTTATTCTATTGCCTTTTCTTATCTTCGTCCTGTTCCAGTTTTCTCTTCATCGCGGTGAACTCAGCAAAGAATTCCGGCAGCTGCCTGATGACGGCCTCGATCCGGAGGGCTCTGCCGCGTTCTTTGGCCGGATAGCCGAAATACGTGGAGCCGGCTTTTGATATTCCTTTCGGTATGCCCGATTGCGCGCCTATGGTAACCCTGTCGGCGATCTCTAAATGACCGATAATGCCTACCTGGCCGGCGATAATGCAATTTTTCCCTATCTTGGTGCTGCCGGAAATTCCCGCCTGCGCCGCTATGACGGTATTCTCCCCGACAACGACATTATGGGCAATCTGAATTAAATTATCAAGTTTGACTCCCCGGCAGATCCGGGTCTCCCCCATCGTAGCGCGGTCGAGCGAGCAGTTGGAGCCGATCTCGACGTCGTCCTCGATCACGACGATGCCCGTCTGCGGGATCTTCTCGTAGGAGCCGTCGCTCTTCGGACTGAAACCGAAACCGTCGCTCCCGACAACGGTACCCGAATGAATGATCGTTCGGGCTCCGATCCTGCATCCGTAATTGACCGTAACATTCGGATACAGCAGAGTATCCTCGCCGATCTGTACGTTGTCTCCGATGACGGTGCCATGGCCGATCCGGGCGCCGGCGGCGAGCTGAGCATGTTCACCGATCACAACATGCGCACCGATGCGTACGTCGTTACCGATCCGTGCGGTTTCCGGGATGACGGCGGAGGGGTGAATTCCGCGCGGAACGATTTCCGGCGGCGGATTGAAGAGGCGCAGGACCAGTATGAACGCCGCATACGGATCGGCGACGCGCAGAAATGCCGGTCGTCTGATGCTCTGTGAAGGGGTTTCGATGACGTGATGCAGGTCGATGATTACTGCTGAAGCCGTCGTCGTTGCGAGATACCTGGCATATTTCGGATTGGCGATGAATGTGATATCGCCTTCGCCCGCCTCCTCGATCTTCGCCACATTCCGAATTGTAACTCCGCCGTCGCCGGTCACTTCGGCATTGATTTGTTGAGCGATCTCATTGACGGTCATATGGTCGGAGGATTATTGCATATCGATAACGCGTTGGAGTATCCTCTGGGTCAGATCGTGCTTTTCGTCGGCGTACATGAGGAGAATATCGCCGCTCTGATCGAGAATGTAATCGTACTGTTCTTCGACGGCAAGCTCGCGGATGGCGAGAAAGATCCGGTCCTGAACCGGCCGGATAAGCTCCTCCTGTTTCTGAAACAGCTCGCCGTTCTGTCCGAATTTCAGGTTGCGGAAATCGGCGATCTGCCGGTCGAGTTCCATGAGCTGGCGTTCGACGTCCGACCTGCGCTGATCGGTCATGATCAGCTTCATCCTGTCGTATTCCTCGTACTGCGTCTGCCAGTCGCGCTGCATTTCCTGAAGCTCGTTCTGCCATTCTCCAACCAGCTCATCGAGCTGCCGCTGCGCCTCGCGCGCTTCGGGGAGTTGTTCCATAATGGCTTCGGAATTGATGTAGCCGATTTTCATCTGCGCTGCCAGCGATACCGGCAGAAGAAGTGCGAACAGGAAAAGTAGGTTTCGTTTCATAATGGTTGAAAGTTTCAATAGGTAAGGTGACGAATGTAACTCATGTATGCTGAACAGGCATGCGGCGCACCGCATAAAAATTAGCTCCGATGCATTAACGATTCAATTCCCCCCGCGCTTGAGTATATCGAGAACTTTAAAGGTGATATCGAATCTCGGTTTCGCGTAGAGCAGAACCGGGACTTCATCGGTCTTATCCAGCACGACGTCGAGATTTTCGCTCGTCGCAACCGATTCGATTGCATTGAGAATCTTTTCGCGTATAGGGCGGAAAATGCGTTCCTGCTCGGCAGTTATTTGTCCACCCTGTCCGAATTTTTCACGCTGATACTGATTGATCTGCTGCTCGAGCTCGACCAACTCCTGCTGGGCTTCAACGCGCGCAGGTTCCGTCATCATCGCCTGCTTCTGCTGATAGTCCTCGTAACGGTTCTGGAGATCCTCGATCTTCCCTCGCAGCTCATTCTCCCACCCCTGTACCACACCCTCGAGCTGCCGTTGGGCCCGTTGCGCTTCTTCAAATTGTGCCATGATCACGCTCGAGCTCACGAATCCGAAACGTAATTGCTGCGCATCGACCGGCTGCAGGAAAGCCAGCGCGAGCACGCAAGCCGTCAGAATGATGATCGATCCGGTGCGACGAAGAGAAATTTTTTTGTCCACGTTGATCCTCTGCTTGATTGGTGATGTATACTGTAGTCTGTGTTACACTTTGAACTCGTTAATTCAATGTCCTGCCGAACTGGAAGTGGAACTTCCATCCGTCGGGACTGCCGTTCCTCGGATAGACGTCGTCGAATCCGTACGCATAATCGAATCCGATCATACCGAGCGGTTGCACGAGCATCCTGACGCCGAAACCCGCCGAGCGTTTCAGATCGCCGAAATCCGTGGTTTTGAAATCTGGCCATACGTTGCCGGCCTCGGCGAAGGCCAACAGGAAGATCGGTATCGGATTCAGTGTCGGCGCGAAACGCAGCTCGAGCGTGTGAATCGCCATCGCCTTTCCGCCGATTTCCTGGGCGTTTTGCAGGGGACCGATCTTACGGTCCTCGTATCCGCGGAGCGGCGTCACGTTGAACTGACCGATGCCCGTCCCACCCATAAAGTAAAGTTCGAGGGGCGGAATTCTGGTATCTTCATTGAACGGGAAGAGAAAGGCCGTCTTTGTTTTAGCGGCTAACGCCCACTTGCGGGAATTAAACACGGGAGTATACCAGGATGCATTGAAGGTATGCCGGTGAAATTCTACCGTGCCGGGGAGCAGCGGACCGCCCGCAAGCTCGGTCGTTATCGAAACATCCGATCCTGAAGCCGGGAAGATCGGATTGTCGATACTGTTCCTTCCTATTATCTGCGTTATGCTGAACTGTGTGGTGACGCCTTCGAGATATATACCCTGGCCTCTTATAACGTCGTTGCGCTGGCCGCGCACGATCCAATCCCCCCTGAAGTAATCGTCGGGCCATGAGAACCTGCGTCCGATCCTGACGGATCCGCCGGTCTGCCGGAGGTCGTACACCCATGTATATCTCGTGTCGTACACGTTGACGCCGAAGAGCGTCGGTGTATTATAGAGCCATGGCTCGGTGAAGGAGATCGAGAATGTCCGGTAGGTCCCCGCTTCCCCGAACTGCCAGTCGAAGGAGAGCAGCTGGCCGGCCCCGCCACGAAAAGGTCTTCTCACATCGAAATTATTAAAGCTGAGGCCGAGCCCTCCGGTGAATCCCCACCCTTGCGCGTACCCGACCGACGCGTTGAAGGTGTCGCTCGATTTTTCCTCCAGACTGTACAGAATATTGACCGTCTCATCGTCGACAAGGTACTGATCCGGAGTCATGGCTTCGGGATTGAAATAATTCAACTGCTGCAGCTCGCGGAGACTCCGCATGATGTTCTGCCGGGAATAATAATCCCCCGGCCGCGTGTAGAGCGAACGCCGAATGACGTTCTCACGGGTTTTGGCATTTCCCCGGACGAGTACCTGGCCAATGCGGAACTGATTATTTTCACGGACGCGGATAATGAGGTCGATGCTGTCGGGGGCTACACGGACCTCTTCGGGCTCGGCGTTGAAGGCGAGGTATCCGTTATCGACGTAAAGGGACGCAACGTCTGACTGGTTCTGGTTAAAATACATGTTCTGTTCGAACCGTTCGGTATTATACACGTCGCCCTTCGAAAATCCGAGACGCGCATCCAGATCGTGGTCGGGATAGACCGTATTCCCGACCCAGTTTATATCCCTGATATAGTATCGCGGACCTTCATGTACCTTCACATACACATACATATCCGATCCGTCGTACACGATCGAGTCGCCGATGACCTCGGCGTCCCTGAAACCTTCCTTCTTATAATACTGAATAACCTTGTCCTTCCCTTCTGCGAATTTCGTGCGGTCGAACCGGCCTCTCGTCCAAAATTTCCACCATCGTTTTGTTCCGACGCCGAGTCTGCCCCTGAGCCTCCGGTCGCTTACCTCAACGTTTCCGTCGAAAACCACGCCGCGCACCCGGATATCGTCCCCTTCGACGATCGTAAACCGGAGGACGACCCTGTTCACGCCTGCATCGGGTGCATCAACAAGTTCCGGGGTGATTTCCGCAAGTATCCTCCCCCGCTCGGTATACTCCTTTTTGATCGACTCGACAAACCGGTTCAGATCAGGCGAGGTTACCACCTGGCCGCGGGATATCGAAACCGCGTTCCGAAGGTCTCTCTCTTTCACTTTGGCGTTCCCGACAAACTCGATGCGTTCGAGCCGGGGATGCTCCTCGACTTTGATGACCAGATAGATGCCGTCGGTCGTACGGCTCTCGATCTCGATAGCGATGTTCCGGAATATTCTAAGGGCGTGGAGCTGTCTGATCGCCTGTGGGAACCTATCGCCCGGGATGGTCACCTCATCGCCGGTGCGGAGACCGGAGTTTGCGATTATCGCAGAAGCGTCCGAGGTCCGGTTCCCCTCTACGGTAATACCGAGAATGCGGAAACGTTCGGGTTGTTGATCCTGCGAGACTGCAAGTTGAGAAAGACCTGATAACAATACGAAAAGGAGAGCAAAAAAAGAAAGAAGGGGCCGGCGGAATTTCACTTCAGTACAATTACGCTCCTGATACAGTGTGGAATAATTTTTCGGCAAAACTCTTCTCACCTCCGTTTTTCCTCATTCTGAGTTGTTCACTTACCATGCCGAAGCGCCGTTCGCGGTGCTGGAAATCTCTGATCGCATCGTACAGATGAATCCGCCGGAACTCGGGCCAGAACATCGGGCTGATATAGAGCTCCGCATAGGCGAGTTGCCACAGCAGAAAGTTACTAACGCGGTACTCTCCACCCGACCTGATCAGCAGATCGGGTTCGGGCATACCCGTCGTCGTTAAGTGATCGCCGACGATTTTCTCATCGATATCTTCGATGTGAAGTTCGGCTTTCTGGATCTTTCGCGCTATCTCTCTGAACGCCTGCACGATTTCCCAGCGACCGCTGTAGCTCAGTGCAAGATTCAGGGTCAATCCGGTATTATCTTTCGTAAGCTTGATCGCATCCTGAAGTTCCTTGTAGACGGCTTTCGGCAGCTGGTCGATATCGCCGATGGTCGTGAGGCGCACATTGTTTTTATGGAGACGGTCGGTCTCATCCTTCAGCGCGCCGAGCAAGAGCCGCATCAGGGTCGAGACCTCGTCCTGCGGGCGTTTCCAATTTTCGGTTGAAAACGCGTAGAGGGTCAGGTAACCGACTCCGATTTGTCCGCACGCTTCGACGATATCACGAACCGAATTCACCCCCTCACGATGGCCGGCTACTCTTGGTAAAGAACGTTGTTTTGCCCATCGACCGTTCCCATCCATAATTATTGCAATGTGTTTTGGGATCTCGCCCGAGGCTCGCAACTCATTCTGTACCTTTTTATCTTCCGATGACGGAAGATTATTGCCTTCTGACACGATTTTGCGTACCGTATAATTTCCGACTATTCAGTCATGCATAACACACGAAAGCTAAAATTAAGACATTTAAGAGGAAAAGTCAAGAAATCGTGCAAAGCATAATTCCCGTAACTTATTGATTTTAAAATGTTTTATGCAGATTACTCACCCGCTCCCTCGTTTGACTTTGGCGGTCGTAATATCTATATTTTTTCTCTGATTTCGTACATTGTTTGACGATTTAAGCATAAAATAGTTCCGTCTATTTATACCCAAATTCGAAAGGTTTGCCATGAAAGGGATACCCGGAATGCAGAATATCATGAAACAGGTCCAGCAAATGCAGGAAAAAATGAGCAAGGTGCAGGAGCAGCTGGTACACAAGACGGTAACCGCCGAAGCGGGCGGCGGGATGGTTAAAGTGACGGCAAACGGAAAACAACAGATCATAAAGATCGAAATGGAAAAAGAGGTTGTGAACGCCGACGATATCGAGATGCTGGAGGACCTCATCGTCGCTGCAGCCAACAAAGCGCTCGAAGAAGCGAACGCACTGGCACAGGAGGAGATGTCGAAGGTAACCAGCGGCATGCTTCCGAATATTCCGGGATTGAAACTTCCCGGCTTATGATCGAGATGCCGGCGGCAGCCATGCTCCGCCTCCGGATCCCTTTTTCATGTACCATTTCATATGCATATTTCCCCGGCCAGGCCTTTTATCCCGTTCGCGATCGGCGCTATGATCCACACATCTCAGACAATCGAAAGAGTAATCGAACATTTTTCGAAACTTCCCGGAATCGGCCATAAAACCGCACAGCGGCTTGCGCTGTTTATCCTGAAATTGCCGAAAGAAGACGTCCGTTCCCTGGCCGAGTCGCTGATACACCTGAAGGAGAAGGTAGGTTACTGTACGATCTGTTCGAATATCACCGAGACGGATCCTTGCGCCATCTGCAGCAATCCGAAACGGGACGCCTCTATAATATGCGTGGTCGAGGAGCCGAAAGATGTGCTCGCGGTTGAGCGAACCAACGAATTCCGCGGTCTCTATCACGTGCTCGGCGGCTCCATTTCCCCGCTCGACGGAATAGGTCCGGAAGATCTGAAAATAAAGGAACTTGTACACCGCGTCGACGACAGACAACAAAAGGCCGGCGAATCGCTGCAGGAAATAATCCTCGCACTCGATCCGAACATTGAAGGCGAGACAACCACGATTTATCTGAGTAAATTATTGAAGCCGTTCGGAATCAAGATCACCAGAATCGCCCGAGGACTCCCGATCGGCAGCGACCTCGAGTTCGCCGACGAAGCCACGCTCGCCCGGGCGCTCGAAGGCCGAGTTCTGGTGTGAGACGTTTATGACCGGATTCCCCACATACCGCTTCGTTAACCTGCGGATCGTTTTCACGGTAACGATACTGCTGAAACTGACTTCGTGCGATATATTCGATCCCCGCTCGCCCGAAGATCCCCTGCAGACCAGAAGCTCCTTCCGTCCGGCTACTACCGCTGAAATCGTCATCGATAATTTCACCGGAGCGATTTCAGAACGGAACACCCAAAACTATATTCTGTGCTTCGCCGATCCCGACCTGTCCGACCGCACGTTCGAATTTATTCCGACGCAGGACGCCATACGACAATACGGGGGTTTATTCGACGAATGGGGAACCAGAGAAGAACGCAGCTATTTTGAGAATCTGTTATCCCGCGTACCCCAGCAGGCAACCATGCGCCTGGATCTCTCGCAGCCGCTCTTCGAATCGATGCAATCGGACTCGGCGGTCTACCGGGCAAACTATACCCTCACGGCGAATCATTCCGACGACGGATTCTCCTCCACGGTCTTCAGCGGAACGATGAGGCTTTCGCTCGCAACCGATCGCACGAACACATGGAGCATCCATCGCTGGACTGATCTGAAGTTCGAGGACACGCCTTCCTGGTCGGACGTCAAGGGACGATTTGTTAATTAAAGCCGTAACCGGACGGCCCGACGCCGTCCAAATTTTCAAACGGAATGTTCGATTCAACTACCGTATGCGACAACCGAAGCCATCTATAGTACCGGCGATACTTTTCTCCGCCGCGATGCTCATCGTCATCGGCGGATGCGTCAATCCGTTCGCGCCGACACTGGACGACACGGGGGGATTCGACAACGATCTGCTCGGCGATCAACGGACAGTCGAAGGAGTGTTCCAGATATTCCGGCTCTCCTACACGACGCAGGATACGCTGCTCTACGGCAGATTGCTCGATAAGAACTTCATTTTCATGTACACAGATTGGGAACGCAGCATCGACGTATCCTGGGGAAGGGATGAGGACATCCGGGCGACGCACCGCATGTTCATGAATGCACGCTCGATCGATCTTATCTGGAACGATATAATTTCGCAAACAGGCGATTCGCTCCGTACGACGATCCGGCGGTCGTTCAACCTGACGATATCCTTCAGTCCCGAGGATATCGTATCGGTCGGCGGCTATGCTAATCTTCAGCTTGAACGCGGAGACGCCGCGACTCCCTGGATTATTACACGCTGGCGCGATGAATCGAACTATTAATACCCGCGCAGCGACGGGCCGTTCTTCGGCACAAGCGGAATGCTGCGAACCGCTCTTTTAATCCGAAGCCGTCCGACTGAACACAGAAAGAAATCCGGCATATACCGACTATGAGTTATATACTGAAGGAAGGCTTTTCAGGCTTTAGACGTGCGAAGTTGTCGACGATCATCTCTATCGTCACAGTCGCCATTTCCCTCATCCTCCTCGGCACGTTCACCATCATCTTTCTGAATCTGCATCAATTCGCCGAATCGGTCCGGAAAGAGATTCAACTCGAAGTGTTTATTCATGACGCTTTCGCAGTCTCTCAGCATGCCGCGCTGCAATCGAGAATAGCGGCCATCCCGGGGGTCGGCGGGGTAAAATATATTTCAAAAGATGAGGCCGCCCGAATCTTCCAGCGTGACTTCGGCGAGGATATCCACAGCGTGCTCGATTTCAATCCGCTTCCCGCTTCCTATCAGATCTCGCTGGAACCCGAATACATTCATCCCGACTCCGTCGCAACGCTCGCCGCTGCGATACAGGAGTTGGAAGGAACCGACAGGGTCGTCTACGGCAAATCGCTGCTCGAGTTCCTGACCAGCCGCATTCAGACCTTCATAGCAGTCTCTGCCGGGGTCGGCATTTTACTCGGCATCTCGGCTATATTTCTCGTCTCGAATACGATCAGACTTACTATCTACGCGAAGCGGAAACTCATTCAGACGATGAGACTCGTCGGCGCAACACGCGGTTTCATCCGCAAACCGTTTCTCCTCGAAGGCTTCGTACAGGGATTACTCGGGGGGGTTCTGGCGTTCGGCTGCATCTACGGCGCGCTCTTCCTCATGCAGCGAAGGCTTCCCGAAACGCTGAACTCCGTGGTCGACCCCGACCTGCAATTTTACGCCGCGATTCTGCTCGTCGGCTCGTGTCTGGGATTGCTCGGCAGCGCCGTTTCGATCAGACGATTCCTGAAGTGATTGTTCTCATATACACGTGATATACCATATGGAAGCTCCGGCTGCAAGGCTTAAACAACGGCTCAGCCTGCTCGCGATCTCTTCGGCCGTTTTCGTTTTTCTCTCCTGCGGCGATGCGTTCCTCGAACCCGAGGAACAATTTGTCAGAATACATTTCAGATACGGTTTCCGGGACGAGTTGAATACCTTCGAGAACTATTTCAGAAAAGACCTGGTCCGCGACGGCGTCATGGAGATAGATTTCTGGCTGACCCGGAACGAGCAGTCGGAGATACTGCATCGCGCCGAGTCGCTCGGATTCTTTACCATGCCCGATTCGATAATCGTCGAGGCACCGGTGGTCGTCGCTCCGAATCCGCTCCAGTCGCTCCGCATACAGAGCAACGGCTCCGACAACACAGTCGTCTGGCATTACATCGTGGAGGAATTCAGGGGGGATCTGGCGGATCACTTCGAATCGATACAAGAGTTGTCGAGAACGATCAGAGAGATCATCGAGTTGAAACCGGAGTATACGTCTCTTCCCCCCAGAAGCGGCGGGTACGACTGAACGGGTTCGCACTCCGGGCATCGTTCGGAGAACCGGGTCACTAGACCGCGCGGCAGGAAAACATATCTGGCTCTTCCGACGACGCTTATTCGATGCCGGGAAATGATTGCATCTGCCGCTTCATCTCTTCCATCAATATTCCCAAATCCACCGACAAATCATAGCCGTATTCGCCGAGGATGGGTTTTCCGGCCTCCTGGTAAACGCCGATCACCGAAGGCATGATCTCCACATACAAGCCGAAGGTGTGTCGGATCGTCTCGAGTGCGGCGAATCCCGGATCCTGAGAGAATTTCATGATCAGCGCATCATCGAGCTTTTCCAACACCGATTGGAGATTATATATGAAGGCGAGCGTATTGGCGGTCTCGAACGGCACGTCTTTAATGATTCCTGTCATCAGCATCATCCGGTTTGCCGACGACCTGAGCATCGGGGGCATTGCACCGCGCCATCCCGGTACCTGATAGCCGTAGAGATTGCGAACTTCGGATCCTCCCGCAGCATACATACTGTCGATCCGGCCTACGATGCCGTTGTAATAATCGTAAGCGGAAGTTATCTGCCGGTGATTATAGCTCATTTCGGCGGCGATGCTCCGAAGCGCGTGATCGGCGATCTTCCTGTTGCTGCGGGTTTCCCGCCATTCGTTCATCGCGAATCCCAGCATAACGCCCGCAACGATGGCGCACACCTCGAGGATTATTATGAAACCCAAGGGGATGTTTCGGTCTTGTACCAAACGCGTCTTCTTTCCGATTCGCAGCATACTATTCCGCAGTGTTCATATGAAGGAAATAAACCTGAATCCTGTGTGATTAATTCTGATTGATTAAAAATTTTTGCCAACCGTGCAAAAATTAAAATAAACTGAGAGAATATACGGTTTCGGAACAAACGCATCTTAATGGTAGCACAGCGATACCAACACATCGCGTCAAACTCCGTCAGAGGTGAAACTATGGTAGCAGACAGAAACAAAAAGCTGATCCAAACCCCGTTATGGGTGACAGAATGGTAGCACGTTTATATCACAACCGCACATCAACCCCGTAGGGGTGGAAGTATGGAATTACTTTTCTCGGTGTCCGTTATCTCAGATATGAAGCGCACTGTCCGGGGATCGAAAAATCTCGGGCAATTCTAATGCATGTCCACAGAACCGAAAAAATATACTGTCACCCCTACGGGGTTTTATGCGGAGAGAGGATTGCACACTTCTACCATAATGTCACCCCTACGGGGTTTTTTATCTTATGGATTGTTAATTTTCTGCTACCATACTTCCACCCCTACGGGGTTACTTACGTAATGCATTTGACGATCAGCTATTTGATGAATCGTAGACGCCCTGCCACCCAGGAAAATCTCCAACATTGATAATAGCATTGAGAACGGCTGCTGACACCAAACCCCGTAGGGGTGACAGTATGGTAACACGATGATATCACCACCGCACATCAACCCCGTAGGGGTGAAACTATGGTAGCAGGCAGAAACAAAAAGCTGATCCGAACCCCGTGAGGGGTGAAAGTATGGTAGCACGTCGATATCACCACCAAGCACCAACCCCGTAGGGGTGAAACTATGGTAGCAGACAGAAACAAAAAGCTTATCCAAACCCCGTAGGGGTGACAGTATGGTAGCACGTTTATATCACCACCGAGCATCAACCCCGTCAGGGGTGAAAGTATGGTAGCACGTTTATATCACCACCGAGCATCAACCCCGTCGGGGTGGAAGTATGGTAGAACTGCCGGCAGATCGAAGCATACCGTGTATCTACCACGCATCTCCACAGAACCGTTAAAGAATACTCTCAGCCCTACGGGATTATGGGCGTTGAGGATCCAATTTATAATAGCAATTATGCCGGATACTTTCTACTTCATTTTCTTTTTAATTATTCTTTTTTCTGTTAAGTGGCAGGTAATATTGCGTTCGTTGCATGCAAATATTGATATAACTGTATTTAGAGCTCTGCTATAGAGACTCATCGGTATGTCACCGGACTTTCCGACTGATGCGGCGATCGGATCTTCCGGCTTGATTATGTAGCGCCACTTTGATAACTTACACGTACATTTGCCGCGGATAGCGCGGCGCCCGGATATCGATACGGACGATATATGTCACGTAGCGCAATAACACGGTCCGTACCGGCTCTATACCGGAAAACAGCCAGAGACCATTCTGACGTTCGATCATTCATTATCATACCGCCGCGACATGCCGGCAAGCACGAGCAATCCATGTAAGATTGAACGGCTCTGACATGATTTCGATCGTTCATGCATCGCATATAATACTGCTTGTTACTATCACCCGTTCCTGATTCGACAGGACCCTGTTCTTCTTCATTTCTTTGTAAGGAAACTCACTATGCCATCGATAGCTTCCGCGGCGTGGACAAGCGTGGGGAAAAAGATCCTTACCGGCCTCACGGGACTGTTTCTCTGTCTTTTCGTTTTCGTCCACCTCATGGGTAATCTGGCCTATTTCAACGAAGATCCGAATGTCATCAACAAATACGCCCAGTTCCTCCATGGGCTCGGCGCGCTCTTCTATCTTATAGAGATCGGATTGGCGGTATCGCTCATCCTCCATGTCATTCTCGGCATCGTGATTTATCTGAACAAGCGGAAAGCGCGGCCTGTCGATTACGACGTGCACGCGGGTGCGGGCGGACCGAGCAAGAAAACCATCAGCGCAAAGACCATGCTATGGACGGGTTTAATCATCGGCGCCTTTATCGTCGTGCATCTCAACACGTTTAAATTCGGTCCCGGAGTCGAAGACGGCCTGGTAGCGACTACCCCGGATGGAGAGGCGCTGATGATCGACGGCCAGCCGGTCAAGAACGTTCACCAGAGGATCACCGACGTCTTTAAAAAAGAAGCGTACGTGATCGGATACGTTGCGGTGATGATCTTTCTGGGTTTTCATCTCCGCCACGGTTTCTGGAGCGCGTTCCAATCCCTCGGAGCTATGAACCCGAAGCTCTCGCCGGTCATATACGCCATCGGCGCCGTCTTTGCGGTGTTCATAACCGTCGGATTTCTCTTCCTCCCCATTTGGGTCTATTTCTTCGGATAATAAAATCACAGAGGATCACATGAAGCTCGATTCGAAAATTCCCGGCGGTCCGGTTCATGAGAAATGGGAGCGTCATAAGAACGGCATCAAGCTTGTCAATCCGGCCAACAAAAGAAAATATACTATTATAGTCGTCGGTACCGGACTCGCGGGAGCTTCGGCCGCCGCCTCTCTGGGCGAGCTCGGCTACAACGTCAAGGCATACTTTATTCATGACACCCCGCGCCGGGCTCACAGCATCGCCGCGCAAGGGGGAATCAACGCGGCAAAGAATTACCCCAACGACGGCGATACCGTCTGGCGGCTCTTCGTCGATACGGTGAAAGGCGGAGATTTTCGCGCGCGCGAGGCGAACGTCTACCGTCTTGCGCTTGTCAGCAACAATATCATCGATCAGTGCGTTGCGCAAGGGGTCCCCTTTGCACGGGAGTACGGCGGACTCCTCGCGAACCGCTCCTTCGGCGGCGCACAGGTATCGCGTACTTTCTATGCGCGCGGGCAGACGGGACAACAACTCCTCCTCGGCGCATACAGCGCAATGATGCGGCAGGTGGACGCCGGAAAGGTGAAGCTCTTTCCGCGCGAGGAGATGCTCGACCTCGTGCTCGTCGACGGAAGAGCCAGGGGCATCATCACCCGCAATCTGATCACCGGCGCCATCGAACGGCATGAAGGGGATGCGGTTCTCCTGTGCACGGGCGGCTACGGCAACGTCTATTATCTCTCCACCAACGCGAAGAATTCAAACGCAACCGCCATCTGGCGGTGCTACAAACGGGGTGCGCTGTTCGGCAACCCTTGCTTTACGCAGATCCACCCGACCTGCATTCCCCAATCGGGAGAATATCAATCGAAATTAACGCTGATGAGCGAAAGTCTCCGGAACGACGGCCGCGTCTGGGTTCCCAAGAAGAAGGGGGATCACCGGCATCCCGACGATATCTCCGAAGACGAGCGCGATTATTTTCTCGAGCGGAAATATCCGAGCTACGGGAATCTCGCACCGAGAGACATATCCTCCCGTGCTGCGAAACAGGTCTGCGATGAGGGCCGGGGTGTCGGTGAAACGGGTCTCGCTGTCTATCTCGATTTCCGCGACTCTATACAACGCCTCGGCGTGGAGGTGATCAAAGCGCGCTACGGAAATCTGTTCGACATGTACCTCCGCATAACCGACGAGAATCCGTATAAAGTGCCCATGAGAATTTTCCCCGCGGCCCATTACACCATGGGGGGGCTCTGGGTCGATTATAATCTGATGAGCAATATACCGGGTCTGTTCGTCCTCGGAGAAGCGAACTTCTCAGACCACGGTGCGAACCGGCTCGGTGCCAGCGCCCTCATGCAGGGTCTCGCCGACGGATACTTCATCATCCCCTATACGCTTGGAGACTACATCGCAACGACGAATCCCGGCAAGGTATCGACCGACCATGAGGGTTTCAAGGAAGCCGCGGAGCGGACCGGACAAATGACGAAGAAACTGATCGATATCAAAGGCAATAAAACCGTGCTGCAGTTTCATCGCGAACTCGGATCGATCATGTGGGAAAATGTCGGCATGGGAAGAACAAAGGAGAGCCTCGAACGCGCGATCGTGGAGATCAAAAAACTCCGGGATGAATTCTGGCAGAACCTGAAGCTGCTCGGCACCGATCAGGAACTGAACAAAGATCTCGAGTACGCGGGAAGACTTGCCGATTACTTCGAGCTCGGGGATCTCATGGCGAGAGATGGACTCGACCGGAACGAGTCATGCGGCGGACATTTCCGCGAAGAATTTCAGACACCCGACGGCGAAGCCCTGCGCAACGACGAGAAGTATTGCTATGTATCGGCGTGGGAATATGCGGGCGACAATGCCGCTCCCGTGCTGCACAAGGAATCTCTCGATTTCGAAGCCGTACCGCTGCAGACGAGAAGTTATAAATAGATCCCGTTACGGTACGGGGTATGGTGAAGGCACGCCGGAACCGGCGGCGGGAGTCCACAGAATCGGATATTTACTACGGAGAAAGGAACGATGAGAATCAAGCTCAAAATCTGGCGACAAAAAAATGCGCAGACGGCCGGCAAGTTTGTCAACTACGAACTGAACAACGCCAATCCCCACATGTCCTTCCTGGAGATGCTGGATTTTCTGAACGAAGATCTCATCGCAAGAGGCGAATCTCCGATTGAATTCGACAGCGACTGCCGCGAAGGCATCTGCGGATCCTGCGGTGTCGTTGTCGACGGAATCGCCCATGGACCCTGGAAGGGTGCGGCGACATGCCAGCTCCACATGCGCCATTACAGCGAGGGGGACACGATCGTGATCGAACCCTTCAGAGCAAAAGGTTTTCCCGTGATCAAAGACCTGGTCGTCGATCGGAACGCCTTCGACCGGATCATAGCGGCGGGGGGTTATATCTCGGTCAACACCGGGGCGGCGCCCGACGGCAATGCCATTCCCATTCCCGAGGATAAATCCGAACGCGCGATGGATTTCGCGGCGTGCATCGGCTGCGGCGCATGCGTCGCTGCCTGTCCGAACTCTTCGGCGTCGCTCTTCGTCGGAGCGAAGATCTCCCAGTTTGCGCTCCTCCCGCAGGGTACTCCCGAGCGGAAACGCCGGGCACTCAGAATGATCGAACAAATGGAGAAAGAAGGCTTCGGGGATTGCTCGAACTTCGCCGAGTGCGAAGCCGTCTGTCCGAAAGAGATATCCATCGAAGCCATCGCCCGCATGCGGCGGGAGTATATGAAAGCGCTCGTCTGACGGCCGGATTTCCTCAGGATCTCTCATCTCAGTAAAGCGGCGGATTTCACGATGCGAGTCTTCGGCAACCCGCTGCTCAGCCCTGGCTGTCTGATCCGGAACCGCGCAATCACCGCCGTGTCGGTCTTTACCGTCGCACGGAAACTCACATCCCTGGTTTTACCGGAGACCAGCCGATACCGTCCGGCTGCGTGCCCGTCGCGAATCGCGCAGTTACCGTCAGGTTCTGCAGATCGATAACCGATACGACATCCGCATTCGAATTCGCTACGTAGGCGGTTCTTCCGTCCGGAGGAATGACGATTCCGATGGGTATCGGACTTCCTTCGAACCGGTCGGCAAAGTACCGGTCCGCTCCATCCTCCGCTATCTCGGCATCCATCCGAACCGAGGCGACCAGCCGCTTCATATCCGTTTCGAATACCGTGACGTCGCCCGACCGGGCGTTCGATACAAGGACGAACCTCCCGTCCGGTGTAAACTTTGCTCTGATGGGAAAATCCCGGGACTCCAATTCAGCAACTACCTCGAGTGTGCGGGTATCGATAACCGAAACGGTATTCGCGCTCCGGTTTGTAACCCAAACCTCTTCACCGTCCGGGGAGACGTCGATTCCCTCGGCTCCCGCGCCGGTCTCGATCTGTGCGATCGTTTCCCTGCTTTCGAGATCGATAACCGTGACGCTGCCCGAACCGATATTCGAGACGAAGGCGCGCCGGAAATCCGGAGCTGCTGCAACCATATGAGAAACGCTCTGCTCGGTGAAAGCCGTCTGCTCGATCTCCCCGGTAGCGATATTCACCACAAGCAGCGCCTGCTTGCCTTCCGCGGTAACCAATACCCGGTCATCGTCGTACGTCATCCAATGAATACCATGCGGATATGTAAATTCTCCCAGATCGAGATCCCGGACGTGTGCTGCGTCGGACAGATCGATAACCGTCAGCGAATTCCCGGGACGATCCCGCAGTCCGTAGTTCGTTACGACGGCAGTCCTTCCGTCCGGCGAGATAGCAACCTCATGCGGCTGGTATCCGGTCGGGATGGTAGCCAGCATTTCTCCCGACCGGCGATCGATGATGTTCGCCGTATCGTCGGATTTATTAAGGACGACGATCACACCGGCCGGCTCCGCAAGACCGCCTGTCTGATTGCCGCCGCACCCCGATACCCCGATCAGAACGAGGCATGTCGTAACAAATGAAAGTATGTATGCTCTCATACAGATTCCTCTCCTCCTGTAAATATTGAATCGTGTAAGAAAACTCCTGCTGTTCAAATGATAATGTAAGGAAATAAAGAGAAAAAACCGACGCAACATGTACCGGCCTTCATCGTACACATTAAGAGCGATCGTTTGGGCGATTTTTTTGTTTAGCGGCATTTGCGTATCTTATCCACTATCGTATAACAACCGTACATCGATGAATCTTCCTCTTATCCCGCGCAACGTCCTCTTTGGAAATCCGGAGCGGCTCGATCCGAACATCTCTCCAGACGGAAAACGAATTGCATATATTGCCCCGAAAGAGGAGGTGCTGAATGTCTTCATCCGCACCGTCGGCAGCAGCGACGATCATGCGGTCACCGACGACCGTGTTCGAGGCATCCGTTCGTATGCATGGGCTCACGACAATAAGCACCTCATGTACATTCAGGACGAGGGGGGCGATGAGAACTGGCATATCTTCGTCGTCAACCTCGAGAGCGGTGTAATCACAGACGTGACTCCGTTTCCCGGTGTCCAGGCTCGAATCGTCGCGACGAGTAAAGCATATCCCGATTACATTCTGGTCGGAATGAACCGGCGGGATCCGCGCCTTCACGACGTCTACCGGCTGCACCTGCCGTCCGGCGAACTGACGCTCGATACAAAGAATCCCGGGGACGTGGTCGAATGGGTCGCCGATCCTTACCTCGCGGTACGGGGCGCCGTAGCGCCGACCGCAGAAGGGGGGAACGAGCTGCGGGTTCGCGAACGTCCGGACGAACCCTGGAAGACTTTCGTCATATGGCCGGCAGAGGATTCGATGAGCGGGCCAGTGGGATTCGACGGCGGCGGAGAGCGTATCTACCTCCTGGACAGCCGCGGCGCAAATACCATGCAGCTCGTCGAAAAAGATCTTCTCTCTCCGAAGGAAAAGATTCTCCTCTCTGATCCGGAGTACGACGTCTCCTCGGTCATCATCCATCCCGACACGCATATTGTGCAGGCAGCTTCGGTTCTGAAAGCGCGCAGCGAATGGACGATCCTCGACCCGGCGATCGAAGCCGATCTCCGGAATTTGAAAAAGCTCAACAACGGGGATATGTTTCTGATCAACCGCGACCATGCCGACGAACACTGGCTTGTCGGCTATACCGTCGATAACGGCCCGATACCTTACTATCTCTATGACCGGAGCACCGGAAAAGGAGAACTGCTCTTCACGCACCGTCCGGAACTCGAGCGGTACGCGCTCGCAGAGATGCAGCCGGTGAGCTTTCGTGCAAGGGACGGGTTGACGGTCCATGGTTATCTTTCCCTCCCGCCCGGAAACACGGGGACTCGTCTGCCATTCGTGTTGAACGTCCATGGGGGACCCTGGGTCCGGGATACGTGGGGATTGGACGTCGAGGCCCAGTGGTTCGCAAACCGCGGATACGCCTGTCTGCAGATAAATTACCGCGGCTCGACCGGCTACGGGAAGAAATTCGTCAATGCGGGCAACCGCGAGTGGGGCGGAAAAATGCATGACGATCTGGTCGATGCGGTCGCCTGGGCGGTACAGGAAGGGATCGCCGATCCCGAACGGATCGCCGTCTACGGCGGTTCATACGGCGGTTATGCGGCTCTCGTCGGCGCATCGTTCACTCCGGATCTGTTTAAAGCCGCGGTGAGCATCGTCGGACCCAGCAGCATCGTCACGCTGATCGAATCGATTCCGCCGTATTGGACTCCCCTTCGGAAGGTCTTCGACGTACGCGTCGGCAACATCGACGATCCGGAGGACCGGCGGTTTCTTGAATCCCGCTCCCCGCTATTCCATGCCGAAAAGATCAAGATTCCGATGCTGATCGTACAGGGAGCGAACGATCCGAGAGTCAAACGCCAGGAGAGCGAACAGATCGTCGAGCACCTGAGAAAACGGGGAGCCGACGTAGAATACCTGCTCTTCCCCGATGAAGGACATGGATTCGCCCGGCCTGAGAACCGTTTACAATTTTATCAAGTATGCGAGAAGTTCCTCGCGAAGCATCTCGGAGGAAGATGTGAAAATTAACCGCCGCGATAAACCGTCATATATGCAGTACCGGGGTGCGAAGCACAGGATCGCTTTCATAGCCATTCATACGCTCGTGATAGTAGCGGCACTCATCGCCGTTTACTATATATATCCGCGTGCGCATCAGTTGGGCGGAGTTTATCTCCCCGCCGCGAAGGAGGATCTGCTCGATCGTGCACGCTCGATACTGGCCGGTTATGCTTTCACCGAGAGCGATTACCGGCTGCAGGTGCGTCTTCAGCAAAATCAAAATCTACACGTATATCTCTACAAGGAATACGGGATCGAGAAGGCGAACCGGCTGACGCGCTCCGAACTTTCTCTATTCGACTGGCACATGCGCTGGGATCGAACCGGCGAATCGACGGACGGTGAAGGCTCTCCGCCTGCGGGAGGGTGGGACGGGAATGAGTCCGGTTCGATTCGGATCGATTATAACGGTCTCGGCCGGCTCACGCGTTTTCAATACGGCGTCGACGATACGATCGGGATTCCCTCGGTAGCTCCCGAGGAAGCAAGGGAGATTGCGGCCGGTTTCATCGGGACCCACACCGGCATTCCCGCGGATAAGCTTGGATTTCTGGAGAGTACGTCCCGTACTCAGCGTAACCGTACCGATCATACATTCACCTGGAAGATCCGCCAGGAAGAAATGGAGCGCGATTTCGACCTCCGGATAACCGTTGCCGGTAATATCGTCGCTTCGTACGAGCTCAATCCCTCCATCCCGGAGGACGCTGCGAGCACGCAGGCGCGGATGATCGGTTCCTTCGGCAGCGCATTCGTCTACCTGCTCATCGCCGTGTTGCTGGTCGTTATGGGATTCAAACGCGTCAGGAGCGGCGAGATCGGTTTCAGATATGCGATCTATGTCGGGGTCTTCATCACCATCGTCTACGGCATTCAGTTGTTCGTGTTCATACAGTACGATACCGAGTGGTACTATTTTATCTCGTTCGCGTTCGTCGCGCTGGTCTTCGGGGGAATATCCACGCTCGGGTGGGCGGTCAGCGAATCTCTCGGCCGCGAAACGTGGAAGGAGAAATTCATCTCCTTCGATCTCTTCGGGAACTGGTACGTCTTTCATCCGCGCATCGGTACCGCAGTACTGCGGGGACTGGCGATCGGAATTGCCCTATTCGCCGTCTGGCTCGCATCGCTCGGAGCCGCTTCCGGAATTATTCGGGTGAGGTTCGTCTACGATTCCGACCTGCTCAATTTCCTGAATTCGTTCTCGCCGTCGATGTATATTCTCGCACAGTCGGGATATGTCGGTATCCTCACGCTCACGTTCTTCGTCTTCCCTCTCACGGCTATATTGTACCGGAAAACCGGTTCGACGGCGATCGCGATCGGCGGAGCCGCACTTTTGTACGGACTGGGACATGGCGGATTCATCCAGCCGCTCCCCTTCGGCATCGCCGCACTGACGCTCTACGGCGCTGCGCTCCTGTACTTCTTTCATCGTTACGACGGGTTAACGGTCTTCATCGTGATCGCAACGGCGATGACGCTTGAGTGGGGATCGGTACTCTTTTTCGCAGAGAATACATTTTTTCTGCATAACGGCATATACATAGCACTGTTCCTGGGTGCGTTGTACGTCGCCGCTGCCGGATCGATATTCATAAAAGACAGGGAGATGGATTACAGTACGATAGCTCCCTCCTTCCAGCGGGTTATCAGCGAACGGGAACGCCTGCAGCGGGAGATCGAGATCGCCCGCGAAGTGCAAATGAGTTTCCTCCCGAGGGTAAAACCGGACATACCGGTTCTCGACGTCGCCGCGAAGTGCATCCCCGCAAACGAGGTGGGGGGAGATTATTACGATTTTATTCCGCTCGATACATCGAGGTTCGGCGTCGTGATCGGCGACGTCTCGGGAAAGGGAACGAAGGCATCCTTCTATATGACCCTGACGAAAGGAATTGTCCGCACTGCCGCACGCGCTGCCCTGAGTCCGACGGATGTCCTCGCGAACGTCAACCGCACGTTCTTCGAAAGTGCAGAACGGGGCGCATTCATCAGCATGGTATACGGCATATTCGATCTGAGCGATAAATCGCTGACGGTGGCGCGCGCCGGACATAATCCCGTCATCCTCTGGAAATCGTCGCTCGCCAACAGCGAAATGCTGAATCCGAAAGGGATGGCGCTCGGCCTCGACGGCGGAAACATCTTCGACAGCACCATCAGAGAGATGACCGTGAAGTACGAACCCGGCGACGTATTCATTTTCTACACCGACGGGTTCACGGAGGCGCTCAACAAACAGCTGGAGGAATTCGGCAATGAACGGCTGCTCGCAACCGCGCAGAGGTATCATCATCTTCCGGCGGAAGAACTGCTGAGCGGCATAATCTCCGAAACACAGAAGTTTACCGGACGGCAGGAACAGCGCGACGATATGACCATGGTTGTTATCAAGATCAAATGAGCGGGCGCCGGGGAAAACAGTTTTCCCGTACCGGGTACAAACCGGCAGCTTATACAGGCAAATCGACAAGCCGAGGCAACACCTTGGTGCCGCCGGCGCAATCGAACGGATATCTATGTTGAAGCCGATTCTTCAGGCAGAACACGTCGTCAAACGATTCACCTCAGTGACGGCCGTGGACGGATTGACATTCCGAATCCATGAGCGGGAAATCTTTGCCCTGCTCGGTCCGAACGGTGCGGGAAAGACGACTATGGTCAGGATGCTCTTGAATATCGTGAAACCGGACAGCGGCTCGATCTCCTACTCCTTCAACAGCAGTAGTACATCGGTTCCCCCGGCCTCCGCAGTCGGTTATCTGCCGGAGGACCGCGGCCTCTATCAGGATGTCACCATACTCCGCACCCTCACCTATCTCGGGACGATCCGCGGTCTCGAACGGACGGAATCCCGCAGGCAGGCTCTCACGTGGCTCGAACGACTCGAACTCAAAGACAGATCGGAAGAGAAGATACAAGCCTTGTCGAAGGGCAATCAGCAGAAAATTCAATTCATCGCTGCGGTTCTCCACAAACCGGCATTCGCGGTGCTCGATGAACCCTTTTCGGGACTCGATCCCGTAAACCAGGAACTCTTCTCGGAGCTCATCCGGGAGCTTGCGCGAAACGGGACCACCGTTCTGCTCAGCGCACACCAGATGCAGCTCGTCGAGCGGATTGCCGACAGGTTCCTGCTGATCGACCGCGGCAGAGAGGTGCTCTCCGGTCCGCTCGACCAGCTTCGGCATGCGGGCGGACTCAGCGAGAAGATCACCGTCGTCTTCGCGGATGAGAATCCCGATATTTCATCGCTGTCGAATCATCCGTCGCTGCGCGAGATACAGCACCGGGACGGCTCCGCTTATGAGCTGTATCTTGCCGAAGGCGCGTCACTCGGCGAGCTGCTCCGTACTCTCGGCTCGGCGTACAAGGTAGAGAGAATACAAACGGAGAGAGTCAGTCTGCATGACATCTTTTTACACACGATCCGATCTTCCTCCCCTCCGCGGAAAGGCAGCGGTACTTAATTTTTTTATCAACACTGATGGCAGTCGATGAATAAATTGCAATTGACCTTCGAAGTAGCTCGATGGGAATTCACACGGTTTTACAAGATCAGGAACGAGCTCAAAGGAGCGTTCTATATGCTGCTGATCGGAGCATTCGTTTTCGGGCTCGGCTGGTTCGTCTCACAGGATACGGAAGAAAAGCCGGTACTGGCCGTACTTAATGAATACGAACTTGCACTCGATGCCCTGCTGGCGGAACAGTTCGAACTCCGCCCGATCGCAGCGGAAGAGACCGATTCAATTCTGGCATCGATCGGCGCACAGGAAATCGACGGTCTTTTCATTGTAGAATCCATCGACCGGGGGAAGCTTATAGTTCATTCCGAGCGGATGTGGACAAAGACGCTCGAAGACCAGATGACCGAAATACGGCGGAGTACGTGGATCGAGAGATCGGGACTACCGGGAGATATCGTCGAGTCCCTCCTCGCGCCATTTACCGTCGAAACCGAGATCCATGAAGCCGGCGTACGCAGCACAACGGCAGTCGAAAAAATTCTTGCCGGGGCCTGTGTGGTTTTCATGCTGTGGGGCGTCTTTATAGGTTTCGCCTACCAGTTTACAAGCATTACGGGGGAGAAACAACAGCGCATGACCGAGCAGATCGTTTCCGCCATCTCGCCCCAGACATGGATCGACGGTAAGATACTCGGGATAACGGGGGTCGGACTCGCGAACATCGGCTTCTCTGGTGGGAGGTGTTCACAGCAGTTGTGCTGCTCACCGGGACGGCTTGGCTCTTCAGAAGAGCGGCCGGAAAGATTTTTGCATTAGGAATGCTGATGTACGGGAAGGAACCGGGTTTTAAGGAAATGTGGAGGTGGATTCGCGCAGTTTAATTTTCAGTGGAGATAGGAGGTAATCACCTGCATGCCCGGTTCATGGGTGTATAAGCCAGCGGATTATTCAAATAGATCGAACGAAGCGATACCGTCGAAATCTTCGGTGATAACTCAGGAGGAGGTGTATGTTTTTCCGCCAGATCTTTGAACCTCGTCTCGCACAGTACTCCTATCTGATCGGTTCTGAGGAAACCGGCGAAGCGATCGTCATCGACCCGATGCGCGACATCATGCAGTATATAGATATCGCAGAAAGGGAGAAACTCAGAATTGTTGCCGCCGCCGAAACACATATCCATGCAGACTATGTATCCGGCCTGCGGGAATTTGCGGCACAGGGTATCAAGGTATATGCGTCGGACGAGGGAGACCGCAATTGGAAATACGAATGGCTAATTAAGAATTCGTATGCATACCGCCTTCTGAAGGATGGAGACGTCCTGTTCATCGGCAGGATCGAGATACGGGCGATTCACACGCCGGGACATACTCCCGAACATTTAATGTTCGCGGTCGTCGACGGCGGAAGCGGTGCAACGGAGCCGATGGGCTATATCACCGGCGACTTCATTTTCGTCGGCGATGTCGGTCGACCCGATCTGCTGGAATCCGCAGCAGGTTATCGAGACACTATGAAACCCTCCGCACAACGGTTATATACATCGGTACTCAGCTTCAAGCGGCTTCCCGAGTATCATCGTATCTGGCCCGGCCACGGAGCCGGAAGCGCGTGCGGTAAATCGCTCGGTTCGGTACCCGACAGCACCGTCGGATATGAACTCAGATATAATATGGCTTTGTCGTTGACGGAGAGCGAAGAGCAATTCGTCAACTATATCCTGAACGACCAGCCGGAACCGCCTCTCTATTTTTCCCGTATGAAACAACTCAATAAACTTGGACCCGACATACTCGGAAGTTTACCGCAGCCGCTTCGCCTCGATCCATACGAGTTGAGACAATTCATACGAAATACGGACGTGACGCTTATTGATACCAGGAACCGGCGCAGGTTCCTCGACGGACATATTCCGGGATCTCTGCTTTCTCCGCTCGACAGACAATTCAATACCACCGCCGGTTGTTACGCGGATGCTGACAAACCGGTGTATCTGATAGTTCAGGATGAGAATCTGGAAACTGCGGTACGGGATCTCGTGAATGTAGGATTGGATCAGATATTGGGATATGCGACGCCAGAGGATCTGGATTTATATAGAGAGTCGGGTGGAGAACTTGCACAGGTCGGCCGCACGACTTTTCAGGATATCGCGGTAATGTCAAGCCCGGACTCGATAACTCCGGTGGATGTGCGCCGATATTCGGAGTTTGCGGCGGGAAGAGTGAAAAATGCAATAAATAGGCCGCATACTCGTATCCTGGAGAATATGGTAAAATTACCGCCAAACGAATCGCTGGCGATATATTGCTCAAGCGGCAGACGATCCGCGATTGCCGCTGCGCTATTAAAAAGGTATAATTTCCAGGTTTTGTATGTTGAAGAAAATGTATCGATCGCATCGAAAATCGCTGAAATATGGGACTCTCAGGCTATTCCATAAAAAAATTTCATACCCCTCTATTCAATTAAGAAAATTTTGTTATCTTTGTACTTATTGAGTGATCGAAGCATAACACCGGATTCAGCGGTTTGCCGGTATGTCGGAGCATAGATAATATGCCCTTCCCCCAGGGCATTTCTATAGCAAAGCATGCCGGCAACCGCTTTTTTTATTCCCGCTATTCCCCCGCCAGATGACCGACCAATATTCGTCATTTCATAATAGAGTATTTTAAATAGGCCATAATCTTATATAGTTGTATGGCATTTTCGGATAGAATATCGGCTGAATTTATACCTTCAGGTATGATTAGCTGAACGAAAAAAATTCCCGACCCACTTGACATTTGGTTATCAGCATTGTATATTCACTTTAAATTATAAAGTACTTTATACACATTAGAGGTCGTTATGGAACGAGAACAGGCTCATCAGGAACTCGAATTCATCAAGAAGGTGATGGCCGACAGCAGGAGGATTGTCGCGACGGGGGGCAACGAGATGATCGCCTGGGGCATCCTGGTTACCGTCGGAATGCTCGCTATGTATGCTCATCTCCCGAGGTCTCTTGGAATTTCCACCGGACTGCTCTGGGGAATTCTCATCGGCGCCGGTTGGGTATATTCGCTTACGACCGGACTGCGAAGGAAAACCAAAACACACGCGATAACCTTCAGCGGAAAAATGCTCGGTTCGATCTGGCTCTCGTGCGGCATCGCAATGTCGC
Organism: uncultured Ignavibacteriales bacterium; assembly: GCA_964495085.1. GTDB lineage: Bacteria > Bacteroidota > Ignavibacteria > T3Sed10-11 > T3Sed10-11 > CAZBUK01. Next base: position 33,142 of record CAZBUK010000029.1, read on the forward strand.
TGATAGGATTCATCATCGTTCCAAGCGGGTTGATTCAGTGGCAGGCTATCATACCGCTCATGGCTATCGTCGTCGGCATCGGCTACTTCGTTACCGCGACCATATACCGGGATACGTTCACGCGCATAGCGGCGTTCGCCTGGTGGATCGCCGGCGCCGCACTCGCATATTACCCCGGCTGGCATCAGTTCCTGATATTTGCGTTCATGATGATTGCATTTCAGATCGTCCCGGGCATAATCTATCATAACAGGTGGAAGCAGCAGAGCGCTTCACATGAATCGCCGACATCGGCTTGAAATAATTGAAGGAATCTACCGACATGGCCACGCTCGAAACTCAACAGGATCTCGCCTACATTAAAAACATCATGCAGGAGGGGAGAAAGATTATCGTCGACAACGGCGTGGGATTCATCGTCTGGGGTATACTCATTGCAACCGGTATGATCTTTAATTACTTCGCACTGGTCTATCGTATTCCCGGGAACATCCTGCTCATCTGGGGAATTCTCTTCGGCATCGGAATTCTCGTGACCGTTTGGGGAGCGGTGAAGGATCGAAAGAGAAAACAGGCGGAAACGCTTGCCGGAAAATTTCTCGGAGCGATATGGGTTGGCGTCATCATTACCCTCTCGATGAACGGATTTCTGGGAAATCTCCACCCCGCATTGGCGGCGTCTATCCTCGGTCTCGGATACTTCCCCACCGGATACGTTACCGGATTTTCCATGTTCAGATATCTCGCATTCGCGTGGTGGGCCGGAGCCGCAGTTATGTTCGTTTATCCGGGATTATATACCGCGTTGGTGTTCGCGCTCATGATGATCGTACTTCAGGTTATCCCGGGTATCGTCGTCTATATCCGCTGCAAACACGAGGTATCAAAAACCGTGGCAACGGAAAGCCGAGTATGAAGGATTTCGATTACCAGCAGCTGGACGATGTAATCCATTCGAGGATCCGGCTCGCTATCATGGCGCTCCTGGTAACCGTCGATGAAGCGGAGTTTACGTTCATAAAGGAGAAGATTCAGGCAACCGACGGGAACCTCAGCGTCCATCTCAGGAAACTCGAGGAGGTAGGATATATTACCGTGAAAAAAACCTTTATCAACCGGAAACCCGCATCAAGATACAGCATCACGAATACCGGACACAGAGCATTTGAGTTGTACATTCAACGACTGGAAAAACTGATCGGCAAGTAGCCGGTATCGGCGCTCAGAGTTGCCGGTACGGAATCATATTGTGTGACATCTGCTTTTAACCTGTTCGTTGAACGTATGAGCCGAAGAAAAAATGAGCAGCACGCTATTGAGAAATGTGAAATACATACGCAGAGCATATAAACATCAGTATCGCTAGCGCTATTTTTTTATGGGTATACTTTATAATTCAAAGTTCTTTAATACAATATTAACCTTTAGCCAATAGCAGAAAGGGTTTGTATGAAAACAGTACAGAAATATGTGCTCCCGATCGTGATGATATGGACGGTGATCACGACACTCTTCGCGTGGCTGCCGCTCGTCCGTATCATCGCCCGTCCCGACGGATACCGGTGGTCTATCATAGGTATATCCGGCGCCGGTACGGAAGGTCCGTTCTGGATATTCGCGGTCCTGATGGTCATGGTTCTCACCATATTTATCGCCCGGCTCATCGGATGGCGCTCTCTATTCTTCATTCTACTCATAGCATGGCATGTCTCTGTAACGGCCGTTATTACCGCGGGGACCGTGACCGGCGGATCGAATGCACAGTTCATGGGAGAGGGACTCGGCTTCTCGCTGTCGCTCTTGATACTGATGGTCCCTTGTGTGTTGGTCACATGCCTCGCCGCAGTCTGGGCGGTTACTGAATATCGCAGCGGCGAGGAGTGGACCCCGTCTCCCTGGACGAACTCCCGAACCGGAAAACTCGCTTTATCGATGATTCTTCTGATTGCAGGGATCGTATTATTCCGTGCCGGCGCCGATTACAATTGGGTTACCGCCGCGGCGATCATCACAACCGTATTTCACTGGATTGTGCTTACCTCGGCACTCGATTCCGGATCATCAAGGGAATTGAACTTCAGTCCGGCACAACAACCGGAACACTCAAACCGGCGTTCGTTCACGTCCGGTCTTTAAACTCATTAAAAATCAATTCATTACTCACCAGGAGGAATTACCATGAAAACCGTAGCCGTTATTCTCGCACTGTGCATAACAACATTCAGCGCGGCGTTTGGACAATCGGAGCTCGAGCGTTTCGTTGCTGAAGCAAAACACACCGTCGAACAGGGAAATGCGCGATTCAATAAAGAGCTCCTCTTGCAGGGTATGAGCATGTTTGAACGTGCTTTATCGACCGATCCGGAAAACCTTCTCCTGATGTACCATCTCTCCTACGCCGAATACAGATTGATGACTTACTACTTCAGTCGTGAAACCGATCAGTTCGATCCGCTCGCAGATAAAACGATAGCAAGGTTGAAACATCTCCTCGATAAGAAACCCGGTTGGCCGGAGGTACAGTCGCTGCTTTCGGGAATATACGGATTGAAGATCGGCAGGAACTGGGCTCATGCAATGACGCTCGGACCGCAGGCGAACAGTCTCGCCGCACAGGCAGTGGAGACCGATCAGGGAAACCCGCGCGCCTGGCTTATGCACGGTACTCAGAAATTCAACACCCCTGCCTTTTTCGGGGGGTCAATGAAAGAGGCGATAACCTCGTACAGGACGGCGATCAACTTGTTTGAAGAACAGAGGAACTCCGACCCGCTTGCTCCATCCTGGGGATATACCGATGCTCTGATCTGGCTCGGCCGTGCTTATGAACAAGAAGAGCAGTATGACGAAGCGCTGGCGATGTACCGGAAAGTTCTCGAGATCGAACCGGAGTTCGCATGGGTGAAGCATAATCTGCTGCCGGCGCTGGAAAAAACCATCGCAGGAACGGAGTAGCTTTCACTTTATCACTTTTCGAGGCTCATATGAAACTCAGGTTTATCATATTACTTCATGTACTGTGCTGCATACGGCTATTCGCCCAATCCCCCGCAGTGCTTACCGGAACGATCACCGGCGATACCCGCGAACCGCTGCCGTTCGTGAATGTATATATCGGCGGTACATTCGACGGGACGATGACCGACGAGCATGGGAACTTCCGGTTCTCGACGAATGCAACCGGAGACGTCGAGCTGATCGCAAGTATGGTCGGATACCGGCAATATTCGAGCATCATTTCGCTGACGGCAGGCGAGGACGTTCATTTCGAAATCTTTTTGCAGAGTACCGTCATCGAGACCCAAACGGTTGTCGTGAGCGCAAGCTCTTACGGAACCGAGGAGGGGAAGGGGGTCGTGCTTACGCCGATGGAAATACTCATGACCCCCGGCGGGGCCGCGGATATTTTTCAGACGCTGAAGACCCTTCCCGGACTCACCCAGGTTTCGGAGAGCGCGGAGCTCTATGTACGCGGAGGGGATCCCACCGAGACGGTCACGCTGTTCGATCAGGCGTCCCTCTATCATCCGTATACGTACGAATCGGCTTACGGCGGCTTATTTTCGAACCTGAATACGAACATCGTCAAAAGTATGTATTTTTCGAGCGGAGGGTTTTCGGCAAAATACGGAAACGTACTCTCCGGGGTGCTCGATATCCAATCGGCGAACGAGCCGGTCAATCCGGCATATAATATCGGCGTGAACCTTGCGGGCGCGGGATTCAGCGCGCATATTCCTGTTGCACGCGAGAAGTTCGGATTCCGGTTCGACGCCCGGCAGACCTATACGAAACCGCTGATGGTGCTGCATGGCACGCAGAACGAATTCACGCTGATACCGGAATCCCGCGATGCAAGCTTGCTGCTCTCCGGGAGGTATTCCGACACCGGCCGCGCGAAGGTATATGCGCTCTTCGCGGACGACAGACAAGGGGTGAAAATCGACAGACCCGAATACAGCGGAGCGTTTGAGGGAGCGTCGAAGAATTATCTCGTGAATCTTCAGCACAGCGATATGGTGACCGGCAGCCTGCTGGTCCGCTCGTCCGTCTCTACGAACAGATACACCGGCGAGTGGAAACTCGGCGTGCTCGATCTCGAGCGTATCGACGAAGTGTCGAAATTCAGAAGCGACGCGGTCTATGAACCCGGCCAATCATACAGATTGCTTTTCGGCGGAGAGGCCGAGAAGCGAACGTTCCGCTACCTGGGTACCATACCCGACAACGACTACGATCTCCGTCCCGGTGCGGAACGAACGTCGCTCGATGTAAGCCTGGGAGGAACGCGGGTCGGCTTGTATGGGGAAATTGAATACGTCCGGATTCCGGGTCTGGACGGTCTCTTCGTCATCGGCGGTGTCAGATTCGACCGCATCAACGAGATCGGCAGTTCATGGCTCGATCCGCGGTTCAGCGCCGGTTATCTGCTCGGCGATCATTCAACGATACGATTATCGTGGGGGATATTCCGGCAGAATCCGGATCCGAGATTATACGATCCGGCGAACGGAAATCCCGACCTGAAACCCATGAAAGCGGCGCACTATATCGCCGCTTACGACTTTTCCCCGGGCGAAAATACGAATCTGCGGATCGAAGCGTATCATAAAGAATACTCGGACCTCCCCCTCGAGCACCCGTCATTGAACTACGACAACAGCGGCCGGGGTTACGCGCGCGGCGTGGATGTTCTTATGAAGGGGCGGTTCAGTCCGAAGATCGACGGATGGCTCTCATACGGCTACATCGATACCAAACGGATGTGGCTCGACTACGAGTCGTATGCGCCGAGTTCATACGACGTGACGCACAGCTTTACCCTCATCGCAAAGTATACGATCCGGAACGATCTCCGTACAGGCATTAATTATAAATACGCAACCGGCAGGCCGTACACTCCGGTTGCCGGCGCGATACTCCATGCAGGACCGGATGTCTACGAGCCTCTGTACGGGCCGCAGCATTCGGCCCGCTACCGCGATTACCACCGGCTTGATTTCCGCCTGATGTATTTCAATAGGATCATGGGGAGATACTTCACCGTGTTCTACCTTGAATGCCTCAATGTGCTGAACGTGCAAAATCTTTTCGGATATACCTACAGCCGCGATTATTCGGAACGACGGGAGATCTCCAGCTATTTCGGCAGGAGAACGATTGTAGTTGGGATGGCATTGAATCTCTGAGATGTTTGGTCCTGATTCCCGCTCTGAATGAGCGGCAAATGATAAGCGGGTAAGGATCTGTAGCGCTACCCGAGTTTTCCGAGAAAGATCTCGGTATCGTATTCGAATCGCACCTTGCCGTGTTCCTGATGGGTATGAAAAATTATATCAAGCTCCTGCATCATTGCTTCGTGGTTCCGCTGACCCGGTGCGGGTACATAAGACGAGGATAACAGCCGTCGTTGCAGTCCTTCGCGATCGAAAAGCTGCTCGTTGTAGAGAACATGGCGTTGGTATGAACGTTTTTTAAAAATATCGACCGGCACCGGATTATCGTTCCGGGTATGTTGTATGTCGCGGTAATCGGTCCCGAAGCGCTGCAGCAACTCCTCATAGGCGCGAAGGAACGCCGTAGCTTCCAACCGGCGGGTATTCCACATAAAAATGCCCCACCCGCCGGATGTGATAATACGCGAGAACTCGCGCTTCGCTCCCGCCGGATGGAACCAATGGAAAGCCTGTCCGGCGGCTATATAGTCGACACTTTTTTCCGGAAGCGTGGTCGATTCGGCGGTGCCGTCGATGCTCCGGAAGGATTCGTAACGCGAGAGGACGCGTTCCGCCTCGCTTCGCATATCGGGATTCGGTTCTACGGCGTAGACCACATTGCCGTTCCTGAGAAAGAGTTCGGTCGATATTCCCGTGCCTGAACCGATATCCGCAACGATAGATTCCGAAGTGAATCCCGTCTCGATGCGCAGGATATCGATCACCCCTTCCGGATATCCCGGACGGGAGGATGTATAATACGCGACTCGGTCGGAGAACCTCCTCGTGGGATCTCTGCTTGTTTCCTTCATATAATCTGTTCCGGGATCTCCTGTGGACCGTTCTCAGCCGCTTACCGTATCAACTTCCCTGTTACATGTCGGATCAACGGACCGATTTACTTTTGTTCCGATTTTACGAGTCCGACAACGTTCCCGTCGATGTCGGAGAAGAGCGCGAACGTTACCATTTCGGGGATCACCGTAGTCGGCATCACAATCTTTCCGCCGAGCGCTTCGGCTTTCTTGAGATACTCGTCCGTGTCGGGAACCTCGATATAAATCGTCACAAAACCGGGCTGGCCCGGCTGCGGGGCGCTGATCCCCCCGCCGATTCCATTCTCCTCTTTTTCTACCAGGCCATAACTCATAGGATTATTGCTGTCGATCTTCCAATCGAAGAGTTTTCTGTAGAAATCCTGCAGCTTGGCGCCGCTTGGACCGATGATTTCAAAATGTACGACCGGTGCTCCCATTGTTAGGCTCCTGATAGTTATGATAAGTGAATGAATAACAGGCGATTTCGAAATTGTTTTAACTCCGGAAGCGCTGCACGACCCGCATCATTGCGAATGCGGATCGCCCGCGTGCTTTCCATACCCGGCAGGAAAACATAGATAATCATATCCAGACCCTCAAGTGATTTTATCACTTTTTCATAAAAAATCCGGCGAGGTAAATTCGGACCGGGAAGCGCTGTAGGATCATGCATTCGGATCCGGGGTTGAGCTTCGGACAGCGCCGAGCCATACGCCTGCCAGCACGAAGAGACTGCCTATAATGAACGCACCGGTCACAACCTCGCCGGCGAGCCATGCGGCTATTATCACGGTCGCGATCGGAAACAAGAGAAACGAATATGTAGTCGCCGAAGCAGTCCACCGGCTTAGAACATACAGATAGAGATAGAATAAAAGCACCGATCCGATGCAGACCAGATAGATGAATGCGAGCACCGTGTCTGCTTCAGCGGGCAGGTTCCATTCTTCACCGGCCACCATTGAGACGACGAAGAGCATCAATGCTCCCACACTGACGGCTAATGCATTCGTAGCGACCGGATGAGTTTTCGGAAAGAGTTTAAATACAACGGCTCCCTCCGCCAGACATGCAGCGCCCGCGACTACGGCGAGGAGAGACAGCATATCGGCAGGCGACGCATTCAGGCTGCCTCCGATACCGATCAGTATCCCTGAGATCGCAATGAACGTGCCTGCGAGTCCCTGCCATCGAAAACGTTCCAATCCATGCAAGATGGCGAAGAAAAACGCCATCAGTGGAACAAAAGCGAGTACGACCATGGCGAGTCCCGCCTGGACCGTCAGCAGACCCCAGTAGAGAAATGCATAACTCGCTCCCACGCTCAGAATTCCGTACAGCAAAGATCCGGCAAGTGCCCTCCCCCGCGGTAGTGCTATGTTCCGCGCCGCAACTATTATCCAGAAGAGAATTGCGGTTACGGCGAACCGCGTTGCGGCTCCCCAGAACGGAGGCAGTTCCTGGTTGCTGAACCGAACCGCAACGGCATTGCTCCCGCCGATGATTACCAGGAATATAAATGCCGACATCGTCGATCGGTTCATCTTGCCGGGAGGAAATATTCCGGTTGAGTTGTTATCGCCGGCCACTATCTTCAACCTATCCTCCGGAGCATCAGAAATTCGTAAAACGCATAGACTGTCAGCGCGCCGGCACCGATCAGAACCCGGCCGAGAAGCTGGTACCCGGAACCGGGGAGGAAAGGAATACCCCCCTCAACGGGGAATCCGCCGAATGCTATATAGAAACCCGTTATCGACAGACTTAGACAGATCAGACCTCCGAAGAATGCACTGAGCCTGCTGCGACGCGGACCGCCGTCGATCGGTGCGTTTGCTTTCATCATCCTTTCTCGAACCATTCATACGAGAGCTCTATTTCCTCTATGACCGGAGTCATCCCCTTGCTGCTGTCGAGTTCGTAATTCTTATATCTGACCGGGAATGCCTCGTATAAATTATACCGTTCCAGTTCCGTTTGATTGGCTCTCAGGAGAACGATCGAAATATTCTTGCGGTCGAATTCCCCGCGGATCACCTGTTGGTACCAGTTCCAAAGATCGCTGTTCCCCGTGTAGCCCCGTCGCAGGACGACATTGGCGTACTTCGTGCGTCCCGGTTTCTTGCGGACGGTCCGGTCGTTGCCGCTCCTATACTCGATGAGCTCGGTCTCGGCTTCGAGTCCGGATACCGACAGAAACGCACTCGCCGGTATTCCGTCTATCTCGACGACGAACGTGAACCGGCCGGCGGGATCGATATCGCGGTCGTGTACCGTCGAATTGATCTGCGATACGGGAAGCGCAAGCGTTGCCAGCGCTGCCAGAACGAGCGCCAACAACGATAAACGATGTAATCCGGTCATGTGTTTCCTCCTTCTCTGGTGAATTAATCGTACGAGTTAGTAGTGCTAACTGAAAAAGACGTTGACCGCATTAGATTCTGCCTCCTACGACACGCCTCATCTCCAATCAGGGAGACAGAACTATGCGAATCTCGCTCTCCCTCGCAGCCTCACCCCCAACCCTACCTTCACCATCCGAATGTTAATATCACGAGACCGTAAACGGTCTCGCTATCGTACAACTACAAGCCCC
>CAZBUK010000030.1:0-39607 GCA_964495085.1 uncultured Ignavibacteriales bacterium
CGAGATCACCCGCTCTTTCCGAAACTCAACCGTCTACCCGCATGCGATCTTCGGCAGAGCGGAGATTGCAGCCGCACGCGGTTCCTACCATGATGCCGTCGAATTGTACCGCGAAGGCCAGCAGTTGGCTGCCCAGCTCCGGAATTTCGACCTCACACGGCGGGCGTTGTTCGAAATCGCATCCTCTTACCGGAAACTCGGGGACTACTCGGGCGCGCTGACATTCTTCGATCTGTATGCCCGAACATATTCTGCGGAATCGACACCTGAGGAACTGATCGCGGTATGGAGCGGCGCCGCGGAATGCGCTGAGCGTGTAAATGATCACCGCGGAGCGCTCGAATGGTGGAAACGTCTCACCGACGCCGGCGACGATTCCCTGCGTAAAAAAGCTCTCGCGAGAGCTGCGCTGAGTGCGGAGGCGTTGGGCGATTTCACCGAAGCCGTTATCCATCTGCGAACGCTGACCGATGCCTACCCCGACAACGACGTTTCGCATGAAGCGCTGTTCCGTCTCGGACGTCTCTACGAAGAGAACCTCGGCGACCATAGAAGAGGACTCGCCGCATACGAGGAACTGGCGTACCGTTTCCCCTCCTCCCGGTTTGCCGACGATGCCTTCTTCGGCAGGATACATCTTAATTTGAAGCTCGGAAACGATGCGCAGGCGCATCACCTCGCCGCCGAGTTTCCGAACAGATTCCCGGGGAGCGACCTGCTGCCGGCGGCTACGGATCTCAAAGAGAAGATCGAACTTCACCATATGCTGGACCGCGACGGCGGATTTCAGAGCATTACACTCCTGATGAGCGAAATGATAGGCGGTGCACCTCGAGGAGAACTCGCCTACCGGCTCGGAGAAATATATCTCGATAAACTCAAACAATATCCCGAAGCTGCACGGCAGTTTGCGGTCGCGTTATCGCTTGATCTTCCCCCCGACAAACAGGGAGAGGCGGTATACCGATACGCGTATTCTCTTTACCGGATGGCTCCGTTATCGGAAGCCCTCCGATCCGAAGCGATGTCGCAGCTGAGAAATCTCATCGAACAAAATCCCAGGTCGCCGCATGCCGAAACGATATCCTATTACTATCTCGATGTGCTGAGAGACGTTGCCGGACCTGCCGAGTTCATAGCCGCCGCCGAACGGTACTTGCAGACATACCGCCGGCCGGAGTTCGGAGACCGCGTCGCCTTCTATCTCGCTGAGAAACTCGATTCTATCGGAGATCAGAAGCAGGCGATCGAGCGTTATCGCGATCTGTCGGGAAGGTATCAGAACAGCTCATTCGCCGCACACGCGAAACTGAGGCTTGCACGACTTCATTTCGATCTCGGAGATACATCCGCCGCACTTGGCTCGCTCACCGAATATGCGCGCCGACATCCCGACGGAACAGAGATTACCGGTGTGCTGTTCTCGCTCGGCGAGACCGCAATCGCACAGTCGTCGTTCTCAGCCGCGTCCGACTATTTCGGCAGGATCGCAGGGAGATTCCCTTACCATTCACGGATCGGCGAAGCCCGCGTTTCGCTCGCCCTGTCGCTGTACCGCGAGGGGAAGGACGAGGAGGCATTCGGACTTCTCGCCGGATTGATCGAAGCCGCCGACCACGATCCCTTCGGTTCAGCGATAGACCCAACACGGCTTCTCTACCCCGCGGCTATGAGCGCGTATCGACTGCGGAAAACTGACAGAGCAATGGAGCTTTTCTCGCGCTTCATCGCCGTCGGCAGAGACGGTCTGCCGGCGGAGACGGGTAAAGCGGCGCTCATGCTTGGCGAATTATACCGCAAGCGTGGCGACCATCTTGTTTCGGAACGGTACTACCGGATCGCCGGAGAGACGCTGACCGAGGGACAGACGACCCCCGAGATCGCGGATCTGTTGTTTGCCAATCGGCGGTATCCGCAGGCTGCACAGCATTACACCCGCCTCGCGTCAAGTACCGCTGCAGAAACAGAGAAAAGGAACTATGAATCGAGAGCGATTGTCTCTCTCTACCGGGCCGGAAGGACCGACGCAGCACGCCAACGATCGCAGACATACGCCGCGGCATATCCCGGCGACCGGAACGCGGTCATCGAATTCGAACTCGAAGCGGCGATGCATCTGTTCCGTTCCCGTTCATACGACAATGCCGCGGCTGCGTTCCAGCGGTTTCTCCAACAGCACGGGAACTCGGAAATCGCGCCTTCCGCACACTTTTATCTCGGCCGAACATGGGAAGCGGTAGGCAGATTGTCCAATGCGCAGCAGAAATACGAGGAGATCCTGAAGCAATATCCCCGAGCCGGCATTCTTCCTCAGGTACGTCTCGCCTACGGAGGATTATTGTTGCGGCAGCAAAAAGTCGTCGAGGCGATCGATGAGTTCCGGTTCATCATAGAGCATGCATCGCACGACGACGAGCTCATGTATTATACCCTGTCGAACATGATCACGGCGTACGAGGAGATCGGTTTCTTCGAGCCGGCTTTGGAACTCACCGAGGAATTTATCCGTCGATATCCCCGCGACGATGCCGTCCCCGGAATGCGCGTGAAGATCGGAACGCTGCACCAACGGGCGCGGAATTTCGAGAGATCCGTCGAGGTATTCCAGGCGCTCATCCTCACCGCCGACCGCGAACTCGAGGCGGAGCTTCGCTACTATACCGGAGATTCGTACCATATGATGGGCAATTACCGCCGGGCGATATCCGAGTTTTTGACCGTCTCCAGACTCGACCCCCGGACGTCCCAGCTCGACTGGACCGCAACGGCTTTTTACATGGCGGGTCAATCATATGAACAGCTCGGTCAGTCGGGCGAAGCCATCGCAATGTATCAGCGAATCATCGACGCGCGCGGGATCGATCAAACATATAAAGCGGCGGCACGGAGAGAGATCGAACGCGTGAGGAATGTGAACAAAGAGAGTACACAATAGGAACCGGATAGACGCCACGGTTCATGAGCTCTTCGCAGCTCTGCGATCCGGTTTTAATTCTCCTGCATCGATGCTTAGTATAAAATCCAATTAGACAAGGGGCAGAATTCAATGTTCAATTACGAGACCGAACATATCATCCGTAAAGTTTCGGATATCGTGCTCGGCAGCAAGCGCAATGTCACGCTGCGTACGATCCTTTCATCCCCGATACACAATGCGATCAAGGTTTATTACCGCGGTTACGTCTACCTCCAGCAGGACCGGACGGCCGCCCAGCCGGTGAAAACCAAACCCGCAAATGAGATTGAAACCCTCCGGAAAGAGATCGATCTTCTGCTGCCGAGCCACTTCAATTTCGACAAAGATACGTTCACCTCGGTCCTCACCGATGCGGTGTTTTTCACGTTCAATTTTCTCTGCAAACCGCGCTGGACGATGCGGGAATTTTTCTTTCAGGATTCTCAGACCATACCGATCCGCGAACTCAAGCAGGGGTTCATCTTCTTTTCGGCATACGACTATTATCCTGAGATCATGCTCCGGTATATCGAGAAGCACAGGATGTTCTCCATTTCCCGCGAACAATTTACCGACCTCACCGCGAAGATCGACAGACTCATATTTTCGGATTCAGGAGCGGAGGATTATGTAAAAATCCTCCAACCTCTCTCAAGCTTTATCGAATACGGGCGGACGGACGGCAATGGCGCTATACCCGAACACGCACTCAGTCTCTTCTTCGCCGATAAAGGATTCCACGCGATCAGGCAGTATCTGAAAAAGAACCTGAAAGATAAAAAGATCGATAAGATCTCGCCGATCGACTTGGTGACAGTGCTCGCCCAGGCGCCGCCTCCGCTGACTCCGGTAGAGGATACCGAAACCGATGCCGGTGAAGCAGAATCCCCCGTCGATACGGAAACCGAAGCATCCCCTGAATCGACCGAAGAAGCCGCAGAAACGGAGCCGGCATTCGATGAGCAGACACCGGACGACTTCGTATCGGAGGATGAGACTCTGATTTCTGAGACGGAAACTCCGGATGAGATCGGGCACGATACGGACGCTCCGGAGAGAGACGGACGACCCACTGAGGCAGCGGAGGAAACTGAATCGCCGATAGAATACGAACCCGAATCGGATTCCGGGAAGTTACACGAAGAAGAATTCGCATCTGCGGCGGACGATGCAACTGAGGATGAGTCGACGGAAACCATAATTCAGGAAGAGCTCGATCCGACTCCCGATAGGATCTCCGAAGAAGAGATCGACGAACGTTCGATCATTCCCGATCTCGAAGAGGAATTCGAAACACCGGTATTAACCGATGATGCGGACATGCACGCTCCCTCGGACGAACAAGACCAATCGATCGATGAAACCGTCGGAGAGGAGTACGGAATCGAGCCCTCCACGGAAGAGATAGAAGATTCCGCTACCGACACGGAATCGGACGAAATTCTCTCCGAAGAGGAATTTACCGAAGAAGCAGAGGCCGGGGAAGAGATTGCGGCCAAAGAGGAAGTACCGTCCGATGACGAATCCGGGTATATAGACTCGGAAAGTCAGGACGCGATCGGGGAATACGCTGCCGGGGAGATCGAAGCGGAAGAACCCGTCGATGACGAGGATACTTCTCCGGAATATGATGTCGATCGCCCTTCCCCATCGGACGACATAGTTACCGACGAGCCGGAGGCAGATGAAGTCGTGCCGCCAGACGAACCCACGGCAGCGGAGGAGGAATCTTCCGAAGAGGAACCCATCGCACAGACGGATGCGGAGAAAACCTCGTTCGAAACGGACGAATTATTTATTCCGAAAAAACCGCCGATACCTCAATCTCCGCCGATCGCGGAGGAACGGCCGCTTGACGCGCCGGAACTCGATGAGGAGATCACATCCGACAAGGACGCTGGGGAACCGGAGCACAGGGCGCCTTCTTCGTTGCCATACTCATCGCTGGAAATGCTGATCGACGAGGATGAGCGGAAGAGATTTATCAGAAAACTCTTCAACGGCGATTCGGCTTATTATAATGTGATCATCCATACGCTCGACAATATGACGTCATGGAAAGAGGCCTCACTCTATATCGATGAGATATTCCTGATGAACGGCGTCGATCCGTACTCGTCCGATTCGGTCTTCTTCACCGATAAGGTATACAGCCGGTTTAGCGCGCTCAGGACGAGGAAGTAGCTGACGGATGAGGGGGGATCGGAAGATGGAAAATAATCGGTTCAATCCATACCTATGAAATTTATTGATACCGCGGACATAACTGTTGAAGGGGGGCACGGCGGAAGAGGCTGCGTCAGTTTCCGCAGGGAGAAATTCGTCCCCAAAGGGGGACCGAACGGCGGCAACGGCGGCAACGGCGGAAGCGTTCTCATAAGTGCAGACAAAAATCTCGCCACCCTGCTCGACTACCATTACAAGCGCACTTATAATGCAACCCGCGGTGATCATGGGAAAGGCTCCAACAAAGAGGGGAAACGCGGCGCCGACATAACGCTGCGTGTCCCGGTGGGAACCGTAGTGAGCGATTCCGGAACCGGCGAGATTATTGCAGACATGACTGAACATGGAGAGACCATCGTTGCCGCGAAGGGAGGTAAAGGAGGAAGAGGAAATGCAGAGTTTGCAACCAGCACCAATCGCGCCCCTCGTCGCGCCGAACCCGGATTACCGGGCGAATCCAGGGAGATAGTGCTCGAACTCAAGCTTCTCGCCGATGTCGGACTCGTTGGTCTGCCCAATGCGGGGAAATCGACTCTCATCTCGAGGATCTCAGCTGCTAAACCGAAAATCGCAGACTACCCGTTCACCACCCTCGTACCGAATCTCGGCATCGTCAGAGTTGATAACTTTAAATCATTTACCGTCGCCGATATACCCGGACTTATCGAAGGCGCTCATCGGGGAAAGGGGCTCGGCGTCCGCTTTCTGAAACACATCGAGCGTACCTCGGTACTGGCTTTCCTGATAGAAGCGACCGATGAGAAACCGAAGTCAACGTATGACCTGTTGTTAAACGAGCTGCGCCGGTATAACCCGGCCATCCTCGATAAAACGAAGGCGATCGTCTTTACCAAGTCGGACCTTATCGACAAAACGAAAGCGGATAAGCTCAGAAAGCTGCGCTTCGGAAAAGAGGTACCGGTACTGATACTCTCTTCCGCGACGGGCGACGGTATCGATGCGTGTACGGAACTCTTCTGGCGGCTTATCGAATCGCAAAAGAGAAACGCGGCATAACGCAACCCTACCTTCCCCGTAATTTGTTTTCAAATAATCATTTACCGCATTCTGTGCATACAGGTTTCCTTGCCAATCAGAAACTTTTTTTGTACTTTACCATTTAATAAACAACCCCTGCGGCCTCAGAAACTCACCTGTATGGTCAAAATCCTCTATCGTTACATCGCTGTTGCTATCCCGACGGATAAGAATGTATGTCTGTTCCAAAACATGGAAAACATACTTCCCATACCGCTCCCATATACGTACAACTAGAACGGAGAAAATGTTATGGAGATATTCGAGCTTATCGAAAAAACCGATCATGAACAGGTAGTGCTATGCTCCAACAAACTGGTGGGACTAAAAGCCATCATCGCCATTCACGATACATCGCTCGGACCCGCATTGGGCGGAACGCGGATGTGGATTTACAAATCGGTCGAAGAAGCGTTGAAAGACGTGCTTCGACTATCACGGGGAATGACGTATAAAGCTTCGGTAGCGGGGCTGAACCTGGGGGGTGGGAAAGCCGTCATCATAGGCGACCCGAATAAGGATAAATCGGAGGAACTGTTCCGTTATTTCGGCCGCTTCGTGGAAGGACTCGCCGGCAGATACATTACCGCTGAAGATGTCGGCACGGATGTCCTGGATATGGAATACGTGAGGATGGAGACCAAGTACGTTACCGGAATATCGCGGCAGCTCGGAGGGAGCGGCGATCCTTCGCCGGTAACCGCATACGGCGTCTACGTCGGCATCAAAGCCTGCGCCCAGGTAGTCTATGGGAACGATTCCCTCAAAGGTAAAAAAATCGCCGTACAGGGGGCGGGACACGTGGCGAGTTATCTCTGCGATCATCTCACGAAAGAAGGGGCCGAGATTTTCATCTCCGATATATACACGGAGAAAGTCAAGGAGGTCGTTTCCAGAACCGGCGCAAAGGCGGTCGATGCGGAGAAGATCTACGAAGTGGAGGCGGATATCTTCGCCCCCTGCGCACTCGGCGGAATCATCAACGACGACACCATACCGAAATTCAGATTCAAGATCATCGCCGGCGGTGCCAACAACCAGCTTCTCGACGAAAACAAGCAT
This sequence comes from uncultured Ignavibacteriales bacterium, assembly GCA_964495085.1. GTDB lineage: Bacteria > Bacteroidota > Ignavibacteria > T3Sed10-11 > T3Sed10-11 > CAZBUK01. Next base: position 7,283 of record CAZBUK010000030.1, read on the forward strand.
GCACATGTGCTCGTCGACAAGGGAATCCTCTATGCGCCCGACTATGCCATCAATGCGGGGGGATTGATTAACGTTGCGAACGAATTCGAAGGCTATAACCAGGAGCGGGCGTTGAATCAGGCCGAGACAATTTACACCCGTATCAAACAGATCATTACCATTGCGAACGAACATAAGATCACAACCCACGAAGCGGCAAGTCGGCTTGCGGAAGATCGAATCCGCGCCATAAGCCACGTTAAACAGATCTACGCCGGGAAATCCACCTTCACCGGCAGACTGAGCGAGACCGCAACACGCCGGTAATTCATTTCACCGGAGACGGAACCGGGCGTCCGGATTCCGTCTCCGGTATTTATTAACCCCGCTAACTCAGATGCCGATAAAGCTCACCCGGCAATCACGCGATTCCCCGACTACCATCTGACGGACGGTTTTTGTATATTCATCACATGCCATACAAACGACGTATCGTACGCGAAAAAACGCTGCAGGCACTGTACGCCATCGAACTCACCGAAGACCCGCCCGACCGGGTGATCGAGAACACTCTGCGGGAACTGCGGGACGATGAAGAGGCGTATATCTTCGCGTGCGATCTGTTCTTAAAATGTCTGCAATCGAAAGCGGAAACCGACGAGATGATCCGCATCCAGGCGGACAACTGGGAATTTGATCGGATCGCTCTGATAGATAAACTCCTTCTCAGGATGACCATCTGCGAGCTTCTCTATTTCGACGACATCCCTCCGAAAGTATCGATCAACGAAGCGATAGAAATAGCTAAGCGATTCAGCACCGAAAAAAGCGACAAGTTCGTCAACGGAATTCTCGATGCGGTACTCGACCGCCTGAAGAAGGAAAACAGACTGCATAAGAGCGGCAGAGGCCTGATCGATATATCGGTACACAATCCCAAGCCGAAAGAACCCAAGAAAAAAACTCCGTGATTTCCTTCTTCCGTCGGGCACCGGGACCGGAACGGAGCGCTTCGCGATTCCAGATTTTCATCTGGGCGCTCTTCGATTTCGCCAACACATCGTTCTCCGTACTCATGCTGACGGTCGCTTTTCCGGTATACTTCACCACAATCGTTGCAGCAGACCGTCCCGATGCGGACTTCCTGTGGGGTTCGGCGTTCAGCATATCGATGCTCATAACCGCGGCAATTTCGCCCGTGCTGGGCGCGATCGCGGATCATTCCGCCGGCAAGAAGAGATTCCTCCTGTATTTTACGCTTCTCTGCATCCTCGCGACTGCGCTGTTGTACTTCGTCGGCGAGGGCGATATCGCCCTCGCCATGTTTCTGCTTATCCTGGCGAACATCGGCTTCGAAGCCGGACTCGTTTTCTACGATGCGTTTCTTCCCGAGATCTCGAACGAACGCAGCTACGGCAGGGTGTCCGGGTATGGATTCGCGATGGGATATGTCGGTTCGCTTATCACGCTGATCATCGCCTATCCGCTGCTGCAGGGCGAGTTCGTTCCGGAGAATCTGCACAATGTCCGGCTCAGCTTTGTCCTCGCTGCCGTCTTCTTTTTCGTTTTCGCACTTCCCTTCTTCTTCGTGCTTCCCGATTCCCGGAAAAAGATTTACCGAACCGAATCGTATCTGCAAATCGGCATTGGCCGGGTAAAAGAGACCATACGGAATCTCCGCACGTACGGGAACGTCGGGAAATTTCTCATCAGCTTCTTCATCTATATGGACGGCGTGCATACGGTGATTATATTTGCGTCCATATATGCGCGCACGACTCTCGGGTTCACCATCGTCGAGATCCTGCTGTTCTTTATAACCGTACAGACCACCGCGATCGTCGGTTCCGCCGCGTTCGGAATTCTCTCCGACAGCATCGGCAGAAAGAGAACTCTCTCGCTTACGCTCCTCATGTGGATCGCCGTTGTGCTCATCGCATACTTTACGACGGATAAGCTTTGGTTTTACGTCGTCGGTCTGATCGCGGGGGCGGCAATGGGGTCCTCGCAGTCGACGAGCCGGAGTCTCATGAGCACGATCATTCCGCTGCACAAGAAGACGGAATTCTTCGGTTTTTATTCGTTCTTTGGTAAGTCATCCGCAATCCTGGGTCCCCTCCTGTTCGGCCTGCTCTCTTCGATGGTCAACCAACGCGTCGCCGTTCTCTCAGTCGGTTTATTTTTTATTGTGGGATTGATCCTGCTGCAGCGGGTGAAAGAGGAGCCGTTTATTGAGGGGGCGGAAGAGCCAACGGATTTACCGGGATCACCCGGCTGACTTCACTTTCTTTACACGTATCTGTTTTCAAATCCGAAGCCCGGAATGCCGAAATCGCACCGGCCGTAGAAAATGCCGTAGACCCCCTATCCGCACGATCACCCTCAACTTCCTCGTGTACGACGAATCGCTTAAAATAGTAATGAAGCTCATCGACATGCGGATTACCGGCCTATCCATGCGGGCTCGGCCCTCCGACCCTGATTCCGGAACATATAGGTAATTTGTCCCGCATACGGTATCTATTCATTAGATTCTCGGGTTTTGGATGCAATCTATCCATTGAATAAAGAGAATGGAGTGTGACTATGCGTTATCTGACGTTGGTCGTGATGTTTGCACTTCTTCCCTCTCTCGCCTTTTCGCAGTACTGGGGCGAACGGGCGCTAGAAAAGACTTTCGAACAATCAGATCTGTTTTATAATCCGTATCACCTGAATCCCTTCGGCATCAAATCGTTCCGGGACGTCCCGCCCGGATTTATGGATAATCCGCTCTCAAATCTGAATCTGAATCCTGCTCTCTTTCCCGAGCGGGAGAAGATGCCGACATATCTATATTTCGATTTCAGAGGGGGCCGGCAGCATCCGAAGGTGATCGATTATTATTGGGGAAACCGCACCTACGATTGGGCTTCGGTCGGCCGGATCTCTCCGATGTTCATCGATCCGAGGTGGTATATGCAAACCCGCGAGGAGCCGGAACCGTTTTTCTCCGCCGCATTCCTCATACACCCCTCGTTTCTGAATTCGCTCAATTTATTCATGGGAGCGTCGTATCAACTGGTCTATACCGACGAGCGGTATTACTCAGTACCCGCTGATATCTACAGATCGGAATTCGGCTACATGGCGGATGGAGCGCGGGCAGCGGGGGTGGAAAACCTTCCGGTGATCGACCGCTATTCCGGGTCGGATTTCATGCATCACCAGGGGCATCGCTACTCGTTCTTTCTCGGCATTGAACCGGTCGGAGGGTTTCGCGCCGGGGTACGGGTGAGCGGCGTGACCCTTGACCGGGACGGCTCGCAGGGAAACAACTACGTACAGGACAACTACTACGGACAGAACGATATCTCGAGATCGATGCACTGGGAAGATCGCGATCAATCCTACAGCCACTTCGACTTCTCAGGCGGCGTCAGCATCAGCTCTGGCACCGAGATGCGAATCGGCGCCACGGCCGGCTATCTGACCGGAAGCGGGTCGCAAAACCTCGATCGAACCTATTACTACCGGTACGATCGGAATGCAGCCCAGACGCAGACCAACTGGTGGAATAATTACATGGATTCCCGTACCCTGCAGCGGTGGGACCAGGAGGGAAAGACATGGTACGGAGGCATCGATGTGACCTACTATGTATCCGAAAAGAACCGGCTCCTGCTGAATGTCGCAACCCGGAGCACGGACGTGGATCTCGTGAACAGCTCATCCATCAGGGATACTTCCTATTACGCTTCATACTGGGAATCTACCGATTGGAGCTCGAGTTACCGTTCTCTCGGATTCGTCAGGGACGATCGCTCCGGCGCCGGTACGCGCGGGCGCTCCATAACGCATCTTATGCTCGCGTATCAATGGCAGCTCACCGATCTGCTCAGATTGGAGTTTGGATTCACGGGGATCGTCGAGAAGACTTCGGTGGAGACCAGGGAGACGGTGCTCGCCACCTGGCTCAGCGATTATGAGAGCACCGGATCATGGCAGTATTCATATTATGATTTCCGGACGGAGGATAAGGATCTGGTGTGGGAGTTCGAGGCCGACCGCATGACGCTCCAGATACCGATCGTGCTGCACGCGAAGCTGTCGGAAAAATTCGATCTTACCGCCGGCATCAACCGGAAGCTGCGCGGCTGGACGATCGACGACGTCACCACCGCATATCTCCGGTTCCGCGAGCGTACCCTGGACGGCGTTACGACGAGGGTGGAGATGATCGCCGAGCGGTACACGCAACCGCGCGAACGGCTCACGGAAACAACGACCACCGGAATTCTCGGATTGAAACTGCATCTCACGAAGTCACTCGGTATAAATTCACTGGTTGAACCGGATCTCGAACATCTCCCGAAGATTCATCGATGGTGGTTATCGTTTGAAATGCTGCTGTAGGATGTACGAGGTAAGCGGTATGCTGTAAGCGGCGGAAGACCGTGTGTGCGCTGTTTGCTTTACCGGAATGAGGCATGTTGTCAACGCCGCGCTCTGACTGACAGCCGCAGATTTCGCAGATACCGTGCGTGAGCTATGTACGAGGATCCTCTGCGATTTCTGCGGTTTTTTTATGTGGTAGGAGAGTAAACGTGACTCACGTCCCCGATGGAACCGCCTCTCGCTCTGCCGGGGATACGGACACATCCGGAATCACCTGCCATTCATTTCACCAGGTGTCCCCGCCCGATGGAGGAGGCCAAATGTCCATGAGTTGCCGGATGCATACGATCTTTGCAAAGTGATAGGCATTATGAACTGCAATATTCTCGAGCGCGTCCCGGATGGAATAGCGTATGCTCCCCTGCTTATCGAGTTCCGATTTATTATCCGCCAGCTTTCTCGCCTCGTCGATCCCTTTAAAAAAATTCCCGACCAGATCTTCCCACTCCGAACGGTTTTTCGGTACCGGTTTCTCAGGCCAGGAACCTGAGGCGTGTTCAGGCGAGTGGACTTCCATGCCGCGCGCGCAGTTGAGCAGATAATTCTGCCAGAAAACGATATGCCACAGTTCCTGGTAGATGGTGTGCGGATAGGTCTGATGTTTGTAACCCGCCTGTTCCGGCGTCAGAGTTTCGAGTATATTTCCGACGGGGGCATAGGCGCCTTTTCCAGAGAGGAGCGTGTATAAGTTTGTCATGAACTAAAGAATCCGGAAATGCATTGTTCGGTAATCCGTGCTCAGGTCATTTCAATCTGTTTCAGTATGCGTATAGCGCCGCTTTCGATGCGCTCGAAGATATCCGTCAGGTCTTTTCCCGTAATCACGATGCCGTGATTTTTCTGGCAGACAACGACCCGTGCCGGGTCGGGAGCGCCTCGTATCACGGCTGCCGTGTCTTCTCCGAGTTCCACCGTGCCGCATGGATATGATGTCCTCGTGAAGGCGACGGTATGCGCCGACGCCCGAGTTGCCTCGTCGTCGACCCAGCAATGAGCATGTATGATCGCTCCGACGCCGGGATTTTCCGTGTACACCATCCAGTGTTCGATTGCATCAACGGATACCCGGACCGGCCGTGTGATATGTTTCGGTACGCTCACCAGGATCGCTTTCTTCTCCGGAAAGTATCCCTTCACCAGATGAATATGCTCGCCGACGACCCGGAGATCCGATTTGTCGACCCCGGAAGCGCTCATCCAGAATGTCTTTGCATCGTGACGAACGCTCAGATTGCCGTAACTCATTCCTCCCACCCTGTATAGACGCCAGAGTTGCCGCAATGCGTCTTCGCTCAGAAGCTGTTCGATCTTGATGACGTTCGGGAGCAGATCCATCTCATCGAGCTTTTTCCCCGCGGCGTAGAGCTGTCTGGTCTTCTCGGTACCGCCGGCGAGCTCGCCCGGGAGATCCCGAATAAATTCATTGTTGATGACAAAACGTGAACAGGCGACCGGTGCGATTCGCTGATATGCGTCCTCGAAGTACCGTTCCGCATCTCCGTTGCGATAGCTCACATGCGGATACCCCTGTTCGGGAGTGATGAAGTAGGTACGCAGCCCGGCTTCCTGTCCGGTATGATAGATGAGAAGGTTCGAGATATTCTTCAGCAGGTGCGGATAGGTCGTCTGCAGGACATGTCCTTCGGGAGGCGCTCCTTCGAGTATCGAGACGACGAAAACGCTCTGGGATTTTCTCCGGAAAGGACGGGGAGAAACGTCGTCTACGAGATTGAGAATCAGGCCTGTTTCGTCTCCCGGTTCCGGGTGGTAGATATGGCCCTTCTCCCGAAGCTTATCATGTATACCGTCGATGAACCATTTCACCCGTTCGGTAGCCGGATCGCCGACGATCGAATAGCTTAATTTTATTCCGTTCGAATAATCCACTCGCGAAGCTCCTTGCTTGATGCTCATCCGGTTCCCGATGAACCGGCTAACCGTTATTGGAGGATCTCATTCCAATCGATCCATGTTTCCTTGCCGCGGATCCATTTCTCGAACCAGTTAAATTCCGACACCATTTTCACATACTGGTATTTCGGTTTGGTCAGACCGTGGGGCATCTCGGGATACACGATGTATTCGACGGGAATACCCTGCTTGACAAGCGCCATATAGAGTTCATCACCCTGCGGTCTGGGAATCCGGCGGTCGTCTTCGCCGAAATGAATGAGCGTCGGCGTCGAAGCGTTCAGGATGTACCGGAGCGGGGATACCTCTACGTAATGATCCCAGTTCTCGTAAGGTGTACCCTGGAAATAGAATTCTCGGGCGGCCTGCACGTCCGTTTGCGCATAAAGCGAAATCCAGTTGACCGCACCGGCACCGGTTGAAAAGGCTTTAAAGCGATCGGTTTGGGTCATCGTCCAGTTCGACCAATGACCGCCGGCGCTCCATCCCATCATTCCCAGCGAATCGGGGTGAGCGATGCCCCGCCCGATAAGATAATCAACTCCGGTGAGAATGTCATCATAAGCCTGGCGGAAATAGTCACCTGCAATTTCCATGCGGAATTCCTCGCCGTAACTCGACGAACCCCTGTAATTCGGTTGTAAAACCGCATATCCCGTGCCGGTGAAGACATGGGTATATGTGCCGTAGGATCCGGGAAAGCTGTTCATATATGCCGACGCCGGTCCGCCATGGATCTGGACGATGAGCGGATGCCGCTGTCCCGGTTCCCGGTCGAGCGGCACTGCAAGCAGACCTTCAACGATTTTTCCGTCGGTACTTCTCCATTGAACCGTCTCATACACGCCGAGCCTGATCTCGTCGAGCTGCGGATTCGTTTCGGTTAATCGGGTCCAACGCGACCGGTTCCGAAGTTCCCGCAGCGATTTTGCGAGAAATATTTCTCTCGGGTGCTCGGGGTCGGTAAACTCGATGATGTACATGCCGGTACGTTCGTCCTGGCTGACGGAGCCCGCGCCGCGGTAGTCGGTAAGCCGTTCGAGCTTTGAGGATCGGACGTCCACCGAGAAGAGCTGCGTATTCACTCCGATGCCCGTAGTAAAGTAGACGGTTCTTCCGTTCTGGCTCCAGAAGGATATCCCGTGGTGCTCGTCAAGTCCCGTGTTGAGCACGCGTTCAGTTTTATCCTGGAGATCGACCAGGTAAATGCTGTTGTTTCGCCCGTATTCGAAATCGCGCGGAGAAGTAAAACCGAGATAACGGCTGTCGGGTGAGAAGGACAGGTTCGCCTGCCAGACCCTGTTTTCCGTCAACCGCTGCAACTCGCCGCGCTGTCTGTCGTAGAGAAACAGGTTGCGGTCCAGCGCATCGGTACGCCGTCCCGTCGATCGTGCGAGCATGCAGACCCATCTGCCGTCCTTCGACACTTCGAACCCGATCACCGAGAAATCTTCGAGAGCGGTCATCCGCCGCGTTTCTCCGCCGTCCAACTTCACTTCCCAGAGATTCAGCGGAAACCGGTGTTCATCGACGATTTGTACATCGAATCCTTTTTCACGTCTCAGCTTGGCAGCCGGATCGATGCTGTCCGGCGATGTGAACAGTATGTACTCGCCGCCGGGGTGCCACTTGAAACTATTGACGCCGTTTGACTGGCTCGTCAGTTGCAGAGGATCATTCGAGACGCCATCGGAAATATATATCTGACGCTGATCTTCCTCGCCCGCATGATATGCAAGCTTCCTTCCGCGGTCGTCCCATTGGAATGATGCAACGCCACCTTTGTGGTCGGACAGTTTTTGCGCTTCGCCGCCGTCGGGCCGCATAGTATAGAGCTGACGCACGCCGTCGCGGGTAGATATAAAATTGAAGAATTTTCCGTCGGGACTCCACTGCGGACCGGAATCGCTCTCCTCCGACGGGAAGGTGAGCTGTTTCCGGTTTTTCGCATCAGTTGTAACCGTATGGATCGAAGTGAAGCGTTTGTCTTTTTCCCAGTTCAGTTCGCTGACGGTATAGAGCATCCATTTCCCGTCAGGTGAGATCGCAGGGGAGGCCGGTTGTCGCAATTCGAGGACATCCATAAAGGTCATCGGACGTTCGGCACTTCCCGGCACGCTGACCAGGAGAGAGGCAAGGATGAGCGAGATTATTTTCATTGAATCTCCATGAACCGGGTCGGAGGATCGTGAGCCCGGATTTGAGTCATAGGGAAACGCGTAAACAACGAGCGGTGTCGATAATTGCGACGTAGGAATTGATCCATTTGTCCGTCACGCGCGGCGTACCGGGCAAATTGCAGGCGGATGTTGCAGATTCCCGGGTATGCCGGTCTGAGCCGCCTTCACGAAGACCTGAACATCCCCTTCAGCACTTCGACCTGTTCCCTTGTCAGCTCGCGTTCGCCGCCGAGAAGCCGCGCGTATAAGGTTATCCGCGCCGCGTGTTCGACTTTTTCCATATTATAGTATGCACCCATGAGCGAGTCCCCGTAGGTCACAACGCCGTGGTTGCCGAGAAGAACTGCATCATGATCTTTAATGAACGGAAGTATGGATTCTCCCATAGCTTCCGTCGAGGGAGTGGCGTACGGCGCGAGGGGTATCGCCCGGAGCTTGACGACGACTTCGGGGAACACCGGCTTATCGAGAGGAATACCGGCAACGGCAAAAGCGGTTGCGAACGGAGGATGCGCATGCACGACTGCCCGGACATCAACCCGGTACCGGTAAATGAACAAATGCATTTTGAGCTCTGTGGACGGCTGAGTGCTGCCGTCGATGAGTTCTCCCTGCTCATTCACTTCGACAATATCGCCGGCCGTCACCTCTCCTTTATTCACCCCGGACCGGGTGGTCAGAAATCCCCCCGTCCCCGTCCGGACGCTGACATTGCCGTCCGTGGCGCTGACAAGCTCCTTCCGCTCCAGTCTCCGGCAGACATCGATAAGCTCTCGGATAAGATTCGTGCGATCGTCCGTCATATCATTCCGAGAATTTCTATCGCTATGTCATATTTCTTAAAGGGCGGCAGCAGATATGCTCCGGCTACCATGTGTTTCGCTTCTTTTAAAAAATCGGCTGCTATGCGGACGCCCAGAGCAGCGCCGTTCTTTTCGGCAGTGCGGAATTGCTCCCGTATCCCATCGGGTATGTTGATGCCCGGCACCTCGTTGTGTAAAAATTCCGCATGCCGGAAGCTCCTCAGCGGCATGACGCCGACCATGACGGGGATGTTGAGATGTCCGATCTTGTTAATAAAATCCTCCATCGTGCGCACTTCGAGGACCGGCTGGGTGAAAATGATCTCCGCTCCCTCCGCCGCTTTCCGTTCGAGCTTGTCCAGTTCGTATCCCATATCATCGGCGACCGGATTTGCCGCGCAGGCGATAAGAAAACTGGTTTTATCTCCGATCGAATTTCCCATCAGATCCCTTCCCTCGTTCATACGCTTGACCGCCCTGATGAGGCCGACCGACTCGACATCGAAAACGGATGTCGCATGCGGATAGTCGCCGATGTTGGCCGGATCTCCGGTGATGACGAGTATATTCTTTATGCCGAGCGCCTGACATCCGAGCAAATCGGACTGTACTCCGATCATATTTCTGTCGCGGCACGCGAGGTGGTTGATCGTCTCCATGCCCGTCTGCGATTGGATGAGATGGGATATCACGAGCGGCGTCATACGGAGACGCGCCCGCGCTCCGTCCGTGATGTTGACCGCATCGATCCCCTGGCGTTTCAGATAGGTTGCACCGTCGAGCACGCTGGACATATCGAGGCCGCGCGGGATATCGAGCTCGACCGTCGTCAGGAATTTTTTCCCGACGTTCTGTGCGAAGAGCGACCGTTCGCTGAGCGGGAGTTTCCGCTCGGTTTCGACGACCGGTTTGCGCTCCGGAATTTTTATCTCGAGACGCTCGAGAACCACCGACGATACTGCTTTCTTAATCTCGCGTATGTGCGCCGGCGTGGAGCCGCAGCAGGCTCCGATGATCTTAACCCCCGACTCTACGAGCTGCTTCGCGTACATCGCTAGATATTCCGGCGTGGCATGGTAGACCGATCTCCCGTCGCGCAGGGTGGGGATGCCCGCCGCCGGCTGCGCCGACATGACAACCCCTTCCCGGTACATCGTCCGGATAATGCCGAACATTCGCTGGGGACCGACCGTACAATTCGCTCCGATCACGTCGACTCCCCTGCTCCTGATATGTTCGACGACGTCGAGGGGAAAATTTCCCGAAAGGATAGACCCGTCTTCCGAAAAGGCTTTTTGAGCGATGATCGGCAGATCGGTAACCGCCTTTACGGCATCGATCGCAATGTCGAGCTCGTTCAGACTCACGAACGTTTCGAGCATGATGACCTCGACGCCTCCTTTGACGAGCGCTTCGGTCTGCTCCCTAAAGGCATCACGCATCTGGTATTGGGTAACTTTGCCGATCGGTGCGAGCAGCCGGCCGGTCGGTCCGACGGCGCCTCCCGCATAGACGGTCAGACCCCGTTCCGCAGCCTCGTCTGCCACGCGGCGGGCGATTTCCGCACCTTTAAAATTTATCTCGTAGAGTTTATCCTGGAGATGGTAATCGGCAAGTCTGAAGCGATTCGCCGAAAACGTATTGCTCTCGATGAGCTCGGCTCCGGCTTCGATGTATTCGCGGTGAATCCGTTCAACAATGTCGGGATTCCTGATGTTCTGGATATCGTGGGGAAGCTCGGGGTATTCATACAGGTCGAGCAGGGTACCCATTGCGCCGTCGCAGATAAGCAGACCATCTCTTATCCGCTCCCGAAAAGGTTTCTTCATATAATCCATCCGTCGCACGGACGGCAGGTTCTCCGATTTTTTTAAACTTATATAATAACTATAACGGCAATCTCATGCAATACATTGATAGTGAGAACCGAACATGCTATATTAAGAGCACCATTCTCACCTCACAGATCTTACGAACCAGGAGTTTACTGAAATGAAAGAAGTATTCCGTCCTATGCTCATGATAGCTATTCTTCTCGTTTATGTGGGCTGTTCGACAGGCGAGAAAACACCCGATGACCAATTGACTCACTACGGCAACGATTTCACGATCGAGTCGACTATCCGGGTTTCGGATGCGGTCGATCTTATCGATGAATATGACAGTGCGCAGCTGGCGGTAACCGGCACCATATCGGATGTCTGTCAATCCAAAGGCTGCTGGATGACGGTAAAGGATAACGGAAAAACCGTCCGGGTTCGGTTCGTCGACTATTCGTTCTTCGTCCCCCGCGAATCGTCGGGCAAGGAGGTGAGAATAGAGGGAACGCTGAAGAAACAAATCGTGAGCGAGGAAGTTGCGCGGCACTGGGCGGAAGAGTCGAGCGATCCCGATCTCAATCCTGACGACATTCACGGCGATCAGGAGATGATCATGATGACGGCCACAGCCGTCGCGATCAAAGGAGGGAGTGCAATCACCGACAGCCAGCAGGCGGTGATCGAGGGCCGCGAAGAACCGTCGCACCAGCACTGATGCCGGTACGTTACATGCCGCACGGCAGTCTGCTCATACCGGCTGTCGCACGATGAACTATAACACCCACACCCTCAGCATAGATGTGAGCAACAACGATCGCGATATCGAACTGTTATACAACGAGCCGTATGAGCTCGTCTCTTCGCACCAGAATACCATTCGCATCATCGTCAACCGGTTCATACGAAGCGGCTTGTTCCGTCCCGCCGAACTGGAAGAGATCGTTCAATATGTCAACGAGAAGCTCCTGGCCGACAAGCTCCCGAAAATGCAGCAGCAGTACGACCGTACGTACTTCGTGGTCACCTATCTTTCCAGGATCGTCAATAATCTGTGTCTGGAGTATGCGCGACGGAACAAAACCGTTCCGGTCGGTACCGTTCCACTCGATCATGCCGATCCGCCTGTCGATCCCGGAACGTCGGCCGACGACAGCCTGCTGATCAGAGACGAATGCAGAAACCTGGAAGTTATCCTGAAGATGTACGGCGGCAATAGAGCGCGGACGCTGTTATACCTGAAAGCTCTCTACAGCGTACGTACCACTCACGAAGATCTCAGCGCCGTGTTTCCGGGAATTTCGAATGAAGATATCGCGGATATGACAAACCGGTACCAAGCGGGATCGCATACCGACAAGGAAATCTATGAACTGTTGACCGATTTGAGCAACAGATACGAACGAAAACAGATCACCGCGGATGCAACCAGAAAATGGATTCAGGCGAAAATAACCGAAATCATCGGACTGCTGAATGGTGTCCCCCAGGAATCAAATCACAATAAAGAGACGCTGAAAATTTTGTTCCAAAAATATTGCGAGTCGGTTCCAGATTAACAGGCCGAAACAATATATAGTAATATGAGACTCTATCGGTCCTGTAGTGCGGCATGAAAACGAAAAGCCTTTTCAATAATGACAACCATCTAAACGACGCGGGGATATACCTCTACGTCGATGCCCTCAAACTCGGAATGATTGAGCGGCTGCCGGCCGAGGTGACCCTGCATGTGGAGGATTGCGCCCGCTGTAAGCAGGAAATCTTTAGCCTCCATGTGGCCGTTGCCGACCAGGACTATGGGCCGTTGGGTCCGCATCCCTACTTCGATCAAAAAAAAACGGCTTCTTTCTTAACCATTAGTACGTTCGCTCGGCTCGCTGCCGCGGTACTGGTAGGGACCGGAATTGTCCTGTTTGTTTATTTCAACCTCTTCAAGGAACAACCACCGGCTGTGACGGAGGAACATATTCAACCGGATAGCGTCCTGACCGAAGCTCCGCCCGACCATCCCACCCGACAACCAGATGCACCTCCCGCCACAGATGCCGAAAGTGAACGATTTGCGGCAAACTTCACCTCATCCCCGTTTTATGAAAATCTGATCGGACAAACGCTCCGATCGGCCGATCTGAGGGTGACAAGTCCCGCATCCGGGGCGCGTATGACCGGAGCGATCGCTTTCACATGGGAGACGAGATTCACCGGACAGCTCACCCTGCGGATTCTGGCCAACGATGAACGGGAGGTTTTTAACCGCCGCGTCGCCGGCCCCGGTCATACCTTCAAGGGAAATCTTGAACCGGGATTGTATTATTGGCGTCTCGAATCGGATGAAGAGCTTCTGTTCGTCGATAAATTTATCATACCCGTTAAATAATTCCGGATTATTTTCCCTCCCCGTTTCCATTATACCCACCTCGCTGCATATATACCTGTATATAAAACACCAACGGGAGGAACCGCATGCACCACTCATTCGGTCGTATTTCTATCTATTTCTTTCTCATCCTCGTCATCGCCGTCTCGGGCTGCAGCGACGACGATCCGGCCGGTCCGAGTGACCAACAGCCCGAGATCCCTCTTCTTGAATTATTCGGTCCAGAAACAGACACACACGACGAAGGGTATTTTACCGTTCAAGGTTACATCAATGCGATTACGTCAAGCAGTCAATACGCCTGGATTTTTCTCGGATTGCCGGGTGCGAGAAATAATCAAGGAGATTGGGAATGGGCGTTCACGATCGACGGGGTGACATCGAGGCTCGTTGCGTCGTATAATAACGATGGAACTGTCTCCTGGAAATTAACCCTGAACGGAACCGATAGCCAGGGGACAACTTTCGATAATCGGACGATCTTCGAAGGCGTCAGTTCGGCAGACGGAAAAGAGGGAAGGTTCAGTTATTATGCCGAGAATACGGGATCAGAATTGTCCCGCGTTGAATGGGAAACAGCAGCCGACGAGACCATCACTGCGCTGCTTACCGAGTACAATCAACTGTCCGGCGCAGTCGATACCCGATCGACTATCGTTAATAAGCCTGATAAATCCGGATCGTTTAAGACCGAACGGCTGACGAGCGGAACTTTTGTGCTTACATTCGATTCCGAATGGGACGCGAACGGTGAGGGATGGTGGAAGCGTTTCGATTCACAGGGCAACGTTGAAAGCGAAGGTATTTGGGAGTGAGAGGTCGGAGCGGCCATGCAGACAAAATTATTCAAACACTCATTTTTCTTGGAGGAAATATGCGACGGTATTTAGCGGTTGTATTACTTTGCAGCATGCTTTCATTTCTGGCCTACGGACAGGGAATCGGGTTCTATGCGATCGGAGGCGGGCTCGGATTCGTCAATGTATCCCCTGGCGCATCCGATGAATCGCTGAGCGGTTTCGGTTTCCACGCCCGGGCGAACATGGGCGATCTGACGAAGGGGTTACGGTTGATTCCGGAAATACATTACTGGTCGACATCGAAGGATTTCGAGGGAGCGGAATTGAAATTCAGCGATTTTGCAATCAACGCCAATGTGCAGTACCGGTTTGAGACCGAAGGATCTGTTGAACCGTACTTAGGAGGAGGACTCGGGTTGAATTTCGTTAGCTCCACCGTAGGGGTTTCAATTCCCTTTTTCGGCTCTTCGAGCGTAAGTGCAACGACCATGGAGATTGGATTCAACCTGCTCGGAGGTGCGCATTTTAATCTGGACGGCAATCTCACACCCTTTGGTGAGGTCAGGTACGTGCTCGCCAGCAATATGAACCACTTCATAATTATGGCGGGTGTTCTTTATTATCTGTAAATCAGGTTGTTCAACCCGTTCCGGGGGGGATAGCGGAATCGGAAATGCGGAGCCGGAGTGACGTTCCGGCTCCGCATTTTTATATCAAACCGAACCGCTCATGTAAAAAGACATCTAAGCAGTCAATACCTTGCTGATTCTCTCAAATGCCCAGTCGAGTTCCTCTTTTTTAATGATGAGAGGGGGTGCGAAACGAATCACGGTATCGTGCGTCTCTTTGCAGAGAAGACCCTCCTCTTTCAGTTTTTCGCAATAAGGTCTGGCTTTGGCGTTCAACTCCATGCCGATCCACAATCCCCGTCCACGAACCTCCTTAATGACCGGAACCCGTATTGTCCTGAGTTTATTCAGAAAGTATTCGCCGAGCGAGGCCGAGTTCTCAACCAGCTTCTCCTCAAGCAGTACTTTCAACGCCGCACGGGCAATCGCGCAACCGAGCGGATTGCCGCCGAACGTACTTCCATGCTCGCCCGGATTAAATACGCCGAGAACTTCTTTTTTCGAGAGGACCGCGGATACCGGGTAAAAACCGCCCGATAGCGCTTTCCCGATTATCACCGCATCGGGCTGTACGTTCTCCCACTGATACGCGAACATTTTTCCGGCACGGCCCAGTCCCGATTGAATCTCATCGAGGATGAACAGAACGTTGTGCTGTTTACAGATATCGTACGCCTCTCTGAGAAATCCCTCGGGCGGAATGATGATGCCCGCTTCTCCCTGGATCGGCTCGACGAGGAATGCGGCGGTATCGGGTGTGATAGCTCCGGCCAATGCTTTTGCATCGCCGAACGGAATTATCGTGAAACCGGGAGTGAAGGGTCCGAACCCGCGACGGTAGTCCTCTTCCGTCGAGAAACTGACGACGGTCGTCGTACGCCCATGAAAATTATTCGCGCAGACCACTATCTCCGCTTTTCCGTCGGGTATCCCCTTCACGGTATATCCCCACTTTCTTGCCGCTTTGATCGCCGTCTCGACTGCTTCCGCCCCCGAGTTCATCGGGAGGGATACGTCCATACCGGATATTTCATGCAGCTCTTTATACAGCAGCGGCAGCTGATCGTTTCTGAACGCCCGCGACGTGAGTGTCAGCTTCCCCATCTGAGTTCTTGCAGCGTCGGCTATCATCGGGTGACAATGTCCCTGGTTGACCGCTGAATACGAGGCGAGGAAATCTAGGTATTTTTTCCCCTCAACGTCGTAGAGCCATATTCCTTCTCCTCTTTCGATGACGACATCGAGCGGATGGTAATTATGAGCGCCGTACCGCTCCTCAAGCTGTATATATTCCGTTGTGGTCATACAGATCTCCTTACGATGAACCGGGTGTTAATGAAGCGGGAATGGTGACCGCGGGGATTGCAGCAAAACCCGGCCGGGTGTGAAAACGGCCGGGTTCCATTCGGAAATTACATGAAGGTACGAAATCACCGTCACATCTTCAATCCGGCAGGGATGTAACGAATAAGGGAATTACTATGCGGTATATTCACGGTGCGGGTTACGATTACTTATCCGGCCGGGCGGCGAAGCGGTTTGATGCGCTGTCCCTCCTCCGAATCCCGTATCAATATATCGAGCCGTTTCCGACGGGTCTCCTCCCGCTTCGCGCTGATCACCCACCAAATTGCGGTTCGTCGATATCCGGGGGGGTGCGCATTGAAATTGCTCCACGCGATCTTATTCGCCCGGAAGAGCTTTGCGTAATCCTCTGGTAGTACAACCGACTTCTGCTCGTACGATGCCGTTCGAGTTTTACGAGCATCTTTCCTTGCAAATGCAGCTTCCCCGGACGGGCGCATCAAACCCAGTTTCCGGAGCGCTGAAACCCGCTCGATATTAATTTCGCTCCAGTTGCTCCCGGGCCTCCGCGGCGTAAACCGTATACAGTACCTCTTCTCGTCGATCGATTTGCGGATGCCGTCAATCCAGCCGAAGCACAGGGCTTCATCGACCGATTCCGGCCACGTGATGCCGGGCTTCCCCGTCCCTTTTTTATAGTAACCGACCCACAATTCGGTCTCGCGATGGTGGTTTTTCTCGAACCACCAACGCAGTTCGGATTGATTCCTGAAGTAGACGGGTTTCGGCCGACGTATCGATGCTTTGGATGAATTCATCCGAAGAATAATTCAGAGCCGTTCAGGCTCATGAACCGTCCGCTCATTCCGGATGTTGCCGGTATTCAGGGTATCGGCGGGTTCGAAGAGCAGTACATGCGCTTCGGCTGCAGCCACAGGCTGATGCTCGATACCGCGCGGGACAATACAGAATTCACCCTCCTGCAGAGTAATATCACGGTCGCGCAGCTTGATGACAATAGATCCCCGGACCACCAGAAAAAGCTCATCGGCGTCGTCATGGCGGTGGGGTATAAACTCCCCTTTTAACTTTACGAGTTTTACCTGCTGCCCGTTCAGCTCACCCACCACCTTCGGGCTCCAGTATTCCGAAAATAATCCGAATTTCCGGTTCAGATTGACTTTCTCCATATCTACTCCGTCATCTATTAGTGCATTTCCATACATCCTTCAATCCTGATTAGTCTCTACTACCGATCCGGATACATCTGTTACCTTTCTTCATCCGAAGAGGTTGCCGGACGGAACCGGATCGCCTGTCCGCCGCCTGCGGCGAGTCGCAGCGGCAGTACCGTCGTGCTGTCTACGAGTTGTTGTTCGATGATGATATCGTAAGGATGGTCGACCCAATCGGCGTTCAGGCCGTCCCGGTAGATCTCTGCGACGTACTTCCTGCCCGGATCCAGGAAACTCAACGACGCCTCGAGCAGCCTGCCGTTCTCATCGGAGATACTCCCCAGATACCACTCCTCGCTGTTCCGGGCTTTTCGAACGATCGTGACATAGTTGCCGATATCCGCATGCAGCACTCGGGTATCGGACCAATCGGCAGGGACGTCTTTAATAAAGCGGAACACCTCCATTTTCTCCTCGTAATTTTCGGGGAGATCCGCGGCCATTTGCAATGGACTGTAGATGACCACATAGAGAGCGAGCTCTTTGGCGAGCGTGGTATTGATACGGTTGTCGGGACGGTATTCTTTGAAATGCAGATTAACGATACCGGGCGTATAGTCGAACGGTCCGGAGAGATTGCGTGTAAACGGGATCGTGACAACATGATCGGGCGGATTCCCGTTATCCGCACCCCAGGCATTGTATTCCTGTCCCCGTGCAACCTCGCGGGACATCAGATTCGGCCAGGTGCGCCGCAAGCCCGTATCCTTGAGACCTTCATGGACGTTGAGCGATATGCGATGGCGCGCAGCGAGCTCGACGACTTTTTGATGATGCTCTACCATCAACTGTCCGTGATGCCATTCCCTGGTCTCGTTCCCCTCTTCGTCGTACCATTTGATCTCTCTTCCATGTCCGACATAACCCGTCTTCACGGCGCGAACGCCCAGTTCTTCATATAGTGCGAACCCATCCTCCATTTGTTTTTCGTAGTTGATGATATTTGCGGAGTTCTCATGATGTCCCATAAGTCTGACCCCCTTCTCCTGTGCGTACCGCGCGACGGAGCGAAGATCGAAATCCGGATATGGCTCGGTAAAGCTGAAGACGACCCCGTCGGCAGACCAGTCGCCGTCCCAGCCGGTATTCCACCCTTCGACCAGCACATGATCGAATCCGTGCGCTGCGGCGAAATCTATATACCGCTTCGCGTTTTCGGTTGTCGCGCCATGCCGGGGTCCGCTCCCCCAGGTCGACTTATCGAGATGCATCTCCCACCAGATGCCGACGTATTTCCCGGGTCGGATCCATGACGTATTCCCGAGCTTATTCGGTTCGTTCAGATTCAGGATAAGGTAATTCGTTATGAGACCGCCCGGCGTATCGGCCATCTGAATCGTCCGCCAAGGCGTGACCATCGGGACAGGCGTCCGTACGAGCACGCCGTCGGCCCATGGAAAGAGATTCGCCTTCAGCGTAAAGCCGGAAGTGCGTTCGAGCGCCATGGTCGAATAATTCATAAGCGCTGCCTCATGGAAACTCAGATATAATCCATCCGCGGTTCGCATGGTGATGTGGGTATGTGCGGTATCGACTTCGCTCAGCGGCGTCTCACGGTAAAGATATTCGAACCGGTTCCACTGGAATGCACCGATCCACCATGTAGTATGATCGCCGGTCAGCGCAAACTCCGTCAGCTCGTCGGTTATTTCGACGGAGGCGAGATGCGGTTGTTCCGGCAATTCGTACCTGAATCCTAAACCGTCGTCGTAAACCCTGAATACGACGGACATCTCGCGCCGGAGCGATCCGGTTTCAACCAGATCGACGCGCATCTCGTTGTAATGATTCCTGATGCGCTCCATCTCCCCCCAGACCTGAGTCCAGGTTTCATCGAATGATTCATGCCCGACAGATTTAATCTCGAATCCCCCCGTCAAATCGGGATGGTTCTTCAATCTGAACCCGAGTCTCGATCGCAGGACAACTTCCCTGCCGAACCGGTGCACGGTATAGTAGGGAATTCCGTCATCGAGCAAAAAGTTAACCCGAATGACATTCCCCGGCGACCGGACTACCGTAGTGGCGGAGACCGCGGGAAGGATCGTAATTATAAAAAACAAGAGTAGAAGAAACGATTTCATACATTACTCCGATTGATATGAGCGAGTGATACCGCAGGGGTTCGGATATAGACTGCCGGGATCCGGGGCAACGCCGGCGCGATGACGGAACAACTCTTTCCGGAAAATACTGATAATTTTCATATGAATAAAGCGGTTCCGGACGAATGCCGCCTGGCTTCGGACAATTATAAGTATTCCTGCAGTTAGAAGCGAAGCGGATAACGACACCCCGGTAAGACCTGAATTCGCACGGATTTTTTTGGGGGCCGCTTGCAATTATCGAATTAATGTCGTATACTTGTACTCACAAATAAACAGTACACCGTTTATGCTTGAACTCTAGTTTGTTGCTCCTGAGGTTTTTCAAAGCTGCTCGAAGTACGTTTGAGCTCCATTCGAGACCGTCAGGGAAAAGGAAATCGCGTCAAATGGTGAGCTTGGAAGAATGCCATAAACGCGATTTTTTCTTTTTATAGGGTCAATAAATGGGTTTGTACGCTCTGCCCAACGGCAGATTTTTGAAAACCTCTTTATCAAAGGAGATCGTTCCATGGAAAAGGGAACAGTCAAGTGGTTCAACAGCGCCAAAGGTTTCGGATTCATCAAACGCAATTCGGGTGAGGACGTGTTCGTCCACTACCGCTCGATCTCGGGCGACGGCTATAAAAATTTAGCCGATAACGACACGGTCGAATTCGATGTCGAACAGGGCCAGAAAGGCCTGCAGGCAGTCAACGTCCGCAAAGTCTAAACACCTAACGGCCGTTCTTTTTGAGTCCCGCAATCCGGATTACCGGACTGCGGGACTTTTTTTTTCCGGGAATCCAGGAACCCGGCTCCGTTGCGCAGCTATTCCGGGACTTCCGATACCACTCTCAATCCGCTCAAGCTTATTCCTCATCATTTTACGCGTATATATATACCATTGCTCGAATAACCGGATTTTTTGAGTGAGGATAAACATCATTATCCGGCACAACCGCGTTCCTCGCGCTACCAGATTATACAGTCCAGACAAACGATGACTTCACTGCAAGGTAAAAATCTATTGCACTACCGGATTCTCGAGGAGATAGGCCGGGGTGGAATGGGCATAGTATATAAAGCCCGCGATACGAAACTCGAACGGACGGTCGCCGTCAAAATACTTCCGCCGGAATTTATAACGGACGAACGGGACCGGAGCCGCTTCTTGCGGGAGGCGCATACGGCGGCGAATCTGAATCACCCGCATATCTGCGTTATCCATGACGTCGCGGAGGATAACAACATTCTTTTTATCGTGATGGAGTATATTCAGGGGAGAACGCTCGGACAACTCCTCAGCGACGGTACTGATGTCCACGGTAAAAAGCCGGGGATGCAGCCCGAACAGGCTCTCTCGATCGCTATACAGATCGCGGATGCGCTCGCACACGCCCACGAACATGATATCGTACACAGGGATTTGAAACCGGACAATATCATGATCGGCTACGATTACCGGGTAAAGGTAATGGATTTCGGATTGGCGAAAACGATGGGTTCGCTGAAACTGACGCGGCCCATGAAGACACTCGGAACGCTCGGTTACATGTCTCCCGAACAGTTGCAGGGCGAGGAGCTCGACGGCAGGTCGGATCTCTTCTCCTTAGGGGTCATACTGTATGAGATGCTCACCTCACGCCTCCCTCTCGAAGGCGACAGCGAGGGAACGCTCATTTATGCAAAACTTCACCGGGAACCCGAACCGCTGCCGGAACATATATCAGCGGCACATCCCGGTCTCCAGAGCCTGCTTTACCGGGCATTGGAGAAAGATCCGAAGCGCCGGTATACCGACGCGCAGGAAATGCTGGCCGAGCTGCAGCGGTGCAGCCACCGGATTTCCGCAATGCCGATGGGAGGTATCTCTCTCAAGGAGATGCCCGTTGCAAAGAGTCGCAAACGGCAACGCCTACCCCATCCGGTAAAAGACGATCGATCATCTCAGTTTTACGGGAGCATCCGCAGATTCATCCGTTCTCCGTTATTCCTGATCCCCGGCATTCTGCTGCTCCTGCTCCCCGCGATCTATCTTCTCCTCCGGACATCGAAGAGCCCGGACACGGCAGCCCCGACGGTCGCCCGCACCTCGGTGGCAGTTCTACCTTTCGACAATCTGAGCTCCGAACCGGATAATGAATATTTCAGCGACGGGATTACCGAGGACATCATTACGCACCTTTCAAAGATCGGTTCGCTCCGCGTTACATCCCGCACCTCGGTGATGCAGTATAAGAACAGCTCTAAAAACATTCGGGAGATCGGAAGGGAACTCGGTGCGGAAACAATTCTGGAGGGAAGCGTCAGGAGGATCGGCGACCGGATCCGTGTGGTTGGTCAGTTGATCGATGCCCGGACGGACGAACACATATGGGCCGAGACGTACGACCGTGACGTCACGGATATCTTCGTCCTGCAATCGGAGATCGCCCACAACATCGCGCAGGCGCTGAAGGCAACCCTCTCGCCCAGAGAGGAGCGGCTTCTGACCCAAGTCCCGACTGAAAATTTCGACGCCTATCAGCTCTATCTCAGGGGAAGGGAATACTCATACCGTTATACCTACGAGGACAATGAGACGGCGATCGCGTATTATAACCGCGCACTCGAACTGGATTCATCGTACGCACTCGCCTACGCAGGACTCGCCGATGCGTACAATCAGCGGCACTTTAAATATTTTTATCCGGCCGAAGTAATCGACTCGTCGATCGCGTTCAGCATGCAGGCGTTGTCAATCAACCCGGACCTCGCCGAGGCGTATAAATCGCTCGCGCAGGCGAACGACGCATCCGCAAATTACACGCAGTCGCTCGCGTACTACGCGAAAGCGATGGAATTGAACCCGAACTACTGGCCGGCTATCATCGGATACAGCCAGGTCAACTTCACACTCGGCAAACTCGACGAAGCGTTGATCGCGGCGCATAAGTCGGTCGCCCTTGCGCCGAACATGCTCTTCGGCTCACTGACGATCGCCTGGATCTATCAGCGGCTCGAGTGCGATTCCCTCGCTCTACAATGGTACGAACGAGCTCTGAATCTGGAGCCGGAGAATCAGTACGTCCTTTCTCTTTTAAGCACCCATCTCATGTATATGGACGACTATGAACGGGCGAAGGAGTACTATACCCTTGCACTCTCGATCAATTCTCAATGGTATCTCGGTTATTTTATTGCCGGACAGGTGGAATTGATGGCAGGGAATTTCGGTAATGCGCTCGAGCTCTACGCCGCCATGGTGGAATCATCGGGCGCGAATCCGGAGTATTACGTCGGCTACGTGCTTCGTGAAACCGGATCCGTTGAGGAGGGGAACCGTATTCTTTCGGATCAGATCGATCTCTATGTAGATTACCTCGCGACGACTCCCGATGAAGACAATACCAACGAATTCTCGCTTGCGGGGAT
The DNA here is from genome assembly GCA_964495085.1 of uncultured Ignavibacteriales bacterium. Lineage (GTDB taxonomy): Bacteria > Bacteroidota > Ignavibacteria > T3Sed10-11 > T3Sed10-11 > CAZBUK01. Next base: position 30,260 of record CAZBUK010000030.1, read on the forward strand.
GTATGCGGCGACGGGCGAGACCGAGAAGGCGTTTCACTGGCTTCGGATCGCCATCGATAAAGGCTGGACCGATTACCGGCGGCTCGACCTCGAACCCTACTTCGACACGTATGCGTCGGATCCCGAGTACATCTCGCTCGTCGAGGAAATACGCGCCAACGTTCGCGGCATGCGGGAGTCGATACGCCTCTCCCATCCCGGGCTCGTCTGCGGAGAGTAGCCTGCGGCCACTTTTCGTGTTAATCTTTTCGAACCAGTCCGCTGAACCCGAGAATTGCAAGACTTGTTAAAACCCATCCGACGACAATATGCACCCGAAGGTACCAGACCAAAAATACTCCCCAGCCACCTCTGTTCGCATTCGGAAGCCAGAAGGATTCCTGGTGGAGATCGACGATCGGCAGAAATGAATCGAGCGAATACATGAACGCATTGAAGACCGGATACGGCTCGGGTATTTCGCGATCGAGCAGATAGGCGGGATCCATGAACACCCGTTCCTTGACCGGCGCCATGACATCATTCGAATAACCGGCCCCGAAAAGCACTGTTCCGAGGATGAGAAAAAGGACAATGAAGATCAGTACCCGCTGCGGTTTGTAGCCGAAACCGAGCGTCACTCCCAGGAGACGATTCCAGGCAGCGCTCCATGCGCTGAGATTCCCGAGCTCGATTCGGGACCTTTGTTTTTCGATCAGGATTGTCCGCGCTTCATCCTCGTGACCTTCTCTTCTCAATACCGCGGCGAGCTGCTCGAACGGCTGCGGTCTGAATGAGTTATCGGGCTGCCTGCGAAGCCAGTCGCTCCTCGAAGAGGCGTCGTGCGGAGAGACGTCGGCGATGCTTTTATACTCGAAGCCGTCGAGCAGGAGGCCTCCCGGCGCGGGCCACCCGGCCGAATCATCGCAGAGTTGTCCCACGTAGGCATGTGACAGATCGATTTCGGTCTCGGGTGTGATCGAGAGATCTCTCCAGAAAAAAGCCTCTTCCACGCGCAAGTTCTGCGCAAAAAGTCCGCTTCGCCCGCCCGTTAAGAATATGCTCCCCTCGAAACTCAGCTGACCCTTGATGCGGGCGCCCGGGAACCTGATCATTCCATCAGTCGAAAATTTATCCCGGAAATAGACGCTGCCGTCGATAACGGTCCTGTCGCCGCTCAGCGCGTCGTGATCCTTGTTCAGAATTCGTGCGCCGCTGCACGAGAGGTTGCCGCCGATCTGCGCATCGATCAGTTGTACCTCTCCTCTCGCGCCGAATCCCTGATCGAGATAGACGCTTCCGCCTACCGTCATACGGTTGCCGTTGAATGCCTTCGCGCCGTTTCCGTCGAAGGATCCGCCGGTGCATACCAGATTTCCGCTGATATCGGAAGCCGTAAGTTTCGTTTCTCCGCGAACGGTGAAACCGTTAGACAGAAACAGGTCGCCCTTGATCCGTGCCGCCTGTGCAGAGAAACCGTCCGCCCTTCCTCCGCTGAACGTGAGCGAGCGAAGTTCCGCATAGTTCAGGGATATCGTTCCCTCGAACGAACACTGTCTGAAGTCGACTGGGAATCCGACCGCACAGTAGTCCAGGTCGAGACCGCCCGTAATGCGTGCGCGTTCAAGTTCGAGACCCCGGCGGCCGATGGCCGATGCGATTCTTCCGTCCGTACAAATCCAGCGGAGCAGATCCGAACGAACGACGATATCTCCGCTCTCCACCGTCGCATATCCCATCGCGCGTCCGTCTAAACATTTTTCGAGCAGTTCAACTTCGCGCCGGCTCAAACCGGGAAAAAATTTCTCCGCCTCCGTAACGAGAGATTGCAGATCCATAAGGCTCCGCCGAAAGGTTGTTCTTTAAATAGCAGGATCGGGAAATAATTGAATGTATTTTCGAGAGATCGAATTGAACATCATTACCACGGGGGATATAATAATTAGTTCTCAGTGAAAATCCAAGAGATACCCCTCGACTCAGCGACCAATGACAGCGTTTTTTTCAGTGAGCACTAGTTACCATCCGGAGTTTCGTAGCGGATACTTTCTACGGAATTCCTGCTGTACGAGCGCAATGCCGCGTCGAATATGCGATGGCTTGCTACCGCCTCTTCCGGCGTGACGCATCCCAGTCTGCCGTTCAGAAAGCCATGCCGCTCCGCAAAATAGGAAGCAAGCATCTGCTGGATAATATCAGGGAAGCCCGCCTCAAAGATCGAACCGGTGATCGCCTTGAACGGCATCTCGAAACCGACGTCCGTCTTCTGCCACCACTGGTCGGAATCCCTCCGATAGGTCCACACCGTTTTTGGAGTCTTGGTTGAGAACCTGATCGAACTCTCGGTGCCGGTAATCTCAATGTACCAAGTGTTCGTCTCGCCGGGAGCGATGCGCTTCATCTCCAGGGTCATCGGAACATCCGCATTATCGATAGAAACGCGTGTGAACAGGGTGGCATTATCCCAGGTATCGCATGGAACCATATTTCCGTCCGCATCCGGCCGTTCGCTTATGATATTCTGCAGGATGGCGGTCAGTGAGTGGGGACGCCAGCCGAATCTTAGCGGAAGATGCAGCACGTGCATCCCGAGATCGGCCATCACCCCGCTCTCCCCGCATATCTCCGCGCGCCGTTTCCAGTTGATTTTTTTCCCGGGATCGATATCGCTCGCATGCAGAAATCCGGCGCGGATTTCGATTATGCGTCCGGGCAGCTTATCGTGAATCGCCTTGAAAACCCGCTGCGCCCCGGGAAAGAACGGAAACTCGGAGCTGCAGCGGACGAATCTGCCGCTCTCACGGATAGCATCGAGTAAACGAATCGAACTGCCGAGATCTATCCCGAACGGTTTTTCAGCCAGGAGATCCTTCCCCGCGCGGACAACGTCCAGATATATCTGCTCATGATACAGATGGGGAACGGCTACGTATACCACATCGACATACGGATTCGAAAGCAGCTCTTTATGGTCGGTGGTAAACTGAACGACACCGGGGACGCGGCGGAACCAAGCGAGCTGCTTTTCGTCGATATCGCATACCGCGGTCAATTCCGGCTTCACCGGATACGCTTCCAATGCAAACCATCTTCCCAGGGAGCTTGCGAATTCCTTCCCCATCAGTCCTGCACCGATGATACCCAATGAGACCCGTTGTTCCATAGAGATCCTTTCCTGTTCCTTAATCCGGTGTATCGATTTATCGGGGTCGCTCGCCGAGATAGCTGGCGGCTTCGTCGACGGTAGTCCCGTCGTGAACGATGCTCATCAACGCCTTCGTAATACCGTACGGATTCGCATGCTGGATGATATTTCTTCCGTATACGATGCCCGCCGCACCCTCCTGCAGCAATTCCCATGTTCTCGTCAGTATAACCCGGTCGTGGGCTTTACCCCCTCCCCGGACAAGCACCGGGATATCGCCTGCGATCTCCACAACCTTGTGGTAGTCCTTTGTCTCCGCGGTCGGATCCGCTTTGATGACGTCTGCGCCCAGTTCGACCGCCTGACGAACCAGCGGAATTATCTTTGCAGGATCGCCGTCCACCATATATCCTCCTGCCGATGTATTTTCCATGAAAACAAGCGGTTCTATCATGAGGGGCATACCGTACCGCTCGCACTCGGGCTTCAGCGCAAGAATATTTTGAATGCACTGGTCGGTAACTGCCGAAGCGCCGGGAATCCGGAACAGGTTTACGACTAAGCACACGGCATCCAGTCGCAGCGCCTGCTCCACAGCCCGGTCGATCATTCTGCTGAACGGGGTCTGCGGGAGCTCTTTGCCGTATACGTTCGCAGTATCGGTCCTCAGCACAAGCGAGGGTTTTTCCCTGCCGGTTTTCGATTGGAGATGACGCGCCTGTCCGATGGTGAGCTGAATAGCGTCGGGTGCGGCATCGACGATCGTATCGACCGCGGCGCGGATGTTCTCGATCCCCTGCAGAAACGCGTATTCGTTAAAGAAACCATGGTCGACGGCAACATCGAAACATCTGCCTGACTTCTTGTTGAAGAGACGATTGAGTCTGTAGTGCACCATAGGGCCGTATCTTTCGTTTTATTATGTAAAGGGAACTGTAGCTTCGTACGACTTAGAAGGTACGGAAATTTTCCGACATTTTTATTCGGATCATGGTGCAAGGAGAGAGCTTATGAATCCTGCATCGCCGATTTATCTATGAAATATGCTTGCTACCAATATCGCACGCCTACGGCGTGCTTTTATTTCGACGAGAATCTCGCCCTGTTCCGAGAATTGGTATCGGGTTATTCTATAAAGTTCTCATCGCGTCTGTGTTGATAAACAGGCTGGATAATTCAGATTGCTATTCACGCCGGAGGCGTGAAATGTTGGTAGCACATCAATATCCATACATAGCGGCACCTCGGAGAGGTGCAATAATTGTTTCTCCGTTTATTAAAAATCCATGAACCAATCTACAAAAATATTGCGCCTCGCTGAGGCGCAACGGTGATACTTGCTATATGCTTGCTACCAATATCGCACGCCTACGGCGTGCTCTTTACCCTACGGTACCATTCTCTCTTTTCCGAGAATCGCCATCGGGCCGACGTGCCAAATTCTCGATCCGCCTCGACTGGTTTATAGACCGGATAATTCAGATCGTTACTCACGCCGGAGGCGTGAAATGTTGGAAGCAGAACATTATTCATCCAAAGGAATTTGACCTCTAATCTCAAATATGTATATTTAAATCTTTACATGAACACACTGCAGATGGAGAGCGCATTTATATTTTTAGACGGCGGAGCCGGAGGCGGCGACAGGGGATCCGAATCGTACTTTTTTTCGAATCCGATCAAGGTGATTACGGCCCGACTGGAGGATCTGACTCCCGATACGCTCACAGACATATTCCATGATATAGAGCGGCTCGCCGGGAAATATTACCTGGCGGGATACATCCCGTACGAGACTGGGTATCTGCTCCAGCCGAAATTATTCGGCGGACGCGAACAGGCAGCGGGTAGATTGTGGTTCGGCGCTTTCGAGGAACCTCTCGAAGAGGCGAATATCGAAACAGTTCGCAAGCTTGTACCTGCATCGACGCTTCCTCCCGAAACCGGCGTCATTCGATCGGACACCGGATATGACGCCTACCGGCAGGCGGTCGAACGCATCAAGGAGTACATCGCGGCGGGAGATACGTACCAGGTGAATTATACGATGCGCCTCCGGTTTTCGTTCCGGGGATCCCCGCTTCTGCTTTATGAACGGCTGCGCGCATCGCAGCCGACGGCATACGGCGCACTCATCCACCACGACGACGTATGGATATTATCCCTCTCTCCCGAGCTGTTCTTCCGAATCGAAGACGGCATCGTTACCGCCCGCCCGATGAAGGGCACCATGCCGCGCGGGAGAACGAACGATGAAGATGAGGAGATCGCCGAACGGCTCGCAAACGATCCCAAGAACCGCGCGGAGAATCTGATGATCGTCGATCTCATGCGCAACGATATCGGGAGCATAGCCGATATCGGGAGCGTACGCGTGACATCGCTCTTCGACGTGGAACGCTACCGGACAGTGCACCAGATGACTTCGACGGTCCAGGGGCAACTGCGGAGCGATTGCACCCTCCCCGAAATGTTCCGCAGATTATTCCCCTCAGGATCGGTCACCGGCGCGCCCAAGCTGCGAACTATGAAGATCATCCGCAATCTCGAACATACGCCGCGCGGAGTGTATACGGGCGCGATCGGTTTCATATCCCCGAAGAAAAAAATCGTATTCAATATTCCCATCCGAACGATCGAGTTGACCGGAGAATCCGGCACCATGGGAATCGGCAGCGGCATCGTCTGGGATTCCGATCCGGCGGGTGAGTTCGAGGAATGTCTATTGAAGGCGAAATTTCTCACCGAGCCGGCGCAGCCGGTCCGGCTGATCGAATCCCTCCGGTATGAAAACGGATATCTCCGGCTTGCGGCGCATCTCGAACGCCTGAAGAACTCGGCAAGATATTTCGGCATACGGTTCGATTCCGACCGTATCCATGAGCACCTGGAATCAAAGACCGCCTCGTTGAAATCCGGAACGGTCTATAAAGTCAGGATACTCGTCGATGACGCGGGTCGGATAGCGGTGGAGGCGGGACCGGTTCCTGCCATGCTACGGCAGCCCGTCGACGTATTCATTTCGGATGAACGCGTGGATTCGCGCGACCGGTTTCTGTACCACAAGACAACCGCGCGTCCGTTGTACGACCGGATATATGCCGATGCGGCGGCGAGAGGATTTTTCGACGCGATCTTTCTGAACGAGAGAGATGAAATTACCGAAGGAGCGATCAGCAATGTCTATGTCGAGCGGGAAGGCAAACTCATCACTCCACCGGTATCCTGCGGATTATTGAACGGCATATACAGACAATCTCTCCTGCAGGAAGGAAGGGCAACCGAGGGGATATTGAGAAGAGATGATCTGATCGATGCGAAACAGATCTTTCTCTCCAATTCAGTGAGAGGATTGGTGCTTGCACGGCTTCGCGATAGATATGAATGATGCCTGATCGTATCACCGATTTCGCAGATCGTCAAATCCGCGCCCGATGCGCAGCAGAACTTCTCGCGCATCGTCGATGCGACCTTGCTCGAGGTTCCGGATGGCCAGATCGATATCCTCCGACAAACCGGTAGGAAGATGTGCGGGGTCGTAGGTTGTCTGAAGCGTCCGGCAGCGCCGCATATGTTTCACCGCCCGTTTCAGAAACGTTTCCCCCTGCTCTTCCGTCAGCTTCGCCGCCTGAAACAATGCCTGCATGGCGTTGCTATGTTCGATGAGAATCTCTTGGATGTTTTTAATATCCATAAATACGTTCCACGGGCTGTTGAAAGCCGATCCGGTTAAAAACAGGAAATTTAAAACCGGGTTATCATTATCTGGCGAACAATTTTCTGAGTCCCCGCAGCGCCTGTCTCGTCCGCTTCTCATTCTCGACGAGGGCGAACCGGACGTACCCTTCCCCCTGGTGGCCGAATCCGATACCGGGCGATAGGGCCACGCTCGCCTCGCGCAGAGCCAGTTTGCAGAACTCAAGCGATCCGAGATCCTGGTACAATTCGGGTATCTGCGTCCAGACGAACATCGTCCCGCGGGGTTTCGGACATTCCCAGCCGATACGGTTGAGACCGTCAACCAACACGTCGCGCCTCGATTTATAGGTCGCGACGGTCTCCGCGACACAATCCTGCGGGCCGTTCATCGCTATGATCGCGGCTATCTGAATCGGCTGGAACATGCCGTAGTCGAGATACGATTTGATACGCGCGAGGGCCGATATGATCTCCGCGTTTCCGACGCAGTATCCCACGCGCCATCCGGGCATGTTGTACGATTTCGACATGCTGAAAAATTCCACCCCGACATCCTTCGCGCCGGGAATCTGCATCATCGAAGGGGCGGTATAGCCGTCGAACGTAAGGTCGGCATATGCGAAATCGTGTATGACCATGATGTCGTTCTCCCGCGCGAACTGAACGACGCGATCGAAGAATTCGAGATCGACGGTATACCCCGTCGGATTGTGCGGGAATGAGAGCAGCAGGAACCGCGGCCGCGGCCATGTCTCCCGGTACGCGCGGACGATTGCGGTGAAATAATCCCCTTCCGCGGTAAGCGGCACCGCCCGGACGTTTGCGCCCGCGATAATCATGGAGTAGGTATGAATAGGGTAACTCGGATCGGGCACCAGCGCCATATCGCCCGGTTCTACGACCGCAAGCGCCAGGTGCGACAATCCCTCCTTCGCGCCGATCACCGCGATCGCTTCGCGTTCAGGATCTATTTGTATGTCGTACCGTTTCCGGTACCAGTCGGCGATGGCTCCGCGGAGTTTCGTTATGCCGCGCGACGCCGAGTAGCGGTGATTCTTCGGTTTGCGCGCCGCTTCGATCAACTTATCAACGACATGCTCGGGGGCGGCGAGATCGGGATTCCCCATGCCGAAATCAATGATGTCTTCGCCGCGTGCGCGCGCCTCGTGTTTCAGTTCATTCACGATCGTGAACACGTACGGAGGGAGCCGGTCGATCCGGTAGAATCTTCGCATGTCAGTTTCTTCCTATACCCGGTGTATCGATGTCGGATCCCGACCGTTTGAGTGCGAAGAACTCGCGGAGGAGACCACCGCACTTATCGTCGAGCACGCCGGCGATCGTCCGGACATGGTGATTCAGCCGGCTGTCGGCTGTGATATTATAGATGGTTCCGCATGCTCCGGCTTTCGGATCGAATGCACCGAAGACGAGCGTGGGGATTCTTGCGAGCACGATTGCACCGGCGCACATCGGACAGGGCTCGAGCGTGACATAGAGCGTGCAATCGTCGAGCCGTTTCGACCGGAGCTGTGCTGCCGCGGCGGTAATCGCGATGATCTCGGCGTGAGCGGTAGGATCGTTCAGGGTTTCGTTCTGATTATACCCCTTCCCGATAATCCTGTTTTCCCTGACGATGACGCATCCGACGGGCACTTCGATCTGATCGAACGCTTTCTCCGCCTCGCGAAGGGCAAGTTCCATCCATTGCTCGTGTCGGGTCATGCTCATTGTATCAAATTTCGAATTTCAGATTCCGTGCTTCGGATTACGAAATACGTGCTTCTAAAATAAAAAGCCCACATTCCCGGCACTGCCGGTTTTGTGGGCATTTGTGGTACGCCCGTAGGGATTCGAACCCCAAACCCTCAGATCCGAAGTCTGATGCTCTATCCAATTGAGCTACGGGCGCATTGGTATCTGTACTGAATTTTCTTTTCTGCGCTCGATACGGCTGCTTACGGAAACGTTTTACAAGCTAAAAAATTTGTATATGAAAAGCAATTAAATCTCGACAATCCGCATCTTCATGTATCAAGAGCAGGCGCTGCATAATTTAGTATCGCACGCCATTGGTGTCCAAAATAATTATTTGTTAAGTGAACATAGTTGTCGAAGATTGCATTGGAAAAGGTAAAACTTTATGATATACAAACTATGGTCTCAGTATGATTTATTACTTCAGAAGCTTATGAAATGAGAGTTATCGCAGAATATATTCAGATATATTTGAATTATTGTTGCTGTCTATCCTGTTTGGGAGTGGTCGTAAATGATATATATCCGGTATCTACCCGGCAGCCTCACCCCCGGCCCCTCTCCGCCATCGGCGGAGAGGGGAGTCAGGGGTGGGATAATTTTCTAGCAATGTGAATACAATTATAGATTAAAATTCTTTTTATTACCAACTGACAATGTCACGGATCCGGCATCAATCCAGCAGCCTCACCTCAGGCCCCTCTCCGCAATCGGCGGAGAGGGGAGTCAGGAGTGGGATAACTTTCTAGCAATGTGAATACAATTAT
>CAZBUK010000031.1:0-3904 GCA_964495085.1 uncultured Ignavibacteriales bacterium
GGCGAGCTGTGGGAAGATGCATCCCCGTGGCTGCAGGGAGATCAATTCGATGCGACGATGAACTACCGCTTCCGGGACGCCGTCATCGATTTTATGATAGATAGATCGATCACCGCGACGCAGTTCAACGAACGACTCTACGCCGTTCTCGAAGATTACCCGCCGCAGGTCTCGCTGGTGAACCAGAACCTCATCGGCAGCCACGACACGGAAAGGTATCTGACCAGGGCGAACGGCAACGTGCAGACGATGAAACTCACCGCGACTATGCAGATGACGCACGTCGGCGCCCCGATGATATATTACGGCGACGAGATCGGCATGGAAGGAGGAGACGATCCGGATTGCCGGCGGACCATGATATGGAAACGCGATGCATGGAACATCGATCTGTTCGAGCACTACCAAAAACTGATCGAGATCAGAAATGGGAATCCGGCGCTGCGCCGCGGTTCCTTCCAGGCAAAGAAGGTGAGCGACAAGCGCGAGATCTACGCCTTCGAGCGTGCATATGAGGACAATATCGTCGTCGTCGTTCTCAACAACAGTACTGTCTGGCATGATATAAATCTACCCCGTCTGACGGACGGTCTCTATATCGATGCCTTCAGCGGAAATGAATACGAGGTGAGCGGCGGCTCTGTCCGGCTCGAAAACCTTCAGCCGGGAACAGGGTTAATCTTGGTTAAACAGTAGGTCATCTGACTATGAGTCGAGCTGGAAGACTTATATCGGGTTTCGTTGCAACGCTCATTTCCGCCTGCGGACTTTTGGGGCAGACGGATAGCGTGGACGTTACGTTCTATTATACTCCGTCGGGATCGCACGTCCGTGTCTTCGTGCCGGGCGAATTTAACGGATGGGGGCCGAACAGCAACGGGACCATTTCCGCAGGAGCTCCGTCGGAGATGGAATTCAACGATGAATCCGGCCGGTGGCATAAAACCGTCCGGCTCCGCATAGGAGGGCACGAAGGCGGAAGTGTATCGGGCGCGTATCAGTATAAATTCAATATCGACGGCAGCGGTACAGGCTGGCTCGCGGATCCGCTTAATCCGCGCGAAAATCCGCTCGACAATAATAACTCGATACTCTATGTACGCGAGCCGACCATCTATCATCTCGTTCCGAATGCAAAAACCGGGATCGTAGAGACGCGTAATCCCGAAGTATCCGCCTATCTCTATCCCTCAGCCGAGACGTCGATAGACGCCTCTACAATTGTGGTTGAGGTCGCGGGGTTTGTCTACGATAACCTCGAAGCATATTTCGATGAGTCGTCGGGGTTTTTCAGTTTTCAAATACCGGATCCGGTGCCGGGCGGACAACACACATTAAAATTATCGGCCGGCGCGGAGAACGGGGGCATGAATGCAGACAGCGCCGAATTCGTCCTCGAGGCGGGCTTCATCCGGATTCTCAACCGTTCGAACGATATGTATATCCGCCCGACGATCCGAATCGACGGTACGGTGGAAGACGCAGAGATAACCCAGGCTACGCTGCGGCGCAACGATGAGGTCATAGAGGTCGCCGTTCAGGACGGACTGTTCAGCGAGCTCATCGAGCTTGAAGAGGGCCTCAACACAATCTATGCCGTTGTACCGGCGGTAGACGACAGCGTCTCCGATCATATCGAAATACAGTACGTCATCGAGCGGAGGCCGAAACCGCTCGTTGCCGGGTCCGTCGATGGAGAAGAGATCACTCTCTCGATCGCCGAACTGAACGAAGGTAACATGATCAACGTGGAATATATGTGGTATCCGGATGACTCGATCAATCCGGAAACTATTTATGCCGGTGGATCCGGAGAGTCGATCTCATTTCCCATACCGGAACTGCCGGGAGAATATTATTTCAATGTTGATGCGGTCAACTTCGTAATTGCCGATATTTTTCCCGAGCGGTTCTCCAGGGTAAATTCGAATGGGACATGGTGGGGATCCGCACGGACTGCCTTTACCGTGAACGAAGACGGATCGGTTCGTTTCGCCGGAACCGCCGATAATCCGGCATGGGTCGACTCTGCGATTGTCTACGAGATTTACGTACCCGCTTTCGCATCGGGCGGAGGGGGTAATTTCCAGCATGTCATCAACCGGCTGCCCGAACTCCAGGACCTTGGCATCAACGTCATATGGTTTACGCCGATCTACGATAACAACGAGTCCATCAACACACTCAATGCGGGTTACAACATTGCGGACTTCTACTCGGTGCACCCGCAGCTCGGTACTATGGCGACATTCGAATCGCTGATCGAAACGGCGCATGGACTGGGCATCAGGATCATTCTCGACAGCACGCCGAATCACGTCGGCGGGCTGCATCCATGGCTGAACGATCTCTCGCTCTACCGGGATTACTCGAATTACCGCCCGGTCATCGAAAACCGCCTGATCGGCAACTCGAGAGATCTGGGCCACAGCATCGTCTATAGCGACGGGGTCTATCCCCTTTATGCGCGCTACAGCAACTGGACACTTCCGAATTTGAACTATCAGAATCCCGAGACGGTGCAGTACATGCTCGATATGTATGCATGGTGGCTGCTCGAGAAAAAGATTGACGGATTCAGAATGGATGTGTATTGGGGTCCCGAGAATCGGTACGGGAAGAATACCTGGTGGAGACCGTTCCGCGAAGAGATCAAGAGACGTAAGCCGGACATTCTGATAATCGGCGAAACCGACGGAACCGGTCCCGGCAGCGAAAATAACTACGCCGATACGGGCGGAGCTTCGGATGCGGCGTACGATTGGAATCTGTACGGCTACGCCAGAAACGTTCTAAACGGTTCAGGCACCATCTCCGATTTACATAACCGGGTCAATAACTTCGCTCCGGCAGGCGAGCCATATACGTTTTATACCGGCGAGAACGCCCACTATTTCCGCTTCCTGGAAAATCATGATGAGACCCGTCTTGCTCAGCTCTACGGAACCGCACGGTCGCGCGCCGGAGCTGTGCTGAACCTGACTATCCCGGGGATTCCGATGATATACGCCGGACAGGAGGTGGGGGAAACGAGCCAGCGCGGTACCATCATCTGGTCGCGTACCGGCGGGAGCGAATTAAGAGATTACTATAAACGGCTCACCCACGGACGAAGAACCTTCGGAGCGTTTACGACCAGACAGGTCAGGCAAATTCCGTCCGGACACGCCAGGGTGTACGCCTATTCCCGGCCGTACCGGGATGAAAACGCCATCATCGCGATAAATTTTTCGAACAATCAGGCAACCGCGATGCTCGCCGTGAGCGATGCTCATCTGGCGGTATCGACCGATTCTCTGTTGACAGACATGGAATATTATCTGAACGATATTCTCAACGATTCATCTTCGGTCGTCACCGGAGCGGGTCTCGCTTCTCTTCCGGTTGCTCTCGGGCCCTGGGAATCGGTCGTTTATATACTCGCGGATTCGGCGATCAGGCTTGTGACAGCCGCCGGAGTTTCTCCCGGGGAATCGCTTCCTGATTCGTACTCGATCGAGCAGAATTATCCGAATCCATTCAATCCGATGACCTCGATTCAGTTTACCGTTCCGAAAGCGGGACACGTAGCGATCAGGGTCTTCGACGTCCTCGGCCGTGAAGTAGCGACATTGGTGGATGAACATATAGAGGCGGGAGTTCATTCACGGATATTCAACGCCGCTCATCTCAGCAGCGGAATTTATTTTTACAGGATTGACGCGGGTGATTTTGTCGCCGTCAGGCGGATGGTGTTGGTCAAATAATGACCGCAGATCAATGTTGAGAATCCTCGTTGTCGCCTGCATCTTCCTCGCAATCGAGGGCCGTACGTTCGCGCAACCGGAGGCGGTGAACGGCAAAGTCGTATTTTCATTGGATTATCCTGAAGCCGGTTCGGCGGCGCTCTGCGGGGACTTTAACG
>CAZBUK010000031.1:4004-39461 GCA_964495085.1 uncultured Ignavibacteriales bacterium
GAACCGTCGCTCTCACTCGTTTACAAATCCGATCGGACGACATCTCAGATGAACGCTCATAGCAAATCGGGCGGAGTTCAACTCTATCTCAATATTATCTGGCATCAGCATCAACCATCCTACATAGATCCGATCGGCGACCGGTTGATCGGTCCGTGGGTGCGGACGCATGCAACCAAGGATTACTACGACATGGCTGCGATGCTAGCCGAATATCCGGATATCCATGTAACGGTTAACCTTACTTCTTCATTGTTGCTCCAGCTTGATACATATTACGTGAACCGTCTCGGCCCGTTCTATAATGCCTCAACAAATAGAATCGATGCCGGGAGATTCGCCCGCGATGCCGCGGGAACAACCGATCCCTGGATCGATCTGGCTCTGATGCCGACGTCCGATTTCACGGATAGAGAGAAGGGGTATCTTTATCGCAACGCATGGAACGCTTTCGGAATCAGTGAAGTACAGATTTCCCGGTTCCCCGAATATGAACGGTTGAAACATCACTTCACCATAGAGCTGCGAAGAGGCAGTGAAACCTTCACCGAACAGCAGATGCGGGAGGTGAAATTCTGGTTTTTTCTCGCCCATTTCGACCCTGATTTCCTGAACGGTCCGGTCAATCTCCCCGACGGCAGCGTATGCGATCTCAGCGATCTGGTGAATCGTCGGGAGGGAAAATATTATCTTGTCCGGCAGGTGACCGAAGACGATTGCAACAGGATCGTCGCCGAAGCCTATAAAGTCATGGCAAATATCCTCCCGGTTCACCGCCGGCTCCGGTACGACCGGAGTACAGGCGCCGGCCAGATCGAAGTGATCACAACTCCGTTTTACCATCCGATCCTGCCGCTCATATTCGATACGGACCTGGCACGTGTTCCTCAACCAGGCGATCCCATGCCACGGCGTTTCTCATTTCCCGACGATGCAAGAGCGCAGGTCGCAAGGGGAGTGGATTACTATCGCCGCCACTTCGGAGCGGATCCCGTGGGCATGTGGCCCGCGGAGGGATCGGTCGCAATGGAGGTCATACCGATTTTCCGGGAATATGGAATCGAATGGATTGCAACGGATCAGCAGATACTCCGGAAAAGCCAGCCGCATGGATTGCGGCATATACATCCGTACCGGGTTCCCGCAGGAGAGGGCGATCCATGGAGTGACGATCCGGGCATAGCGGTGGTTTTCCGGGATACCGAACTATCCGACCGGATCGGTTTCGTTTACCAAAACTTCAAGGGGGATGACGCAGCAGATGATTTTATCAGAAGAATCCTCGCCCAGATTCCCGACCCCGGCGAGGAGCCTAGACTTCTAACGGTGATACTCGACGGTGAAAATGCATGGGAGTGGTACAGGCATGACATAGACGGCAAAGAATTCCTGCATTCGTTGTACGCGAAACTTACACGCCTGCAGGAGGATGGATCGATTAAAACCGTAACGATGAGCGAGTACCTCCATGGAAACTCCCGTAGGAACGTACCGCCGCATCGCATTGGAGAGATGAAAACGATTCGTCACCTCTGGCCCGGTTCGTGGATACACGCCAACTATGACACCTGGATTGGGGAAGAGGAAGAAAACAAAGCCTGGGAGCATCTCCTCATGGCCAGACAGGACCTGGAGGAACTCGGAATTCCAAGACCGGATCCCCTCACCCCGATGCCTCCGGCCGGTACGAAGGAATGGTATGAATACATGGCATGGGAATCGATATATGCGGCGGAGGGATCGGATTGGTTCTGGTGGTTCGGCGACGACCAGATCGCTCCGGGAGGCGAGGAGCCGTGGGATGAGGGATTCAGAGCCCACCTCGAAAATATGTACCGGTTTGCGAAGAAGGCCGGCTACCGGACCGAAGTTCCCGGATTTTCATCTGTACTCGTTCCGAAAGACCGGCCGCGGGAGCGCAGCGTTGAACATATCGGTACGATGGCCAGGGGATCGGAGGATCGCGTTCGAATCAGGTTCGTCGTAGATGTTCGGCACATAGAGGTGCGGGAAACAGTATATATTGTAGGGAATCTGGAAGAATTGGGTCAATGGACTCCGAATCTCATACGCTTGTACGACGACGGGACGAACGGAGATGAACATCCACGCGACGGAATCTGGTCTCTGGAGATCGACGTTCCCCGCGGGACCGAAATCAGGTACAAATATACGAACAGCGGGTTTCCGGGTGAATGGATCCCCGGTGAAGAGTTTCCGGCGGTTCACCGCAGCTTCCTGGCGGACGGAGATACCGGAGAACTGCTCATCGTCCGGGATGTATTCGGAAATCCCGATTAACGTAATCCGGCCCCGTCGAAAAGTTATAGAAAATAAATATGAAAAAAACGGGAATTATCTGCTTCATCCTGGCGACTATGCTGGCGGCAGGTTGTTCTCAGGACGATCGCCTGCTCATTCGTATCTGGCATCAGATGCGGGTTGATGAGCGACTCGTTCTGGAGGATCATCTGCGTGCGTTCATGCAATTGCATCCGGATGTACGCATCGAACAGGTATATAAGGAAACGGAGCAGCTCAGGAACGATTTCATCGTCGCCGCTTATGCAAGACAAGGGCCGGAGCTTATCTACGGACCCTCCGATATGATCGGCTTGCTTGCCACGCTCGGCGTGATCATACCTCTCGAGGATTTATTTGAGGACGCTTATCTCGCCCGGTTTAATGAGAAAGCGCTTGTCCGGTACGACGGACACCTGTACCAGATTGCGGATAAGCTGGGCAATCATCTCGCGCTCGTGTATAATAAAAAACTGGTGCCCGTTCCTCCGGAGACTACGGATGAGCTCATCGAAATCGGTAAACAACTGACGAAGGATCTGACCGGCAACGGGCGGATCGATCAGTACGGCCTCACGTGGAATTATATTGAACCGTTTTTTTACATTCCCTTCCTGAGCGGATTCGGCGGGTGGGTGATGGACGAATCGCAGACGAGACCCACGCTCGACAGCGAGGCCAATGTGAAGGGATTGAAATTCATCCAGGATCTCCGGGATAAGTACCGGATTATCCCGCGCGAGAGCGATTATGAGGTTGCGGATGCACTTTTTAAAGAAGGCAGGGCGGGAATGATCATCAACGGCGACTGGTCTTGGGGTAGTTACATCCAGGCGGGTATCGATATCGGAATCGCACCGATTCCCCGGGTATCCGAAACCGGTCTCTGGGCGTCGCCGATGGTTTCAACCAAGGGCTTTTCAATCAACGAGAATATCTCTTCCGAAAAGCTTGACGTCGTTCTGCGGCTGATCGTTTTTCTCAACGAACCCGAGAACCAGCTCGACGCGACGAAGCGGATCAAGACATTCCCCACCCGATTGGAAACGTACGACGACCCGATCGTGACGCTCGACGAAATACTCATCAATTCCAAACGGCAGATCGACGTCGGCAAACCGATGCCGATCGTGCCGGAGCTGCGTGCGATCTGGGATGCGATGAAGCCGAACTATCAGGCAGTTCTGAACGGTCAGAAAACGCCGGAACAGGCGGCGCGCGATATGCAGCTCTTGAGCGAGCGGAAAATCCGCGAAATGCTCGAATGAACCTAACCGGTTTTCGAAGTGCATGACATGCTTCCGAAATCCCGGAACGGTCGGCCTCTGATCTAAAATACTATGCTCGAAAGAAACCGAAGACTTATACCGTACGTTCTGATTCTCCCCGCCGCGATCGTCATGTTCGGCGTGGTATTCTATCCGTTCGTCTATAACGTCGTCATTTCGTTGTCCAATATGAGCCTTCGCAATTTTCGCGAATGGCAGATCATCGGACTGAGCCAGTATTACAAGGTATTTTTCGAGCCCTCCGAACCCGGTTTCTACTCGATCTTTCTGAAGACCATTGTCTGGACGGTTGTCAACGTGACCTTCCACGTCGCGATCGGCGTCTTCCTCGCCTTACTTCTGAACAGGAACATCAAGGGGAAATCGATCTTCCGTACGCTGCTTATACTGCCATGGGCGATCCCGCAATATATCGTCGCGCTGACTTGGCGCGGCATGTTTAACTATGAGTACGGATCCATCAATCTTATTCTGACGCAATATCTCAGTCTGCCCGCGGTCGAGTGGCTGAGGAGTCCCACCGAAGCGTTCATCGCCGTCATCCTGACGAACATCTGGCTCGGCTTCCCCTTCATGATGGTGATCGCCCTCGGCGGATTGCAATCTATACCGAACGAATTATATGAAGCGGCGAACATCGACGGCGCTTCGGCATGGCATAAGTTCACAAAAATCACGGCCCCGCTGCTCAGGCCGGTCATGATTCCGGCGATCACGCTCGGCATTATCTGGACGTTCAACAATGTCAATATCATCTGGCTCGTCACCAACGGCGGCGAACCGTCGGATCAAACGCATATCCTCGTTTCGTACGTTTATAAAGCGGCATTCGGACTCTACCGGTACGGGTATGCCGCTGCACTGTCGATGGTGGTATTCTTCATTCTCCTGACATTCAGTCTTACGTTTATGAACCGAACCCGCGCAACGAAGGCGGCATATTAATAAGGATCGCTGCGGCTGATCAATTGAGTACATATGGCGAAACTGAAAAAAATCCTGATCGATCTGGCATGCTATGCGGTGCTGATACTATTTTCGGTCATCGCGGTATATCCGATCCTGCAGGTTGTCTCGATTTCACTGCGGCCCGCAGACCGGCTTTTATCGACGTCGCTCGCGATCATTCCGGATGACTGGACGCTCCGTGCATACACGGAATTATTCACGGGGCGGCCGTTCCTGCTCTGGATGGGGAACAGCTTGTTCATATCGCTCGTCGTTACGCTGACGGGCGTCGTTCTGGCATCGCTCGCGGGGTACGCATTCTCGAGGTTCCGGTTCAAAGGGAAAAATTTCGGCCTCCTCAGTCTGCTGGTGACGCAGATGTTTCCCGCGACCATGCTGCTTTTACCTCTGTATATCATGCTCGTGAAGCTCGGACTCATTAATACTTACCTGGGAGTTCTGCTGGTCTATTCTTCGACCGCATTGCCGTTCTGCGTGTGGACGATGAAGGGTTACTACGATACGATACCGGACAGCCTGGAAGAGGCTGCCCGTATCGACGGCTGTTCGCAACTGAGCGCGTTCTACAGGGTGGTCCTGCCGCTTGCCACCCCCGCGCTCGTGATCGTCGCGCTCTTTTCCTTCATGACCGCGTGGGCGGAATACGTCGTTGCAGCCCAGATCCTTCAGGACACGCATCTCTGGACGCTGCCGCTCGGCTTGAAGTCGTTCGAATCCAACATGTCGACCGAGTGGGGGCTCTACGCGGCGGCATCCCTTATCGTGAGCATTCCCGTGGTTCTGTTATTCCTTGCGCTCAGTAGATATCTTGTTTCAGGTCTCACGCTCGGCAGTGTGAAAGGGTGATACTTGACTATGGGAAAACTTTTTACAATGTTAGATGAAAACGACACCAACGAGGTGATGATTTCTGAAGATGATTTCGCTCCGAAGCATAATACCCGTCCTCCTCATTCTCTCGGCGATGAGAGGCGTCTCCCCGATGCAGCAATTCGAGGGGTACATCGATATAGTCATTCGAATCCCCGGTCTCGCGGGCGAAACCGAGGAGAGCATCCAGCGTCAGTATATCCGGTTGCCCCATGTCCGGATAGAACCGGTCGACGAATCCGGCGGTATGGTCGTTCTTGTCGATAATGCACGAAAGTATTCATATGTTCTTGACACCCATAACCGGAGCTATTCTGAATCGGCATTCTCCGAACTGGCCGACGAATATACGTCGCAGGCGCAGGAATCGCAGGGAACATACACTGTAGAGCGGAAACCAGCCTCCCGCTCGATACTCGGACACGATGCCGTCGGGTACGATATCCGCATCCAGGGCGACGAGGCGGAGAGTTACGACAGAATCGAGGTCTGGGCGACGCAGCGGCTCGGGGATCTGTATAACGAATTAATCCGCGGCATGCAGTCCACCCGGGATGCCGGCAGAGGCTGGCAGACGTATTTTACGGAACGGAACCTCTTCCCCCTTATTACCATCACCTATTTCGAAGATTTAATTCTCGAGACAACCGAAGTGGTCCGGATTCAACGGCAGCAGCTCGATCCGAGTATGTTCGTCATTCCGTCCGGATACCGTCTCATCGATAAACGCTGATCGATCACATCCGATAAGGTCTTGTTATGATGCAGCGCCGGCGCATTCCGTACCCGGTCCTTCTACGGTATTTCTACCTCGCCGCTTTCATTGCATCAATATCGCTCTTCTTGATATCATGCGGGGATCGATCCGATGAACCGGTTTCGCTCAGTTCCTCCCAGGCCCGACCGAGCGCCGATTGGGTTCGGGATGCGGTGATATATGAGGTGTATCTCCGTTCGTTTTCGCCGGAAGGAACGTTCGAGGGATTGCGGAGGCGGCTTCCCGAGCTGAGGGATCTGGGTGCAACAGTGCTCTGGTTGATGCCGATACATCCTATCGGGTACGAACGGCGGAAGGGAACCCTCGGGAGCCCGTTTGCCGTCCGGGATTATATGGAAGTCAATCCGGAATTCGGAACACTCGACGATCTGAGAAGCCTTGTCGACGATGTTCACCGGTTGGATATGAAGATCGTCATCGACCTCGTCGCAAATCATACTTCATGGGATAATGTACTCATCGATCGGCATCCCGAGTGGTACGTACGAAACGAATCGGGCGAAATTATATCTCCCAACGAGGATTGGTGGGATGTCGCCGACCTGGATTTCAGCAACCGGGAGCTGCAGGAATACATGCTCGGTGTGATGCGCTATTGGGTCGAAGAGATAGGTATCGACGGATTCAGGTGCGACGTCTCGGAACTCGTCCCGACCGATTTCTGGGAAGACGGACGAACGATGCTCGACGGAATAAAACCGGTACTCATGCTCTCGGAGGGAAGCCTGCCGGAACATCACCTCCAGGCCTTCGATATCACGTACGGCTGGAATATTTATCATGCTTTGCCCGCTATCATGCATGGCGACGAGCCGGCAGCGGCGCTCGACGAAGTCATCGCCGGGGAGAGGAATATTTTTCCCCGCGGATCGCTGCGGCTGAGATTCTCATCGAATCACGATGAGAATGCATGGGATGCGCCGGCGGTGGAGAAATGGGGATCGGAAGGGGCGCGGGCAGCGGCGATGCTGGTGACGACTATGGAGGGAATTCCGCTCCTCTATAACGGCGACGAGGTCGGCAACATGCAGCGGCTGGATTTATTCGAGAAAGTAGATATCGACTGGAGCGCCGGCAGCGGTTACCGGGAGTTCTACAAGGAGTTATTGAACATCTATCACAGCTCGCCTGCCCTGCGGCGCGGGTCCACACTCAGATTGCCGTCATCGGACGATGCAGCATTGTATGCGTTTGTCCGTCATAAAGAGACCGATCACAAGCTCGTCGTTCTCAATCTGAAACCGTATGTAGTCCGCGGTACGCTCGAAACAACCGGCCTGCTGCATAGCATCGGACGGAGAACAGGAGATCTGGTCAGGTTGACCGGCAACGGAGAACCTTCGATGCAGGTTTCGCATACAATGCCGCTCAGCGTCGATCTGCCGGGATTCGGGTATGTCATATACGATGTGAGGTAGAGGGAGTTCGTATACAAATCTTCTGCACATGCATTCTAACCGGAGCGACTCATGAAATTTCATACCGATTATCTCACCTTCAACACGAAGAAGAAGAGGGAATACATCAATATCACGCCTGATGTTGAGAAAGCCCTCGTCGCGAGCGGGATCAGGGAGGGCATGGTTCTCGTATCTGCGATGCACATAACAGCGGGTGTCTGGGTCAACGACGCCGAAAGCGGTCTCTTGCAGGATATCGACGAATGGCTTGAACGGATCGCGCCGTACCGCGAGGACTATCGTCACCACCGGACAGGCGAAACCAACGGTGATGCGCATCTGAAAAACCTCGTCGTGCATCATCAGGTTATAATCCCGGTTACCGATGGGAAACTGGATTTCGGCCCCTGGCAGCAGGTGTATTACGCGGAATTCGACGGTCAACGAAGGAAAAAAGTCATTATTAAAGTCATGGGGGAATGACCGGGAAAAGCGTCGTGCGGCGTTTTTTCTTGAAGGAGAGAGCAAAGTTTTATATATTGATGAAAAATTATTCAGATATTTTGCGATGGGAGGGGTTATGAGTTGCCTCCGTAGTCTGCTGTATTTATTCATACTTTCACTGACAGCGGTTTCCGCTGTGCTTGCACAGCCGAGACCGATGCAACTCGAAGTCGATCTCGCCCGTTTCCGGGGAGACGATTCATCTCTTTATATTGAAGTATATTATTCCTTCAACGAGCGGTCGCTCTATTATGAAAAATCCGAAAATGGCTACGATGGCGCTCTCGATCTACGCATAAACGTGAAGGAATCGGGAAAACCCGAACCCGTCGAGGAGAAATTATACAGGGTAAACCACACGCTCCCGGATACCGCGGGCAGGCAGGCGCAATCTCTGGTCGGTGTGGCGGGGTTATTCGTTAAGCCCGGTAACTACCTGATCGAGGTGATCGGAAGCGATGCGTCGCATCCCGGACACTCGGACAGCGTTACCTATACGCTGAATATCGAGACGATCCCCGACGAGCATGTCGCAATAAGCGATATTCAATTCGCCAACTCGATTCAGCAGATTCCCGAATCATCCGATAACGTATTCTATAAGAACACGTTGGAGGTTATACCCAATCCGAGCAGGATCTTCGGAATAGGCCATCCCATTATGTTCTTCTATGTCGAAGTCTATAATCTGCTACAACAGCTGCCGGCGGGCAATTACGATGTCAAAACGGTGGTATACGATGCGGTCGGGAATCAGTACTTCGAACGCTCCAGAACGAAACAGAAGGTTCATAGCTCGAGCGTCGAAGTCGGTACCATCAACACGAGTCAGTATCAGAGCGGCAGCTATACGCTCGCGGTCTCGGTGATCGATTCAGCAGCGGACGTGATGGCGAATTCATCAAGGAGGTTCTTCGTGTATAATCCGCAGCACGACGATGCGGAAACCTCGCAGTCGATGATCACATCCGGCGTACTCGCGAGCGAGTTTGCGCTTATGGAAGAAGAAGAGATCGATAAGGAGTTCGATCAGATGCGGTATATCACCTCGCCGCAGGATCGACAGTTATACGCGCAGATGCAGGATCTCGGGCAGAAGCGGCAGTTTATCTACGAATACTGGCGCGCTCGCAATCCCGACCCGCTATCCCCCGGCAACCGGGTAAGGTCGGAATATATGGAACGCGTGAGACTAGCTAACCAGCAATACGGATTCGGGTTCCGCGAAGGATGGCGCTCGGACAGGGGTAGGATATTTATCCTCTACGGTCCGCCCGACGAGTTCGAACGATATCCAAGCAGAAGCGAAAGTAAACCATACGAAGTTTGGCACTATCACAGCATTCAGGGGGGCGTTGTATTTGTGTTCATCGACCGAACCGGTTTCCAGGATTATCAACTCGTCCATTCCACACACCGCAACGAGCTCCGGGACGATAACTGGCGTGAATACCTACAAGGGGGACACTGAAACGTATCCTGTACTAATGCAGTCCGGCCGTGTCGGCATCTAAGAAGCTTCATACCGCATCGCGACGTAACAGAGGGTTTCAAAGAAAAGCGGAATATCTTCTCCTCTACGGAATATCCGCTGTCATGCAGTTGCTCCCTTTCGGATTAATCCGCTTAGGCGCCCGCATATTTGCCGATTTTACCTTTTCGGTTCTCAGAGTACGAAGAAAGGTCGCCTTCGAAAATCTCACCCTGGCCTTCCCGGAAAAAGATGCTGGATGGATACGATCCGTAGCCCGTCGATCGAATCGAAATTTATTTATCTCCCTCTTCGAACTGCTTGTGCTCCCGAAATTTTCGATGGAGGCGCTGAAAGAAAACGTCGAACTCCGGGATGCCGATGCCATAAGGCGTATACTGGCTCAGGGAAAAGGCCTGATCCTCTTATCCGGACATTTCGGGAACTGGGAGATACTCGCATTGGGGTTGGCGGCACTGTTGCATCAACCTTTTACGCTGCTCGTTAAGAAGCAGCGGAACCATTTTGTCGATGCCCTGATCACCAGATACAGAACCATGCATATGAACCGGATCGTGTATATGCATGAATCTGTGCGGAAAGTATTAAAAATTCTCGGACAGGGGGGCGCCATCATAATAGTGGCTGACCAGAGTGCGCCGAGGGAGAGCGAGTATGTCCCGTTTTTCGGCAGGGAAGTCGCCACATTCAGAGGACCCGCATTGTTCGCGCTCCGGACCGGCGCACCGGTACTCATGGCGTTTACAATACGGAATCCGGATGATACCTATACGATTAGGAGCGAAGAATTAGCAGTGGACGATCTCGAGGGAACCGAGTCCGAACGCGTCAGGGAGCTTACCAAACGTCACACGCAGTACCTGGAAGGGATTATAAGGGAATATCCTCATCTCTGGTTGTGGCAGCACCGGAGATGGAAGCATGTGCGGGAAGGAGATGAAGGGGAGGATACCAATTGAATTTCCTGTTAACGAATTCCGCTCGTGCGTGGGGGGGAAATGAAAAATGGACCCTGCTCACCGCAAAATACCTGTCCCATAGTCACAAAGTTATTTTTGCATACCGTGATCCTCTTATCGGTGACAGGTTTCCCGTTCGCAAACACCGGTTCGGTTTCGTATCGGATCTAGATCTTCACACCGTCTATAGATTGAGTCGGCTGGTCAGGGAGGAAGAGATCGACGTTATAATTCCCACGAAGCGAAAGGATTTCGCGCTGGCGGGGATGGTTTCCAGACTCACCGGTTGTACGAATATTCTCCGTCTTGGTATCGAGCGTGACCTCAATCATAAGTTTCTGAATAATTTGATCTACAATAGGTGGGCAGACGGGATTATCGTGAACGCGCAGGCAATCAAAGCTACGTTGCTGCGTTCCTCCCGGATCGCGCCCGAAAAAATAGGGGTGATCTTAAACGGATTGGATACTACGGATCTCGATGCGTCTGCCGCATCGGAACCGAAATTAGATGAGCGATATACTTTCATTGTCGCTTCGATGGGCAGGATTACCCGTGTCAAACGCGTAGATATACTGGTAGAAGCGTTCAGCGGATTTATACGGCAAACGGGTGCCCGCGATGCACTCCTGCTCATCATCGGCGATGGTGAGACGTTGCCGGAGATCAGGGAACAAATCCGAAATGCGGATCTGACGAGCTGCTGTATGCTGACAGGGTATCTCGACAATCCATATCCTTATCTTTCCCGGAGCGATGTATTTGTCTCTATGTCGATGCGCGAGGGAATTTCCAACGCGTTACTGGAGGCGATGTATTTCCGGTGTCTGGTAATAACGACTCCGGCCGGGGGCGCCGGCGATGTCGTCTGCGCCGGTGAGAACGGTTATATCATCGATTTCAATGATATTGCCGCCCTGACAGAGCATCTTGTCAGACTGTATCGGAATCCGCAACTCATGAAATCGATGACGGATCAAGCCAGATCTACGGTTCAGGATGGATTCAAGACCGACCGGATGATAGAAGAGATAGTCCGCTTTACCAGGCATATTCGGGCAACTAAAAACCGGTACTTCGTTTAATCTATGCGAAGAATAAAAGTACTGCACTATAATACCGCACGGGGATGGCGGGGTGGAGAGCAACAGACACTTTACTTAATGAAAGGATTATCGGCGTTTCCGGTGGAATTATTTGCAGCAGGCAGACCGCATGATGAATTTATCCGCAGGGTGTCTCCGTATATTCGAGATAAACTCCTCCTTTCTTCGAGGAATGAAGTAAGTTTTCGGTCTGTATGGAATCTGTTAAGGTTCGTGCGGGATAATCGGGTGGATATCGTGCATGTACACACACCGCACGCCCATGCGCATGCATGCTATGCGAAATTGTTCGGAGGTGAATTCAAACTTATCGTTCACCGACGGGTTGACTTCAGGATTAAAAACAATCCATTGAGCCTGTGGAAATACAAAACGGGGAAAGTTAATTCGATTATTGCGATATCCGCGTTTGTAAAGAGTATTTTAGTCAGCCAGGGTGTACCCGATTCCAGGATCGAAGTCATATACAGTGGGGTAGACGTCGATAGATTCAGGATGCCGACTCCTGAAGATCGTGCGCGAATACGGAAAGACCTTCAATTGAACGAGGAATTACCGGTGCTCGGTAACGTCGCGGCGTTGACTGGTCATAAGGACCATACCTCTCTCATCGAGTGTATCAGAATCCTGCGTGATAGGGGGATAAAAATGCATGTTCTCATCCTCGGAGCAGGACCGGAGCGAAGGAAGGTCGAAGAATTGATTCTTCGGTATGATCTGAGCCGCACGATAAAATTGCTCGGCTACCGTGAGGATATCGGTGATTATTTCGGGATCTTCGATATCTTTATTATGTCATCGAGGGACGAGGGCCTCGGAACGTCGATCATCGATGCCCTGGCGAAGGGTCTGCCGGTTATCGCCACCGACGCAGGTGGAATTCCGGAGATATTGGGAAAAAATGAGTACGGCATAGTCGTTCCAAAACAGAATCCGAACGCACTGGCAGACGCGGTTCAGCGTATGATCTCCGATCGTGAGCTCAGGAACGAATACCAGAGCAAGGGTCCGGGACGTGCACGTCAGTTCTCAGCGGACACCATGGTTGCCCGGGTATTCGCAGTGTATGAGAGAATAATGGAAAGAGCTGAATAAAACGTAGATGAGAATACTGTTTCTGAATTCTATCGGCATAAGAAAATTCGGAGGGGGCGAGAAATGGTGTCTGCATGCGGCACGCGGTCTCCAGGAGAGAGGGCATCACGTTGTCGTTGCAGGACGTCGCGGGTCGGAATTTTTGCGCCATGCCGTGATGCGCGGACTGAGCGTTAAACCTCTCTATCTGATGTCGGATTTCTATCTGTGGAATGTTTTTAGTATTGGAAGATATCTACATAAAGAAAAGATTGATGTGGCCATCGCTAACCTTAACCGTGATGTAAGGGTCGTCGGCTCTGCCGCACGCAGGTCTGCGGGTACCGTTGTGCTGGCCAGGCATGGGGTCCCGTTAAAAAACAAATCGCGGTACCGCAGGATGCTGCAGAACCGTGCACGCGGTATTATCACAAACACACTCTCAATCAAGCAATTATATCGCTCGTATAACTGGTTCGACGATGAGTTCGTGAAGGTGATCTACAACGGCGTCGAGAACAAATCGTCCGTACTTCCGTATGATTACTCGGCCGAATATCCGGGCAAGACCGTAGTTTTCTCGGCGGGGAGACTTGCGGAACAAAAGGGATTTACCTATCTGCTGAAGGCGGCTTCCATCGTCAGGAAGATACGGGACGACGTTGTGTTCGTCATTGCCGGCAAGGGGAAACTTGAATCCACATTGAAAGCGGAAACGGAACAACTCAGCGTCGAGGATTCGGTTCACTTCATAGGTTTTACCGAACAGATCGATCCGTATGTAAAAGGAGCAGACATTTTTATTCTCCCCTCCTTATTTGAAGGCATGCCGAACGCCGTCATGGAGGCGATGGCGCTCGGGAAACCGGTTATAGCCACCGATGTCAACGGCGCGCGCGAGCTTATCGAGGATGGAATATCGGGAATCATCATCCCGCCCAAAGATCCCGACGTTATCGCCCGAACGCTCATCGATCTCATCGGCAATCCGGAACGGCAGGCCGCTCTCGGTGCGGCTGCCCGGGAGCGGGTCGAAAATTATTTTACCGTGCCCGTCATGATAGATAACCTCGAATCCTACCTTCTGGCGAAGCTCGATGCGAAAAAGAATCGTTGAACCCCGCTTTTTCGGCAGAGTCGTGAAACGGACGGTCGTCAGGATATTGGAGTTCCTGATGCCTGCACCGGTCCGAACTGACAAATACGAGGGAATACCCGGATCGATACTCATTATCGCGCAGGAGAAACTGGGCGATTCGATACTCTTGACGCCGCTCCTGAACAATCTCCGGAAGTCGATCCCCGGCGCCCAAATTCATGTCGCAGTCGTCAGACCGTCGATCGGTCAATTTTTCAAAGACGACCCGAACATAGACCGGATCATTAACGTGCGCGGCAGGATGCCTGCGGCGATCCGCGAGATCAGACGACAGACATACGATGTGCTCTATAATACGAAGGACCATCTCTCGTTCACCTTCGTGTGGCTGACGCTGTTCGCGCGTGCGCGCCACAAGGTAGGCATAAAGAATCCGCACTATTCGAAATTTTACAATCATCTGATGGAGGTAGACGAATCCCAGCATATCGCGCTGAAGAATTGTGCGCTCCTGGATTATCTCGGATGCAGCTATACGATCCAGGAATGCCGCCCTTATCTGCCCCCCGGCGAGATCTCGGACGAGATCCGCGAATTCGCCGCGCGCATACCGTCGGGAGAGTACATCGGGATCAATCTGAGCACCGGCGATCCGGACCGCGCGTTGTCCATCGGGAAATGGGAAGAGGTGATCGAACGAATTCCTGTCAATTCGATCGTTTTCTCAACGCCGGAAGATTTCCCGCTGAAGCAGCGAATCGAGGAGCGATTCGGTCATGTGGTGCAGTCTCCTCCGACGAAGACGCTGGCGGAAGTGGGCGAGCTGTTGAAGAAATTGAGAGTGCTGTTGACCCCCGATACATCCATGATCCATCTCGCCTCGTGCTTCAACATACCGGTGATCGGACTCTATCAGAACCAGGACGCGCTGCAGGGGAGATTCTACCCGTTTCTCATTAAACACAGGATCATAGCCTCGCAGTCGCGATTCGTCGACGATCTGCCGGTCGATGAGATCGTCTCCGTTGCGCTCGAAGCTATCGAACTGCTGGCTCCCGGTTAGCGTTACGGGCCGGCTTACACAGCTCTTTGAGGCATGCAGGCGTTTGCTCGAAACAACCGCATTTTCTAAGCTCCACATAGCTCCGTCATAATAACGAATTGTTGAAGGTGATGCATGATGAAAACACAAATGCCGAAGGTTTTCGTAACCCGTCCGATCCCCGAGGAGGGTTTGGATCTACTCCGCTCGAAAGGTTATCAGGTAACCGTCAGAAAGAAAAAATCGATCGTCTCGCAGGCCGAGCTGAAAACGGCGGTGAAGGACGTCGACGCGCTGCTTTGTCTGCTTACGGATCCGGTAAGGAAACCGGTCGTCGAAGCCATGAAAGACGGCAAGGTAATATCGACGTATGCGGTAGGTTATAATAATATCGACGTCGCCGCGGCTACCCGGAAGGGGATCGCGGTGACGAATACGCCGGGCGTCTTGACGGATGCGACCGCGGATCTTGCATTCGGGTTGCTCCTTGCCGCCGCTCGGCATCTCGTTCCCGGAGACGCGTTTACGCGAAAAGGAAAATTCACCGGATGGGATCCGATGCTGATGCTGGGAAAACCGGTTGCCGGGAAAACGCTCGGCATCACCGGTGCGGGAAGGATCGGAGCTGCCGTAGCGCGGCGCGGCGTCGGATTCGGGATGCGGATCATTTACTTCAACAGGAGCAGGAACGAATACCTTGAATCCGAACTGGCGGCCCAGCGGGTTGAGCTTGCCGAATTGCTACGCGATTCCGATTTTATATCGTTTCACGTACCGCTGACACCTGAGACCAACCGGATGATCGGCAAGGAAGAATTGAATCTGATGAAACCTTCGGTT
The DNA here is from genome assembly GCA_964495085.1 of uncultured Ignavibacteriales bacterium. GTDB lineage: Bacteria > Bacteroidota > Ignavibacteria > T3Sed10-11 > T3Sed10-11 > CAZBUK01. The sequence goes on from CAZBUK010000031.1 coordinate 19,728, forward strand.
GTCCTGGTAAATACCGCACGAGGAGAGCTGATCGATGAGAAAGCTCTGGCAGCGGCGTTGAAATCCGGACGGATATTCGCCGCAGGACTCGACGTATATGAAAAAGAACCGAAGGTCCACAAAGCATTGCTCGGATTGCCGAACGTCGTCCTTGCGCCGCACCTCGGATCAGCCACGGACGAGACACGAAGCAGAATGTCGGTCATCGCGGCGAGGAACATCATCAGCGTTCTCGAGGGGGCGGGAGACGTATTTTGCGTGAATAAAGAAGTCCTGAACCGTTGACCTGGAGCGGTGCAACGGTTACTATACCGCGAAGCAATTGGATACATCATCCTTCAACGGTTCATGAAAAATACTCATCTTTGCATTTTTACGCTTAAATCCATATATTTGTTAGGTTTTGCATATCCAGCTGTCTTTTCCCATTTCGCCGAAAAATTCCATTACACGCGTTATCAGAAAGGATCCTCATGAACAAAGGGAAGGTAATTCAGGTCATCGGCCCGGTGGTGGATGTCGAATTTTCGGAAGGTCAAATGCCGGCAATTCTCAATTCGTTGAGTATTCCCCGGAAGAGTATAGAGGGTAAACAGGAAGTTCTGATTTGTGAAGTCCAGCAGCATCTCGGCGAATCACGGATCCGTGCCATTGCAATGGATTCAACCGACGGATTGGTACGCGGCATGGAGGTCATCGATTCGGGAGAACCCATTAGTGTACCGGTCGGCCCCGATGTTCTCGGGCGACTGATCGACGTCACGGGAAATATGATCGACGGTTTGGGTGAACTGAAAACGGATAAGTATTATCCGATCCACCGGCCTGCGCCCGAGTTTCAGGACCTGACTTCAAACAAGGAGATGTACGAAACGGGAATCAAAGTTATCGACCTGATCGAGCCGTACTCGAAGGGAGGAAAGACGGGTCTCTTCGGAGGAGCGGGTGTCGGCAAAACGGTTATCATTATGGAGCTGATCCACAATATTGCCATTCACCATGGCGGCTACTCCGTTTTCGCCGGGGTCGGAGAACGCACCCGCGAGGGGAACGACCTGTGGCTCGAAATGAAGGAGTCCGGAGTGCTCGATAAAACCGCGCTCGTCTTCGGTCAGATGAACGAACCGCCGGGAGCCCGGCTTCGAGTCGGCCTGACCGCCCTCACGATGGCGGAATATTTCAGAGACGAAGAAGGAAAAGACGTTCTGCTCTTCATCGATAACATCTTCCGCTTCGTTCAGGCAGGTTCGGAGGTATCCGCTCTCCTCGGCAGAATGCCGTCCGCCGTGGGATATCAACCGACGCTCGGGACCGAAATGGGAGCGCTGCAGGAAAGAATTACATCGACCAAGAAAGGATCGATCACTTCGGTCCAGGCCATCTACGTGCCTGCCGACGACTTGACCGATCCCGCTCCGGCGACGACGTTCTCGCATCTCGATGCAACCACCGTATTAAGCCGACAGATCGCCGAGCTCGGCATTTATCCGGCGGTCGATCCGCTCGATTCGACCTCTCGGATCATGGAGCGGGGCGTCATCGGCGACGAACATTATCATGTCGCTCGGAGAGTGAAAGAGATATTGCAGACCTACAAAGATCTGCAGGACATCATCAATATTCTCGGGATCGACGAGCTGTCGGACGAAGATAAACTGGCGGTCAGCAGAGCGAGAAAGATCCAGCGCTTTCTGTCGCAGCCGTTCTTCGTCGCGGAGCAATTCACCGGTCTCGAAGGGCGCTACGTCAAGCTCGAGGATACGATCTCCGGATTCAAGGCGATCATAGAGGGCGAGGCGGACTCCCTTCCCGAAGGCGCATTCCTATTGGTCGGAACCATCGATGAAGCCTTCGAAAAAGCGAAGAAAATGCAGGCGGCATAATGCACGAGAAATTGCTGAAACTTCATATCGTTACTCCCGACCGGGTGCTGTTCAGGGGGGATGTGCAGAGTTTCACGGCGCCGGGAGAACTCGGTTCCTTCCAGGTACTCTACAATCATGCTCCGCTGATCAGTACGCTGGTCGTCGGCGAGATGAAGTATGTCGACCCGGAGGGGACCACGATTCACTTAGCGACGAGCGGAGGGTTTGTCGAGGTGCGGGAAAACCGGGTGCTTGCGCTCGTGGAAACGGCCGAGCGATCGGAGGAGATTGACCGGGATCGTGCCAAAGAAGCGAAACAACGCGCCGAGGGCAGGATGAAGGAGAGGCACCCCGAAACCGACGTGGAGAGGGCGCGCATTGCGCTCATGAGAGCGTTGAATCGCATAAAGGTCGCAGGCAGGGCCAACTGAGGAGAGATTATTATTTACACAGAGTAAATATCGCAACCTCCGCGACGATTATCTTGCCGCCGCCCCGCGTGCCGACATTTTCTCCGCGATTTCTGCCAGATTTCCGTTTATATCCAACCCGCTGTGCCTTCCGGTACCCCCGAATATCAACTCGCCCGTCCCCCGATCTCTCAGTTCTACTTCGGTTATCGCGTCGAGTGATTCTGCCGTCCGGGGGCGCATGTCGTCATCGTGGGGCGAATGCAGAATTCCTACCGTGCTGCGCTCGGCATTGATAACGAGTCCATACCGCTTATCCTGAACTTCGATATGCACGAATCGCTCCTCGACCCTCAGACCCTTCAAAACCGCTCCGGTGTAGGTTGCGAACCGATAGAGTTTGCCGCGGTGGAGCAAACCGATGATAAATCCGCGGAAAGAGCTGAACAGCCAGGGTATGGTTGCGACGGATGCGGTGAGCGCGGTCCCGTCGATCCCGAAGTGGTTCGATTGTATCCATATCCATGCGCTCGGAAACGATTTTCCCCAGTCCTTTTCGATGTAGCCCCTGCCTCCTGAAAAATCGATTATCTGCTCGTTCACCGTGAGTTTTCCGTGAACGGCGTGGTCGAGACTCACTACTCCATGATTGCACTCCATGTACGGGACATACGAATACCATCCCATAATACCGGGCGATGTAAAGGTCACGGGCCAGGGTTTCAGTTCGGAAAAGGAGAGAGATCCTCTGACGCTCTGGTCAGGCGAGTTCACATCGATCTGAAGTTGGGTTGCGGAGAAGGTCGATTGACCGATGCGGACGTTGAAGGTATTCCGTTCGGCTGAAAATTCTTTTGCCGGAAACCGGTGGTAGAACGTTTCCCCGGTGATTCCGTTCATGACCTGAATGAACGCGTGAGATTTTCCGGGAGCGCTTCCCAGAAAAATTCCCGGGATGAAGGAATAGCTGTGCGTTCCCGTCCTGTCGATGACTTTGAAGAACCATCCCTCGAAGAAATTTTTCGTTCTTCCATGTCCATGATAGAGCGAAGGATCGTTGAGCGTCCGGATATAGGAACGGAGATGGCGGATCATTCCTTCGGTTCGCTCTGCAACTTTTTGAACCGGGATTTATGCGATTCGAAGTCCGCTATCATTCTCGGATAGAGGGACGACATGAGGGGGGACGAGATCATGAAGTCGGCTGTGGAACGGTTGCATGCGATGGGAATGTTCCAGACCACCGCGAGCCGCAGCAACGCTTTCACGTCGGGATCGTGCGGCTGTGGTTCGAGCGGATCCCAGAAAAAAATCAGCAGATCGATGTTTCCCTCGACGATTTTTGCGCCGATCTGCTGGTCGCCGCCGAGCGGCCCGCTTTCAAATTTTAAGATCGGCATATCGAGCTCGGATTCGAGCAGACTGCCGGTGGTTCCCGTCGCGAGAATCGCGTGTTGTTTGAGGAGACTTTTATTATACTGCACCCATTCGAGAATATCCTGTTTCTTGTGATCATGCGCGATGAGCGCGATATTCTTCTTTTGGGACATCACCTTCGTTCTGGATTCGATCATAATTCCCCTGCGTGTTGAATCCGGCGGCTCCCAGCCGTGGAGCTTTTTTCCGGAAAAATTATTTCGGTTTACTGTTGATATAGTATTTTCTGACGTATTCCTCGACCATGCGGTCGGTGTTATAGGTCGGTATCAACGTTGCCATGGCGTGGCGGATCCGTTTCAGCCACTTGCGCGGAAGGCCATTCCCCTGGCGGTCGTAAAATTCGGGGATCACCTTTTTCTCGAGGACGTCGTAGAGGTTCTCTGCGTCGCGTCTGTCCTGTTCTTCAATGACATCCGGGTGCGAATCGTTGCCGATCGCCCATCCGTTCTTCCCGTCGTACCCTTCTCGCCACCAGCCGTCAAGGATGCTCAGGTTCAATCCCCCATGGATCGCGGTCTTCTGTCCGCTGGTTCCGCTTGCTTCGAGCGGACGCCGGGGGTTATTGAGCCATATGTCGGAACCCGATACGAGCAGTCTCCCCGCATTAATGTCGTAATTCTCGACGAAGACGACTTTTCCGAAAAGTTCGGGATCGCGAGTGTATCCAACGATCTGCTGAATGAACTTCTTCCCCGAATCGTCGCGCGGATGCGATTTACCCGCGAATATCAATTGCACCGGACGATCCGGATTCGTGAGGATTTTCTTTGCTCTGTTGATATCGGTGAAAATCAGAGGTGCCCGTTTGTAGGTTGCGAACCGCCGGCCAAAACCGATGGTCAGCGAGTCGGTCGAAAGGATCCGGTCGAACGAGCTGCCGGGGTCCGTACCGTACCTGATCGACTGCTGTCTCATCCTGAGACGTATAAATTCTATGAGCTCCCTGCGAAGGACGTACCGGAGCGCCCAGATCTCCTCATCGGATATGAATTCCGTATTCTCGATTCTTTTCCAGAATTCGGGGTTATCGAGATTGTCCGGCCAATCCCTGCCGATGGTATTCTGCCAGAATTTATAGGCGCGCGATGAAGTCCATCCCGGAACGTGAACCCCGTTGGTGATGTGTCCGATCGGAACCTCCTCCGCCGATTTTCCCGGAAACATCCCGACCCACATTTCACGGCTGACGCGGCCGTGCAACTCGCTGACTCCGTTCGCGGCTCTCGACATCTTGAGGGCGAGGACCGTCATGCAGAAGAGTTCTTCGGAATCTTCCGGATTTACCTTCCCGAACGGAAGAAGAGTCTCTACATCGCCGAGCCAGTCGCCGAGATACTTATGCAGGGTGAACCGAAGCAGATCCTCGGAAAACCGGTCGTGACCGGCTGCGACGGGGGTGTGGGTCGTAAATACTACCTGCTGTCGTACGTGTGCAACGGCATCGTCGAAGGACAGAGTTCCGGCTTCGACGAGCTCGCGGAGAAGTTCAAGGGTCAGAAATGCGGAATGGCCCTCGTTCAGGTGGAATACCGACGGATGTATTCCCATTGCCCGGAGCATCCGTACGCCGCCGACCCCGAGTATGATCTCCTGCGATATGCGGGTCGTGATATCGCCGCCGTAGACCTGCGAGAGGATTTCCCTGAAATGCTGTTCGTTCTCCTCGCGGTTTGTGTCGATCAGAATCAGCGAAACTCTACCGAGATTAACGCGATACGCATGGAAATAGACGCGGCTATGTCCGATGGTCACCGATGAGACCACGGAGTCTCCATTGGCATCGGTCACCAGTTCGAGGGGAAGCCGTTTCGGATGAGTCAACGGATAGGACTCCTGCTGCCAGCCATCCGGAGATATCTGCTGGGTGAAATATCCCTGCCGGTAATAGAGACTCACTCCGATGAACGGCAGCCCAAGGTCGCTGGCGGATTTCGAGTGGTCTCCGGCGAGGATGCCGAGTCCTCCCGAATATGTCGGTAGACTTTCGTGGATACCGAACTCCGCGCTAAAATACGCTACGGGTCCGGATAATTCCCTGGCGTTTTTCCTGGCCCAAGTTTTCGTGTCGGCCATGTACTTTTTGAATTGTTCGACGACGTTCCGTGCGCGTCCCATCAGAAGCGGGTCGAGCAGCCGGGCTGCGAGTTCCTGCTCGGAGATTTCTTCGAGCATGGCAATGACATTGTGATTGCATCTGAAAAACGTCTGCGGAGACAATTCTCTGAACAGATCGCGCGCGTCCACATTCCAAGTCCACCATAAATTGTATGCAACCGTTCTGATCTCACGTGCAATATCCTTTGCATCCTGAAAGGTGATGGTCTTTTGCGGACTCATGCGATCTTCCTCTGAAATTTCAAATATTCGCGGATTGCAGAAATATGAAATAAGAAATTCCGATACGATCCGACTCTATATCTATTCGGAAGCGCTTCCATGGCTGCGAAAATAAACTGATGAGTGTGTTGATTGGATCGGATGGTTAACGAAATCTTCCGGTTATTGTGCTATGATAAAAGGAACCCCGGTATCGTAGCGGCAGACCGGGGTTGTTTGCGTAAAAATGTAATTCCAAACATCATATTTTTTTCACATTTTTAGCCTGAAGGCCCTTCGGTCCTTCCTCAACCTCGAATTGCACCTTGTCACCCTGATTCAAGGTCTTAAAACCGTCTCCAACAATGGTGCGGAAGTGAACGAATACATCCTCACCTTGCGCCCGTTGAATAAAACCGTATCCTTTGGAGGCGTTGAACCACTTTACCGTTCCCTCTTCCATAGAAAATGTCTCCCATTTGGAATGCCTGGTACCGCGTACCCTCGTTCTCTGAAGAACATGTTTTGCCTTTTAATGCTCACTATTCCGACCCGACAGACACACCGCGTCTTCGTTGGCAGACAAAACCCAAGCGATGAAGGAACTTCCTTCGATGCAGAAGACACCACATCACAATTAAAAGCGCAAAATCCGAGTACCGTGAATTGTTCCGAACAATATAGCAGAATCGGACAGAAAAGGCAAGTTCCGCCGGGCCGGGCTGACGCTGCAGCTTTTTAATCAGCCGGGAGTTGCGTATATTGGCTATGCATTCGTTTCCGTAATTCCCACTCATCTCCTCGTATATATGTCCATTCCCGCTGATTCACCGAACAACGTCAGGATCGTGCAATCCGGAAAAACCGAGTCCACGCGGCGGTATCTCGTCAGCATCAGCGACGACGCCGGGACGGTATATCATATCCGGTACGGCCGCTCCTTTTCGACGGTGTCGATCGGCAGCGAAACAATTTTCTATTTCGATTCGACCGGCCGCATTCTCGGATCGTATCTCGATGCCGTCAATTATCAGCGCGGATTGAGCGGGGAAGTGCTGAGAAAAGACCGCCGGTCCGGAGTGAAGAGCCGAACATTGCTGTCCGGGCCGGAACGGATTTCATTTTTTGGTGAAGTATACCGGTATATCGAGCGTATCAGGAGACGGCTGGTCGACCTCTGCGGCGAGGAGTATGAGCGTGTAAGGGGAGTATTTAATTCTGTAGGCGCATGGAATCCGGAGCTTCTCGAGGATGACCGCCGGCGGTATGCGGAGGTCTACACTCCGGTTGCGATTCTCACTCCGGATCAGTATCTCTCGGTCGTTCTGCAGGCGTCGGAAGGCTGTTCGTGGAACAAATGCTCGTTTTGCGATTTTTATAAGTCGAAAGCATTTCGTATAAAAACACCCGATGAATTCAGAGCGCATATCAGTCGGGTTCGCGAATTCATCGGAGATGCGATGCCTCTCAGAAAATCGATCTTTCTCGGCGATGCGAACGCCCTTATCGTACCGCACGAACGGCTGCTCGGATTCATGGCAATTATCCATGAGATGTTCGACAGGGAAGAACCCCCGTTATCGAACGGCATTTATTCTTTCCTCGACGTATTCGGCGCCGAGAGGAAAACGGCCGGTGAGTACCGGGAGCTTGTCGCGTGGGGCGTCAGGAGAATCTACATCGGACTCGAATCGGGGAGCGATGAAGTATACTCGCTGCTGAATAAGCAGGGATCGCCCGCGGCATGTGTGGATGCCGTGAGGACAATCCGCGATGCCGGCTGCTCGGTCGGTCTGATCGTCCTCGCGGGAGCGGGGGGCAGACAGCTCGCCGGCTCACACCTCGAAGAGACCGTCGCCGCGATCGCTTCCATGTCGCCGGATGAGAAAGACATCATTTACCTCTCGCCGTTCGTTGATGAACACGCGCATGAATACGCGAGGCGCTGTGCCGCTTCCGGTATTGAATCCCTGTCGGAAACTGAAATCCATGAACAACTGCAGAGCTTTAAAACACGGCTACGGTCGGAAGGGGCGATCCGGGCGAAGATCACCCTGTACGATATCAAATCATTCATCTATTAGCGGTATCCGCTTCGCACGCTAACAACCGGACCAGTTACCATATCGGAGAGTATCTCTATGTTCACAGATTATAAAGAGCTCGAAACGTACTGCCGTGAAAGCGGAATCCGGATGATCGATTTTAAGATCGTCGACCTCGGCGGAAGATGGCGGCATCTGACCATACCGATCTCGAAGCTATCCCCGCAGGTAGTCGAAAACGGAGTCGGTTTCGACGGATCGAACTACGGCTATGCGAAAGTGGAAAAATCCGATATGGCGTTTGTACCCGACCTTTCGACATCGCACATCGATATCTTCTGTCCCACCCCGACGCTCTCCATGATCTGCGATCTGTATATCCTGGGCGAGAGTACGAACAGCCGGTACGACGCCGATCCGCGATTCATTTGCAGGAAGGCGGAGGAGTATGTAGGGTCGACCGGCGTCGCAACCGAACCGGTGATCGGACCGGAATTCGAGTTCTATTTATTCGATCACATATCGTATACAAACGAGCCGCAGCGCACGGCGGTCCGCATCGATTCGTATCAGGGTTCCTGGAATACCGGAGAGCGGGAGGATCAGAACTTCGGCTATAAAATACCGGATCAGAAAGGGTATCATGCGTCGCTTCCGCACGATATCAATTTTGAACTGAGGAACAAGATGGTTCTCGCGCTCGAGGATGCCGGAGTCAAGGTTAAATACCACCACCACGAGGTGGGGGGTCCGGGACAGGTAGAAATCGAAACGGCTCCGGGAGGTCTCTGTGAAATGGCCGATAAGACGATGCTGCTGAAATATATCGTGAAGAACATAGCCCTCCAACACGGCAAGACGGCAACCTTCATGCCCAAGCCGCTCTACGGACACGCCGGCAGCGGTATGCATGTGCACATTTGGCTGTTCAAGGAGGGGAAAGCGGTATTTTACGATCCCGCCGGCTATGCTCAACTCAGCGAGACCGCTCTCTATTTTATCGGCGGGCTGTTGAAACACGCGCGAAGTCTGGTCGCCTTCACGAACGCAAGTACGAATTCGTACAAGCGGCTGGTCCCGGGCTATGAGGCGCCGGTGAGCGTCTGTTTTGCGAGCGCGAACAGGACGGCCGTCGTGCGGATTCCCGCCTATGCAAAAGAACCCAAAGATAAGCGGTTTGAATTCAGGCCCTCGGATGCGATGTGTAATCCGTATCTCGCGTATGCGGCGCTTCTTATGGCGGGGATGGACGGTATCGCCGCGAAGATCGACCCTGTCGCGGAAGGGTACGGTCCGTTCGACGTAAATCTCTACACGCTCTCCAATGAGGAGAAGAGGAAAATCGGTTCGTTGCCCCGGTCGCTGCATGAAGCGGCGGATGCGCTGGAGGAGGACTTCGAGTATCTGCTCGCGGGCGGCGTCTTCGACCGTCTGCTTATAGAGAGCCATTTAAAGAGAATCAGAAATGAGAGTTTGGCGGTCGACATAATTCCACACCCGGAGGAATTCCGTCTGTACTACGATTTGTGATCGTTGACGATCCGTTCACCGATTTGCGAGAGGTAGCGCGGAGCGTTCCTGATCGAGTCATCTGCATCCGCGGCAAGCGATGCGACCGAATAGACGGCGTGTAAGCCGAGCGCGGATATCAGAGCATCAGGATCCCCCTCCACGCGTCCCGCGACCGCGATAACCGGTTTGTCGTACGTGCGGGCAAGACCGGCGACATGCGATACGACCTTCCCGTGCATTGTCTGTGCATCGAGACTTCCTTCTCCGGTGACGATCGCATCCGATCTTCGAACTGCCTCGTCGAATCCGGTCATACCGGCGATGATCTCAAATCCGGATCGTATCTCGGCTTTACCGTACGCGAGGAAGAAAAGCGCGGCTCCGCCCGCTGCGCCCGTTCCGGGATAGTCGTCCGCATCGAAGCCGGTCTCTTTTTTCAGCAAGCCGGCAAGGTGTTCGAGGCCTTCGGCAAGTTTCTCGACTGCAGCCGGCCCGGCACCTTTTTGCGGTCCGTACACGCGTGCTGCGCCGTCACGGCCGTTCAGGGGATTCCGGACGTCCGATGCGATCAACCAGTTCGCTCCGTGGAAGCCGGGGTGAACGCCGGTATCGGTGATCGCGTGTATGTCGATGAGGGTTCCTCCGGCGGGGATGAACCGTTCGCCTTTTTTATTGTGGAAACCGAAGCCGAGGGCGGACGCGATGCCGGCGCCTCCGTCGACTGTAGCGCTGCCGCCGATGGTAAGGATCAGCTCGCGCATACCGTAGTCCAGGGCGTTGCGTATAAGCTCTCCCGTACCGAATGTGTTTGTCTGTAACGGGTCGCGTTCGTGTTTTTGCAGCAATTCGAGTCCGGAAGCTTTTGCCAGCTCGATTACGGCGGTCTCGCTTTCGTTCAATCTCAGGTATCCTGACCGGATCATTCTGCCGAGAGGATCCCGGACTTCGATAAATTCGTATCGTCCGCTGAGATGGTAGTTGAGTACATCGGTCGAGCCGTCTCCTCCGTCGGCGAGGGGGAAGAGAATGGTTCGGACCGACGGGTCGGCCCTTTTCATGCCGTCAAGGAGCGACGATATCACCTGAACGGAAGCGAGACAGTCTTTAAAGGAATCCGGCGCCAACAGATAAACCATATATAATCCGCGCGAGATAGTATCGGGATATTTGTGGATAAAATATTTATTATATTCATAACAAGCAAAACATGCACATATTAATGAGGTCTGGACTCCCATGAAATCATACTGGCTTCTGAAAACCGAACCCTCCGAATATTCATTCGATCAGCTTGTCTCGGACCGGCGAACGGAATGGGATGGGGTGACGAACAATCAGGCCCAGATGTATCTGCGGGCGATAAATAAGGGGGATCGGGTGCTTATCTATCATACGGGGAAAGAAAAGGCGATCGTCGGTATTGCAGAGGTGATCGGCAAGCCGTATCCGGATCCCTCCGGGTCGAAGGAGAAGCAGGTTGCGATAGACATCAAACCCATTCGAAAGTTCCCGTATCCGGTCACGCTTACGGCGATCAAATCGCAGAGCCAGTTCGATGAATTCGAACTTGTCCGGAATTCCCGCTTGTCAGTAATGCCGGTCAGGGATGTATGGTGGCATATCATCGTCAGCAGGGGCGGACTTTGACAAGCTGTTGAAATACGGGTGGAATCGAAGAATTGTCTGCCATTCAAATACCGATTACCTGCGGGCAACCTCGGCAGTTGTTTTACTTGTGATGGCGCCGGGGCGACGCGTCGTTCACCCCAAGTTGATCATTCGACTCGACCGCGGGTATTCATTTGCAGGTAGCCGTGGTTGGAGCGGCCGTGCGACACACGATATGATTCGCATATTACTGATACGATATATTGATTAAACCATCGATTGGTGTAGTAGGTGTTACAACCGGGAATGGTAGTATAGATAAATGTACGATTACCGGTTAATGGACTTTACTCGAACGATAACAATATGCAGCTCATCTGGGTATGTAGCGATGCGATCAAAGAACGCTAACTCCACAAGATTGATAAATCCAAAACCCCGTTAGGGGTGGCAGTATTCTTTCGCGATTCTTTGAACCTGCATGGCAAATACCCGGTAATCTTGGATCCGCCGGCAGTAATCATCTTATCCGATATAATGGGAACAGTAAAAAGAAATTCATCAAATTGGAATAACGATAGCACACGGTTGTGCTTTTATACTGCCACCCCTGACGGGGTTTAACGCGGGGTGGTGAGATCGTTTTTTGTACCATAATGCCACCCCTAACGGGGTTCTATAAGAGGTGTCGTATTATTGCTTTCATAATGTCACACCTAACATGGTTTGATACCCCAATTTTTATTATATGATTTTACAGTTGGTACAATGCACCCTGAGTATGACTGCGAATATTATTATACGCTTTTCCCTTACTCTCCATGCTACCACCGGACAATATGAGCTCTCCCATAACGGATAGAAACCTACCCGCACAACCGGAAGGGACGGTCCTCATTGAGCGCTGGACGATCTACGCCCTTATCGATGCTTGGATCTCCGAATCCCGTATCAAGCCCGCTCATCAATTGTTTTTCTTTTTATTGCTGACCCTCTGCATCGCGGGAGCTATGGTACTCATTACGCTGCCCATTGCTGCTTTTCCGTCGATACCGATATTCCTTTTCATCCTCATTCAGGCGGCGATTATTGTTCCTACGATACTACTCCACGAGCTCTGCCACGGAATTGTCATTCTTCTCTATGGAGGCAGTCCGAGGTATGGATATAAATGGTTAAATGGACTCGGCCCGGTCGTATATGCCACGACCGAGGGTTTCTTCCCGATCATTGCATACAAACATATCGCTTCCGCTCCACTGATCATTGTAAGCGGCGTTTGCCTCATCCTCGTCCTCCTCGGATACGGGTGGTGGGTTATTTTCCCGTTCATTTTCAACGCCGTCGGCTCGGGGGGCGATCTTCTCGGACTCCGGGTACTCGGAAAATTCCGGGGCTCGTACTTTGTAGAAGATACACAGGATGGTTTTAACATCTATCGAACATCCGCTCCGCCGAATTGATGAATACCGAAGCAGAGGCGTATGAACTACTTTGGAATATATTCATAGTTCCGACTTATCCATATATTGATTTTGTCCTCCATTTTTCCAATTATTTACATTTTATTAGGATCCATATACCCGGTGAACACATTACCGGCGAATCCATACCGGAAAAAAAGAAATACGACGTTCCTGTAGCCTCTGCGGAGATCGAAAATGAATAGACGCAAATTTATCAAATCTTCAGGGATTCTCTTCTACGGCGGAGCCGCGCTGCTGTCGCTCCCCATGCGCGGATTCACCGACGTTCACCGCGAAATCTTCGATCGCACCATGCAGCTTGCGCTTGAACGCAACCTCGTCCATGATCCGGTCGGAGACGTCGTGGTTGAAATCGGGAGATCGTTCCTTCAGGCTCCGTATGAAGCATTTACGCTCGAACAACCAGGTGAAGAGCGTCTAGTGATCAACCTGCGATCGTTCGATTGCGTGACGCTTGTCGAGAACGCCCTCGCTCTGGCGCGCTGCATAAAAAAAGAGACTTTTTCCTTTGAGGATTTTACGCGGGAACTGACGCTGATCCGGTATCGCAGCGGAGTTATCGACGGATACGCGAGCCGGCTTAATTATTTCACGGATTGGATATACGACAACGAACAAAAGGGGATTGTCAGAAATGTAACCGGAGAGATCGGAGGGGAGGAATACCGGAAGGAGATACGGTTTATGTCGACGAATCGAAACCGGTATGCGCGGTTATCGGACGACCGCGTATTCGAAGAAATTAAGTATCAGGAGGCTGCGCTCAACGAACATACGCATTATTTTCTGCCGAAAGGTAATTTTCATATGGCAGAAGCATCGGTCCGGAACGGCGACGTTCTCGCCTTTACCACTAACCTCCGGGGTTTGGATATCATGCATACCGCCATTGCCATCGGCAAAGAGGGGAGAATCCATCTGCTGCATGCACCCGACACCGGCCGGACGGTCGAAATGACCGTACAGCCTGTTGCGGACTATATGGCGAAGAACCCCCGCGTCACCGGGATCATGGCCGCGCGTCCCTTGGAAATATAGACGGATTCTCAACGGTAAATCAGCTCCATTGCCGGTGATGTTTCTTTCCCCGGTTCCATGCAAACCACAGAAGGAAGAAGACGCCTATGGTCATTCGAGCGGACATTCACGTCCATCCGTTGTTAAACCGATGGTTGTTCGGCCGGGATCCCAGCGTTAGGCACCACTGTCCCCCCTTCTTCCTCCCGCTTTATAACTACGTCGATTTTCCGAGAGCCCATGCGGGCGGTGTGCGGCTGCTCTGTTCGATTATCTATATGATGAATCTTCCGTGGCGGAACCGGATGGACGAAATAGAAAAGCTCATCGGGAACGCCGAGGCCGAGGCGAAGCATTCAGGATTTCCGGTCAACTTTGTCAGGACGGCTGCGGAAGTCAGAGCATCGGCCGAACGGAATGAACTCGCCGTTATTCACTGCATCGAGGGGGCTCATGTGATACGTGAAAATGAGGATGAATTGGAGAGGTTGGCGGCGTTGGGAGTCCGGTATATAACGCTCGTACATTTCATCCATTCCCGTATTGGCGGAGCGGCCGGGGTACCTTTCGGTGGACGACGCGGATTGACCGACTTCGGCCGGCGAGTCGTCAGGAAAATGTACGCGAACGGAATAATCGCGGACGTCTCCCACACGACGGAGCCGACGTTTTGGGGCGTCATTGAAGAAGCGACAGGTCCGGTTATTGCAAGCCATTCCGGTGCGCGAGCGTTTGCGCTGCGGGACCGGAATCTGTCGCGGGATCAGATACAGGCGATCGCCGGTTCAGGCGGCGTGGTAGGATTGCTCCTGTGTCCCTTCTATCTGAAGAATTTCAGACTCAGCGGATCGCTCGACCTTTTCCTGAGGCATGTCGAATACATCGCAGACCTCGTCGGTCCGAAACATATCGCGATCGGGTCGGACTTCGACGGATGGCTCTGGCCCGTTCGCGAGGTGAAGGATATCGAATACTTTAAGCTAATCGCCGATGCGCTTCAGATGAGAGGGTATTCGGATAAGGATATCGATCTGATTATGGGAGAGAGTTTTGTCGGCATGCTCGAACGGTTCGACGCTGCGATCGGAAAGTAGGGGATCCCGTTAATCTTCATCGCCGCGTCTGCTTTTCTTTACTAGCCCTCTCTTTTTCTTGACGGCCAGCCGCTGTTCGTTCGATAAGGGTCCGGGTTTCGTCGGTATTCTCTTTTTTCTTGTCTTCAATGCCTGTGCGAGAAGTGCTGAAATCCGCTGCAGTGCCAGGATACGGTTTTCGCGCTGGCTCCTGGTATCCTGCGCATCGACTTTCAGGATGCCGCGGGTATCTATCCGCGACGATAACTTAGACAGGATTCGTTCTTTTTGCTCCGCGGAAAGGGATGGCGAGCCCGATACATCGAAACTGACCTCGACGCGCGTTTCGGTCTTATTGACGTGTTGTCCCCCCGGCCCGCCGCTTTTCGAAAATCTGAACGAAAACTCGCGGATAGGAATGACGACATTCCCGGTGATCTCTACTAATTTTCCGTCTGCCATATCGATAGAATAAAAAAGGCGATGCCGCCCGGATACAGCGGCACCGCCTGCCGACGTATAACCGGTTTACCTACTCCTCATAGTACTCAAGTCCGAGATGGGTAATCAACTCCTCGCCCACGAGGTACCTGAGCGTGTTTTTCAGTTTGCTCTGCTGGATAAAGAGGTCATGCTCGGGGTAGACCTCGGGGGCGTGCATCGGACTCTTAAAGTAAAATGAGAGCCACTCCTGTATTCCCTTCATTCCCGCCCGCTGCGCGAGATCGATAAAGAGAACCAGGTCCAGAACTATCGGCGCGGCTAGGATCGAATCCCTGCAGAGAAAGTCGATCTTGATCTGCATCGGATAGCCGAGCCAGCCGAAGATATCGATATTATCCCATCCCTCTTTATTGTCGCCCCGGGGGGGATAGTAATTTATTCTGACTTTGTGATAGAACTTCTTGTACAATTCGGGATAGAGTTCCGGCTGCAGGATGTGCTCGAGGACAGAGAGCTTGCTCTCTTCCTTCGTTTTAAATGAAAAGGGATCGTCGAGAACTTCGCCGTCGCGGTTTCCCAGAATGTTGGTGGAGAACCATCCCTGGAGCCCCAGCATCCGCGCTTTCAGCATCGGAGCGATAACGGTTTTAATGAGCGTCTGTCCCGTCTTGTAATCCTTTCCGGCGATGGGGATGTTCCGCTCCTTTGCCAGGGATATCATCGCGGGGATGTCTACCGTCAGATTGGGAGCGCCGTTGACGAACGGTACCGCTTCGTTGAGGGCGGCATATGCGTATATCATGCTCGGCGTAATGTTGACGTCGTTCTCGATCAGTCCGTGCTCGAACGATTCCACGGTATCATGTACCGGATTATGGCCCATAAAAATTTCGGTACTGCCGCACCAGATCATGACGAGGCGTTCGGCCCCGGATTGTTCCTTGAATTTCCGGATATCTGCACGAAGCTGCTCCGCAAACTCCATTTTGGTCGTACCGGTCTTGACATGTGTGCCGTTCAAACGTTTCACATAGTACTGGTCGAAAACCGCTTTCATAGGCTTGATGTTGCTGAGTTCTTCCTTCACATCGTCGAGGTGGCGTTGTTCGAGCACCGCGGACGTCATTGCCGCCTCGTAGAGATTTTGATCGTAGATGTCCCATCCACCGATCACGAGGTCTTCGGGTTTGGCGAGAGGAATGAGCTCTTTGATCATGGGAACGCGTTTATCCGAACGTTTCCCCAGACGGATCGTACCCATCTGTGTGAGCGAGCCGATCGGTTCGCCCTTTCCTTTCAAAATCGAATAAAGCCCCGCGATAAATGTGGTGGCGACTGCTCCGTTTATTCCGACCACGAGGACGCCGAGTTTGCCCTGTGCCGGTTTAATTTGATGACTCATTGTTTCTCTTCTCCTAGAACTTCTGATTGTGACGGCTTATGCACCGGTGGATTATATTTCTGAATGACAGCTTCCGATCTGGTTTGTTTCCATACATCTCTGACGCGTTGTATAACGGTTAATTGGGAAAAAATTGCAATAAACCCTATCGCGAGGGTGATGGGCATCGGAGGATACGCATAGTACAGATCGAATGGTATGATCCGAAGCAGGAAAAGGACGATCTGATCGAACGGCTGCGGGAAAAAGCTCAGGAGCGCTCCGGCGCCGAGAATTACAATACGCTCGCCCCGCCTTAACCATCCGACATTGCAGGTAAATCCGTGCGATTCCGCCCTCGCCCTGACGTAGCTTATCATGATCGATCCGCTCGCGGCTATGACCACCATGAGCGAGGCGACGTTCATATTGCGGAACACGAAGTAATACCCGAGTCCCGTATACATCGCAATCTCGGCGAACCGGTCGAGCGTCGAATCGTACAATGCCCCGAACTTCGACACACGGTTGGTTAAACGGGCAAGTTTTCCGTCTATCATATCGAGAACGCCGCCAAGGAGGATAAAGACGCCTCCGAGTACGAATTCTCCGTAGGCGAGAAGAAAAGCGGCGATGATGCTTGGAACGACGCCGATCGTCGAAATCATATTCGGCGAAAGGTGTAAGAATTGCACCGATTTAACAAGCGGCGTCAGGGTCGCGTTGAACGCATTCTCGACCGATTTCGGTATGAGTCCCATTGACGGTATCGTTTCTTAATGTTCTGCAGAGTGGAAAAGTATGCGGGGTAAGCAGTGGATGAATCGGAGGTAAGACTCCGATATATTCAATTCGCTCCGATTACTCCCTCTGTTGTTATGCTGCACATGTACGAACTGAAAAATATGCTCTTTTCTCCAGAATAGCAAGTATAAAAAAACCGCGCGATGGATTCCCGGAGAGGGATCACATCGTGCGGTCGTATACATCCGCCGGTTCCGGTTTTGCCCGGTATTAGA
This sequence comes from uncultured Ignavibacteriales bacterium, assembly GCA_964495085.1. GTDB lineage: Bacteria > Bacteroidota > Ignavibacteria > T3Sed10-11 > T3Sed10-11 > CAZBUK01. The sequence continues at coordinate 37,345 of CAZBUK010000031.1, forward strand.
GGTCGTCAGACGCGCCGTTCATATTGAATACGGCCTTAAACCGCGGCTCGTCATGGCGTTCAAGGTAATAAACGAAATGGCCTGCTTCCAAGTCCACCTCCATCATCCAAACGTTGGTTGCGGCATCCGGAATGGTCTCTTTCGTGAAATCGTCGGCGGGGAAATACTGTGCATACGGCGTTCCTTCCGGATTGGCCCAGCCGCCGTACATCGTCGTATCTTCAGGCGTGCCGTCCCCGTGCCGGTGATCGTGCTTCAGGAGAAGTCCGTCGTCATGCAGAGTCAACACCCACGTACGTGAGCTGTCGTCGTTTACGTAAAAGGGTATTCTTATTTCGGTATCGGAACACGAGGCAATGTGCATATGCAGACTCGCCCCCGCAAGCGGATGATCGGGAGTGAGTGTAAATTCACTGTGGCCGTCGAATTGCTGTCCGCATAGCTCCTTTACATTATTGAAGAAGCTTACATAGGCAGGCTCCTCGACGTCTCCACGTCCGCATCCGGCGAGGATCAGTCCGGCGAGAACCGCCGCGGATAACACTAAGAAATATCGATTTGATCTGAGCATGGCATATTCATCCTTTCTGTTAATTCTTCGATTTCGAGATCGGTGTAACGAGGATGTGAGATGTGCGTAACCGAGGTGAAATCTATAGTATAAACAATACGGAATTTGAGACGGAGTGTCAAGTAAAACCGTACGAGCAGGTCCGGATAGTTCAGCATTTCGCAAGATCGTCTCCGAGGAGCGAAGATTGAAAAATAGCCGCAGCAATCCGCATTGCGCAGATCGGTATTCCCGTCTTCCCTTAAATCAGATACGTCCCGTTTTTCATAATCTCCTCCCGCTCATCGCCGGGATAGACGAGTATCGCTGATGTGACCGTTATTCCCGGCTGGAGCGAAGGAACGTAGACGTAGTCCTGATGCACGATATTCTTCGGATTATGGAACGACGTGGGTCCGGTGATGCCGCCGAAATGTTCGCTCCGGCCGAATGCAATATGCAGTCCCAGTTTTTCATCGAGGAGGACGCTACCCGTCGCTTCTATCCCGAAAGCATCGAGTATTCCGAGTCCCAGTTCGGCAATATTTCCCCGCGCCGGTTCCTCATCGATTAGAATTCTGGTTTGCTCCGCCTCCGGTCCGTCGCCAAGAATTCCGGTGGTGCGGTTCTTCTCGATACGGAAGACGAGCAGCTCGCGGCCGAAACGGACGGGAAGGAGGCCATTGCTTCGGCTGGGATCGTTTTCGCGTTCGCCTTCGTACGGGACGATATAAGCTTCTCCCGACGGTAGATTGCCGGCTGTCCCCGGCTCGTGTATGAGTCCTGAGCTGGCATGCGCGGTGCGGTAACGCAGATCGAGCGTGAGCCTGTACAATGTATCATCAGCGGTGAACGTCAGTTCAGCTGCGATCGCCCGGTCGAGTCTCTCCTTAAGAATCATCACGCGACGGTGAACCTGCAGATAATCGACTCCTAAAGCGGGGAGCATTTCTTCTTTAAATCCGGGCATCGTTGCAGCCCGGAAGCCGTATCTTTTCGCAAGTATCTTGAGCGGGGCGGTGGCGGATAGTTCAGTTGCCGCGATGACGATTGACGATTTCGCGAGCAGGACATCCCGATCCTGGGGGCGGCAATGGCGAGAAAGTGAGGCTGCATCTGCCGGCTCGGGTATTGTGTCGGCTATATAGAATGTTTCGGGGAGATCGGCATTGTTGCTTTCGACGCTCTCATACAAAACAAGCATGACCTTGTCGAAACCCAGAGTCGACCGGTTGTCCAGCAGTTGTTTGTACCAACTCTCCACCATCCCGCGCCGCTTTCTCCAGACTTCATTATCCGGCCGTTGCATGGTAGGTATGTCCGTAATCAGCGTGAGGATCCGGTCGTTGACACCGGGCTTAAAAACGGTGTCGATCAATTCTATCAGTTGCGTGTTATCAAGGGCGGTAACCATAAATTCTCCGTTTATCTGTATGAATAGAAAATACTTAAATCTTGGTAAAATGTCAGGCTTCGGCGGCGGTCAATTTAGCGGAGTAAGCCCCCGAGCGGGGGCTGCATACCGAGCTTCGAATGTTATTATTAAAATATTTGGTGAGTCTGCGAG
>CAZBUK010000032.1:0-37849 GCA_964495085.1 uncultured Ignavibacteriales bacterium
TCTATCCCATCAGCTTTGGTGTGGCAGACTTCGGTTTCCGAGGTGCCGATCATCTCATACGTTTCATCGAGAGTTGAGGCAAAAGTTTCCAGGTCTCCTTTGGAATAACTTTCCCAATAGGTTTCGTAAACCTTACGGGCTGCTTCTATGTGTTGTTTGCTATTCGGCATATCAGGGTTATTTGGTACTCAACTATTAAGAAGTAATTGTTATGCCCCTTCATCATCAACGACTATAAATTTCATATCTTTGATTTATTTTATTTTTTAAATTTTATACCGGTAAGATTATCATAAAATTTGACCCTTCTCCCCGTACCGTTTTCAATCTCAGGTCTCCGCTATGAGCTTTTACTATATCAAAACTCAGGGATAAACCCAACCCCGTCCCCTGTCCTGATGGTTTGGTGGTAAAGAAGGGCTGGAAGATTTTGTCTTTGATTTCATCCGGAATACCGCCACCATTATCTTTTACTGAAATTTCGATCTGATCTCCGAGGAACTTGGTTGAAACAGTGACGGTGGGGTTGTAGGGTTGGGAATCGTCCAAACCTTTCAGGTTCTTCTGCTTCTCCGATACAGTACTTCGACTTCGCTCAGCACAGGCGTAGAAGGCATTATTAATCAGATTCAGTAAAACTCTGCCAATATCCTGCGGGATGACATTTACTTGAGGCAAATCAGGATCGAATTCGGTTTTAAAATCGGCGTTAAAACTTTTATCTTTTGCCCTAAGGCCGTGATAGCTCAAACGAAGGTATTCGTCCGCCAGTGCGCTGATATCGGTCGGTTCTTTTTGGCCTGTGTGTGTACGGCTATGTTGTAACATGCCTTTGACTATGGCATCTGCACGCTTGCCGTGGTGATTAATCATTTCGAGGTTTTGCTTGATGTCTTTTGATAAGTTAATTGCCATCTGCCCGTTGCCCTCTGCCAACCCTTCATGTAATTCATCAATCATCTCACTACTCACTTCCGCAAAGTTGTTTACAAAATTCAGCGGATTTTGTATTTCGTGGGCGATACCGGCAGTGAGCTCACCCAAACTGGCCATTTTTTCGGCGTGGATGAGCTGGGATTGGGTTGCCCTAAGATAGCTCAAGGTTTCATTTAATTTATTGCTTAATTTTTTCTTTTCAATAAACCTGATGAAGGTGATGACAACCAGCACTACGGCAAGTATCATTCCGGATAGAAAAATGTTGCGTGTGAAACGTTCACGGTTGATCTCCGCCTGCTTGATGGCCATCATTTTTTCATTGCTTTCTTTCTTTAGTGCCATTTCATTTTCAAATTCCAATACATTGGTCAACCGGGTTATCTTTTCGAGGTTTTCGGCTGCACTCACCGAATCTTTCACCTCCGAATAGATCAGGTTGTTCAGATAAGCACTTCTATAATCGCCCAATTTGAAATAGGCTTCTGCAATTTCCTGGTAAATATCTTTTCTGAAATGGACGTTTGATTCCGGAGCCGTTTTTTCCGCTGTCTTGAGCATTGAAAGGGCATCTCCGTATTCATTTCTGTCTACACTTATACCGGCCAATCCAATTGCAGCTCTTGATTGGCCTGTCGGATCACCGATTTCCCGGCTCAATTGCAAAGCTGTTACAAATTTTTCCTTTGCTTTGTGTATTTCTGACAACTGCAGGTAATAATCCCCGAGTCGTAAATTTGCATCCACTACCGTGATTTTATATCCCGCGTTGATGCCATAAGGTAATCCCTCTTCATAGTACTCAATGGCTCCGGTGAAATTTTCCTGTTTGGCGAGGATATCGCCAATGTAGAGGTAACTCGCAAAAGTATTGTACGTGTCATCGGACTCGAGGCGGATCGCTAATGCAGCCCGGTGATGTACCAAGGAAGAATCCAATTTGCCGGCCAGGTTGTAAGTTACACCCATATCGTTGTGGATGCGCGCAATGCCCCACAGATCATTCGTCTGTTGGTAGATTTCAAGAGCTTCCTGTTGGTGCCTGAGGGCATCGTCCCATTTTTCAACGAAAGCATAGACAAACCCCATGGCTAGCAAGGATTCAACAATGGCAGTACTATCGTTGACCTGCCGTCCGGTTTTTAGAGCCTCCATCAGGTATTCCAGCGATTCGCCATAGTTGCCCATCACCCGATTCACAATGCCCAGATTGATAAGCTGACCCAGATATTGTTCCTGATCACCTGATTTTTGGTACAATTCCAGCGCCTTTTTGAAATACTGCAAGGCCTTATCATCCTGTCCCTTGCGGTGGTATACATCGCCCAGCCCTTCGTACATTGCTGCTTCTTCCGGGATCAATCCGTTTTCACTCACCAAACGGAGGCCTGCTAATAAAGAATCCTCCGCAGCCTGAATATCGGTTCCTCTCATCGTCCGGGCATAAACCACGTAACTTTGTGCTTTTAACGATTTGATCCTGGTGAAAAGCTGTTTTTCGGACTCAACGCCCTCCAAATGAAGCAGATGATTGGATAATTCCAATGCATGGGCAGCGTAAAACAAACTGCTGTCATATTTAAAATCTTCGTAGAACCGGTGAGATAATGTAATGGAATGATTTATACGGGCAGTGTCGGCAAGGTCGTATTCAGGCTGGTCTGAACCCTGAACCGGCAACCGGAAAATCAGCTCTGTTAAAATAAATATGACTGTAAAATATCGTTTTATCATTTTGACTGTTTGATTGGTATTTGAATAATAAACGCGGTTCCTTCGTCTTTTTTTGTTTCCACCAATAAATCACCGCCATGCCCTTCCGTTATGATATCATAACTTAAACTCAATCCAAGCCCCGTTCCCTGACCGGTGGGTTTGGTGGTGAAAAAGGGCTGGAATATCTTATCTTTTATTTCGTCAGGAATTCCTGTTCCGTTGTCTTTTACCCGTATTTCAACTTTATCGTCCAGATACTTTGTTGTAACAACGACTTCAGGTTTATAATCTTTATCCGGCTTTTGAGCCCTTTCATATACAACATAAAATGCATTATTTATCAGGTTCAATAACACCCTTCCAAGATCCTGCGGAATCACATTTACTTTCGGCATGTTTTCATCACCCATCAATCTGAAATCCGCATTGAAGGACTTGTCCTTGGCCCGCATTCCGTGATAGGCCAGCCGCAGGTATTCATCGGCAAGTTCATTCAGGTCGGTGGGTTCTTTCTGCCCGGTGCTGGTGCGACTGTGTTGAAGCATGCCCTTAACAATGGCATCGGCGCGTTTGCCATGGTGGTTTATTTTTTCGAGGTTTTGTTTGATGTCGGTTAAAACATGCTTTACCTCTTCCAAATCGCCTTTCTCCAGTTCTCCATTTAATTCATCCAGCAACTCACTACTCACCTCCGAAAAATTATTGACGAAGTTGAGCGGATTCTGGATTTCATGGGCGATGCCTGCGGTAAGTTCTCCCAAGCTGGCCATTTTTTCAGATTGGATCAGTTGGGATTGGGTGGATTTAAGTTCGGCAAGGGCTTCTTCAACCGCTTTTCTTTTCTGCTCCAGCTCCTCGATAGTCTCTTCAAGCAGGATGGCAGTGGTGCGTTTTACCTTTTCGGTTCGGTCGAGTTTGAATTCGGTGATGGTCATCTCTTTATCCGCATCCTTCAGCGATTTGGTGATGGCGGCTTTCTGCTCTTCAGGTATGTTTTCAATCTGCTGAAGGGTATCGAGGATATGCTGGAGGTGCAAGTTCATTTATTTCTCCCTTAATGCCACCACACAGCAGGTGTTGTTGTGGTATTCATTTTGTCCCCCTTTTGATTTTCCATATTCACCATAGGTGAAAAAGCCAATAAGAGGGACATTCCAAACCTCATTCACCCTTTCGATTTCTTCGCTGGTCATCTCACCGAATGCCTTATACCTGCTGATGCATGAAAACATAATGATCGCATCGGCATCCTGAAGCTGTTCATCTTTTACTTCGGTACACTCTTCAATAACGGTATCTATCACATCAAAGTCAGGCGGCAATGAAAAGCGTATTTTTGAGCCCTGCGGAATGTTACCTGCACAGACCAGTGAACGATCTTCGATATTACCCAGCATGGCGGTTCTCATCACCGCAGGTGCATTTTCTCTTTCCAGTTGCAGCGGATAATATGTAAAAAGATCTATATTGAAAACGGTGTTATTAAGAAGCTGATCATCCAGGCTGATACCCAGGTATTTCATGACCAGATCCAGCGCGGGCTTATCATCGATGGTATAGACGATATTGCCGGTACTTTTGGTGATGATTTTGGTGGTACCGATGGCTTTCCATCCACAGGTGGCAACCCCTGTTATATCTATCTTGTCCTCGTCAATAATCAGAGCCACCAAACCGGTGATGCTGTTTTTGCCATGTGTGAATGCTTTTGGTCCGGTAAATGTCAGGTCATCGCCCGCCATCCCGCCAAAAATTGTTGCTCCGCCCCCGAATCCCTCTTCAATGCCTTTGATTACTTCTTCGCCATCCATTTCTTTGCTCCATCCCGATGAAATAATAAATGCCGCATTTGCGAAAGTCTTTTTTCCCTCTTCACCGAGCTGTTTTGCAATTTCAAATGCATAACGGTCTCTGGTCTCCAGAAACAGTAATTTGAAACAGGATGGATGCATATCGAGCAGCATGATCACAATACTTTCATCTTCTATTTTGCTGCTGATAAATTCACCGCAAGAAGTGGCGCCGAAGATCTGAATTCCTTCATCGTTCAAAAGTTCACACACAGCATCGATGTCCAGTTTGAATGACATAAATACGATTGCAAGCGTTGGTTTGTAATCATCTGCCATGATTTCATTTAATGCATTCTTGATTTCCTCGTGGGATTTACCCTTTATGGCTTTTGCTTTCATTCTATATCCTTTATTTCCGCTAAATCTATTTTTCTTTTAACACCACTACACAACAGGTGTTGTTATGAAACTCGTGTTTCCCTCTTTTCGATTTTCCATATTCTCCATAGCTGAAAAAACCTATAAAAGGAGCATTCCACATTTTTGTTACACGTTCAATTTCTTCACCTGCCATTACACCAAGCGATAAATACCTGCTGACGCAGGAAAACATAATCACTGCATCTGCATCTTGTGCCTGTTCATCTTTCAATTCTTTACATTCAGATTCCACTTTATCAATCACATCAAAATCAGGAGGAAGGGAAAACCGGACTTTGGCTCCCTGCGGCACATTGCCTGCACAGACCAATGAGCGATCTTCGGCATTACCCAGCATGGCTGTTCTCATCACCGATGGAGCATCTTCTCTTTCCAGTTGCAGTGGATAATATGCCCCAAGATTGAAAACGGTATTCGTGAGAGGCTGCTCATCCAAGGTGAGCCCCAGGTATTTCATTACCAAATCCAATGCGGGCTTATCATCGATGGTATAAACGATATTGCCGGCGCTTTTAGTAATTGTTTTGGTGATGCCTATAGGTTTCCAACCGCAAGTGGCAACACCTGATATATCCACCTTGTCTTCGTCAATAATCAGAGCCACCAGACCTGTGATGCTGCTTTTGCCAAGAGTGAACGCTTTTGGGCCGGTCAAGGTAAGGTCATCACCCGCCATACCGCCAAATACGGTGGCTCCGCCTCCGAATCCGTCTTCAATGCCCTTTATTATTTCCTCGCCATCCATTTCATTACTCCAACCGGATACAATGATAAACGCCGCATTCGCGAAGGTTTTTTTCCCCTCTTCACCAAGCTGTTTTGCAATTTCAAATTCAGAACGATCTCCGACTTCCAGGAACAGTAATTTGAAATAGGAAACACTCATATCAAGCAGCATGATCACGATACTTTCTTCTTCTATTTCGCTGCTGATAAATTCACCGGAAGAAGTAGCACCGAAAATTTGAATTCCTTCATGATCTAACAGTTTACAAACTGCATCAAGATCCTGTTTGAAGGATAAAAAGATAATTGCCAGAGTCGGCCTGAAACCCTGCCCGTCCGGCAGGCGGGCATCTGTCAAGCTTTCAGCTAATGCATTTTTAATCTCTTCCGTTGATTTTCCTTTTATGGTTTTTGCTTTCATGTTCTATCCGTTATTGTTGAATTGATTTTTTCTTTCAGCGCCACCCAGCTACAGGTGGTGCCGTGGAACGTGGCTTTGCCCCCCTTTGTAGCGCCGAATTCACCGAGACTGAAATAACCGGTCATCGGCACTTTCCATACTTCATTAAGACCATTGATCTCTTCATCTATCAGTGGGCCCAGGGTGATCTGCCGGCCGATGCAGGAAAAGACCAGCAAGGCATCTGCCTCCGGTAATGCCCGCTCTTTCAAATCCCGAGCGCTTTCGATCACGGTTTCTACAATATCGAAATCCGGGGGCAGGGAAAAACGAATTTTGACACCCGCAGGAATATGGCCACCGCACATGACAGCTCCTGTCTCCCGGTTAAACAGGATGGGCGGCTTCATAACCGGGCTACCTTCGTTACGGATGATCTGTAAAGGATGGGAATTTCCGATTTGTCTCAGCAGATCATCGCTGTCATCCGGCTCGACTTTCGCACCGGTGAACCTTAAAAGAACATTCAACGCCGGTTCGTCGTCGATGGTATATATCCAGTTACCCTCGCTGCGGGTTACCGTTTTCGGGGTGCCGGCGGGTTTCCATCCGGAGACGGCAAGCCCTTGCAGCTCTACGCGGTCCTGATCGATGATGAGGCAAATGATGCCTTGCCGGCTTTGCACTTTATTGGTAAAAACAGCATGATCCTGCGAATAGGGTTTCCCGCCAGAGAACCCACCAATAACAGAAGTTGCTTCCCCGGCTCCCGATAAAATACCTTCCACCAGCGCCTCGCCCGGCACCTCAAATTCGGAGACGGAAACGATAAATGCAGGCCGATTGAACTGCGCGCTTCCGGTTTGGCCAATTTCCCTGGCTGTATTCACCCCCGCTTCATAGTCACCTGTCGGCAGTGATTTCAGAACAATCCGAAAATACGCCGGATCAAGATCCATCAACAGTATGGTGGCTACATCATTTTCCATCCCCTGGTCTGTAAACTTATCGGGCGTATTGGCGCCGAAGATGGCGATACCGCGTTCATCAAGCAGGTCAACTATGCCTGGGTAATCGAAATGGAAGGGCACGAAAACCAATCCGAGAGTCGGTTGAAAACCTTCGGCTGCAGCCTGTTCCAGCGCAGAGCGAACAGCTTCCGGATTTTTTCCGGTAATTGTTTTTGCGTTCATTTATTTTTTCATGTTTAGTTAAATGCCTTTATTCAATCTCTTTCAACGCTACCCAGCAGCAGGCTGTCGAGTGAAAGTGCTGTCTTCCGTTTTTGGCTCTGCCAAATTCTCCATAAGTAAAAAAGCCTGCCATGGGACTGTTCCACACATCCGCCAGCCCTTCATTTTCCATCGTTACCAAAGGGCCCAGAACCGGGGGGCGACCGGCGCAGGAAAATATGAGCAGCGCATCTGCATCGCCCCCCATGGCATTCTTTGCATGGGTGGCTTCGTCTATGATTTCCTTCGCAATATCGAGGTCTGGCGGCATCGAAAACCAAAAAACATCTCCATCCTGCATTTCCATATCCATAACCAGGGCATTTTCCTCGTGATCAATGCCCATGGGTGACTTGATCAAAGTTTCACCGTTCTCATCGCGTTCTACAATGAACGGATAGCTCCATGTCAGCTCGTCCAACAGATTGAAATCCCGGTCTTTTGCCATGTCACCTTTACCCAGGTACTTGAGGTACATGTCCACGGCAGGCTTATCATCAATCGTGTAAAGTAATTTTCCGGCGCTCTTTGTCACTCTTCTTGAAATACCCATAGGTTTCCAGCCGGTTATGGCCATTCCCCTGAGATCGACGTTGTCCGCATTCAGCACCAAAGCTACCAAACCGTATTTCGTTTCGGTCTCATGGGTAAAAACATAGGTACCGGTTAATTGCATATCATCCCCGGCCATTCCCCCAAAAAATATACGGTCTGGCCCAAGTACATGTTCAACGCTGCGTACCAGCGTACCCCCATCAAAGATTTCACCTTTTGTATTCAGGCCGGTGCTGCAAAGAATCAGCGAGGGGTTCGGAAATTTTTGCAGGGAAGCTTTTGCCAGTGCTGTAGAAACATTTTCTATGGCTCTATTCCCGATTTCCTCAATAAGAATTGTGAACGCTTCACGTGGTAAGTCCAGGAGCAGAACAGCGATTTCGCCTTCCGTTTGATGTCCGTTGATAAATTCTCCGCAGGAGGTGGCGCCAAATACGTCAATGCCTTCACTCTGCAGGATATTACAAACTGCTGTTCTATCCTGCTTTATTGAAATGAAAACAATTGCCAAGGTTGGTTTAAAACCATCAGCCATACTTTCTTGTAGCACCGATTTAATTTCCTCCGCTGATTTTCCTTTGATTGATTTTGCTTTCATAATAACTCTCTGTCTTTTAGATTTATTATTTAAGTACTGATAAAGCGGATTTGCGATGGTGCTACTCCTAATTTGACGCTTTGTTTGTAATCACAGAATATCATGATTTATTGTTCTGTTCAACTTATAACTTTATCGTAAACCTGATACATTAAACGACCTTTGCCACCAATGGATTCTGCAAAACCTCTTGAGCTCATATTGCTTTCATTCACCGGAAAGTATAAGCTGCTTTTCAGCCCCAATGATTCATTATAGCCATACAGCTTCATGGCTATTGCCTTAGCCAGACCTTTCCCTTTGAATTCGTTTGTTACCCCAATTCCCAAAATTCCTGCCCTCTTAAATTTATTAGCAGCTCTGGTCAACAGCTTGAAAATGGCAATCAAGCCAACCTTTCCATTGAAACTGCGAAATAACGGTGTTAGGTCAGGCACAGCAAAGCAAAACCCAGCAGGTTTCCCGTCAACTTCGGCTATCAGTATTTGTTGTGGAGCAAGTATATCTTTCATAGGGCCAAAAAACTCCTTCATTTCAGCATGACTTATATTCACAAATTCCCACTCGTGCATAAAGGTCTCATTAAGCAGATCGGTTACTGTTTCTATGTCCTTGGTCCAGTTCTTTTTTGAAATGGGCCTGATTACTGCTGCATCATAGTTTGCAAACCGTTGTTTTGCTGCCCGGTATTTTTTGTTGCTGAAATCAATTTCATAATACCACAGCGGGTAGGTTGGTTGGTAATTTAGATTTTCGATATAACCGGGGTAATAAGGTGGAGTCCATGGAAAAGGAAACATTGGGTCTTCGTCAAATCCTGTTAACATAAATCCCATGGCGTTCGGAGCACCTCCGTTGGCTGGTGCTATTACCTTGGTTATGCCTCTTTCTTTCAGCCAACCCTCGGCTTGTCCAATCATTTCTGCCACTTCCTGCTCACAATTTTCTGCTGCGGCAAAATAACCGATAAATCCTGCACTGGCTTGCTTCTGTGCTTGAAACTTTTTATTGATGATCGCAGCACAACGTCCTACATCTACTCCTGATTTTGAAACAACGAACAGTCCGAATTCCATCGCTTGAGCCATTAACGACTTGCGGGTAAGGAATTTTACCACATCATCGTCTATTTCAGAGATATAATATGGATAGTCTTTCATTAATTTTCGTTCCAATGAAATAAACCGTTTTAATGCTGATTTATCAGAAGAGTCGATAGTAGTTACAATATCCGCGTTCATTTTTTATGATCCTTACTTTTAAAATTAAACTCTAGACCCACACCATAACTTCGCTAATCTGCACGCTAGATTCTATATTAGTGAAATTGGGCATGTCTCCCATTATCTTATCAGCAGACGCTGTAAAAGCCAGGCCGAATTCCTCAATCGAATTAAAATACATATTCGCAATCGCAACAAACGGCGCAGGTGTGCCGGGCGCTCCACCGCTCATACCGGATTCTATGCTTGCACCTTTAAGTGCATCTCCCAATAAACCGGTAACCAGCGCTGCATGCTTGTTGCAATAATAATCCATATCAAAAGTCTTACCTTCCTGATTTGGATAAAATATGCTTACTTTAATCATTCCTTTTTTCACAGTTTTTGTCCTTTACATGTTAATGTTTTTAATTTACTTCTCTTTTAATACCACACAGCAGGTTGTAAGGTTATGCATTTCTAAATTTCCATTTGTTGCTCTGGCCAGTTCGGCATTAGAGAACATACCCACCATCGGGACATCCCAGATATTTTTTAATCCTTCGATCTCCATATTCATCATAGGTCCGAAGGCAAGTATTCTTCCCGCACAGCTAAACACAATTAATGCATCTGCTTCGGGCATTTCCGAATTTTTCAACTCTTCGGCACCTTTGACTACCGTTTCCATTACATCAAAATCAGGAGGTAAAGAGAATCTGATTTTCGAACCCTGCGGTACCGTCCCGCTGCAAATGAATGATCCATCTTCCCAGTTAACAATTAAGCCGGGACGCATAATCGGGTCGCCTGTATTTCTCTGTAATTGTAAAGGTAAAGTTGTGGCAATTTCCAGAGCGGTTTCCTGGTTTGCCGTCTCTCTGGAAATATTTGTAATTCCACCATATTTCATTGTGAGATCAAGAACCGGAACATCATCAACAGTATAGACATGATTTCCTTCACTCTTGGTAACTGTTTTTGCCGTTCCTACGGGCTTCCATCCACACGTTGCTTTACCCTTGATAATAACTTTATTTTCATCCAGAACCATAACAACAACGCCTGTATTGCTCTCTTTTCCGTTCGTGAATACAAACTGTTCGGTAAATGCATAATCATCTCCTGCCATACCTCCGAATACATTTACCTGTTTACCGCATACGTCTTCGAATCCAAGGAGCAATTGTTCGGCATCTGTTTCCATATTACTGCCGGCAATGAGAAACGCAGGATTAGAAAAATTATCCAATGCTATTTTTGCAATAGATTGGGTAGTCTCACGAAAGTTTTTATCGGAAAACTCTTCAAGATAGATTCTGAAATAATTTTTAGGGATGTCCAGCAGCAATATGGCAATTGATTCTTTTCCCAACTCTTCATTTATAAATTCACCATTTGTCGTAGAACCAAAAATGACGATGCCTGCATCATCGAGAACTTTGCTAACAGCATCCCGGTTTTGCTTCATCGATATAAACACAACAGCCAGAGTGGGTCTGAATCCCTGCCCGTCCGGCAGGCGGGCATCTGCCACACTTTCAGCCAATGCATTTTTAATTTCTTCGGGAGAATTTCCCTTTATTGATTTTGCTTTCATAGTAATCCTTTTTTATACTATTAATTACTTTTCTTTTCATGCTCCCATGAGCCGATACTATGATATCTGTTTCCCTATCATCGTATATCCGTATCCCAGTTAGTTATTAAAGAAAGGGGTGGAAAATCCTGAGGCTCGAGCAATAAACTCATCACAATTGTTTTGCCGTCCGGCGACACATCATAGCTCTCAAGAAATGGAGGCACCGTAAACAACAATTGCACATCGGCAATCTCAACTTCATTATTTCTATATCGAAGTGTCGCAAGATTTAATTTATTATTTGAATCGACGAAGAAAATCTCATTTGCATTCGCGCCCCACCGCGGCAGCGATCCGCCGTGAGTTGATAGTTTCCAGCTCTGGCTTTCACTGCCCAAAAGAAGTCTAATATAAATTTCGAATTCTCCGCTCTGATCAGATGCATAGCCAACCCATTTGCCGTCTGGTGATATTTGTGCTTCGGTCTCCTGAAATTCCGAGCTGATAAAAGGATACGGCTGCTTATCACCGGTGAGAGGATATATCCATATTTCCTCACTCATTCGATCGAATGTTCCGTACAGAAGAAAATTGCCGTCGGGAGACCAATCGAACGGTTGGGAACGATCTCCCGGGACCGATAGATGTTCTTCCTCCCCCGCACCGGCAACATTTCGGAGCGTAAGAACCCATTGATCACCTATGAGAGATGTGTATGCTATGCGGCTACCATCGGGCGACCAGACCCCGTAATCCTCGCCGTATCCCGATGTGATTCTGATTCTACTTCCGGTACGAACATCGTAATTCCAAAGGTTCAGACGTAAGACCCTGACATCGAATATCGATAGGGAAATTCGCCGTCCATCAGGCGAGAAACGTGGCCTGAAATGTTCTATGATATCACCAAGACGGGACGTAATAATTCCGGTTCGATCCATCAATAGTAGCCGTGCTCCGGATTGCGCCTGGCCGGATTGATACACAAGCGCACCGTTCTGTGATGCAGAGAACACACCCAGATTAAAATTGGGGTCATCGATAATTTGTTCTACTACTTTCTTTGGGTCTCCCTTCATGTCAAGTTTTTTCGTATTAAATTTCTGCGCCATCAACGACGAACCGCGAACAAACAATATATTGCCCGAGGCATAAATTGCATTGGAGGAAGTATGTAGGAGGAGCTTATTAACACGTCCGTCGATGGATGCAACGAACACCGCATGACCTTCCGCCTGAGTTGCCGTAGTTGCGGTGCGGGAAAAATAGAGGAAATGCTTTCCGTCCGGGAGAAAGTACGGCCATCGATGGGTGGATTCGGCTCTCTTAGTATCCAGTGTTGTTAGCTGTTCGGGTTTTCCCCCGGCTGATGAAACCCGGTATAACGGTCCCCAAACATCGGGTGAAAAAATTATTGACCCATCGCTCCCCCAACTACCGCCTCTTCCGTTCCACACGTCGCAAATCGATATCACCGCTCCGCCCTCTGTATCAACTCTCTTTAACTTTCCGTCTGCGAAGAATGCTATCGATCTACCGTCCGGAGCCCAGAACGGATAGTGACCTCCCTCTGTTCCATCGATTGCGCGGACAACAAATGAACCGAGTGAACGAACATATAATTTGGCTATCCCGTCCGGAGTCACCCCGGTGAAGACAATTTGTTTCCCATCGGGTGAAATTATCGACGGACCTGCCCGCTGGCCGAATGAATGTAAATAGATATCGTCATGAATTACGATCGAGGAATGAACGGGATCAATCGAATCGGTTGAAGCAATGAATTGCATAAACAAAAGAAACAGTGTCATCAACAGGAACAGACCTGTTAACCACCATGCATAGTGAACTCGTCCGGAAAACGAAGCCTTTTCCGCCGGGATTGTCGCCTGTTTTTCCCCAAGCCCGGATTGTGCGGTGAACGTACGGCTCAATCGCTGTTTACTCGATTCACGTTTGAGGCGGCGCAATTCCTTTCCGATTTCCGCCGCCGATTGATAGCGGTCCGAGGGCTCCTTTGCCAGACATTCAAGCACTATCGAATCTAATGCTGGATCGATTTCAGGTTTGACTGAGGACATCGGAGATGGGTCAACATTCACGATCTCATATGCCAACGCGGTGTCGTGTACTCCCTTGAACGGAAGCTCACCGGCAAACAATTCATATAATACAATTCCCAGAGAAAATATATCGGAACGATGGTCGACATCCATTCCCTGAACCTGTTCCGGGGACATATAGGAAGCCGTTCCCGCCGTACTTCCTTCCTTTGTCATCCGCGAGACGCCCCGGAAAAGCGCCAGCCCGAAATCCATAACCTGAATGCGTCCGTCCTTGCGGACCATAATATTATCGGGCTTAATATCGCGATGAACGATCCCCTTTTCATGCGCCGCGGTAAGTCCGTCGGCAATCTGGATGCCTATTTCGATAGCTTGCTTGAAGTGAATGTTTTGTTTATCCTTCAGCGTTTGTCCTTCAACGTATTCCATCACAATAAATGTGTTGCCCTCATATTCATCTATTTGATGGATCGTACAAATATTAGGATGACTTAACGTTGCCGCCGCTTTCGCTTCCTGAACAAAGCGAAGTTTATCCGACTCCGATGAGTCAAGATGCTGGGGGAGAAACTTGAGCGCGACGGTGCGGTCGAGTTTTGTGTCATGGGCCTTATAAACGACGCCCATGCCGCCTTCACCTAACTTTTCGAGGATATTGTAATGGGAAATTGTTTGTCCAATCATTAGGGTTATATCACTTTACTGGATATGAAATAATCTATCTTATTAAACTTCGATTTACATACTATAATCGCTCTACCAGCCGTAAGGGCGTTCCAATGGAAGGTCCTTACAGACGCCTCCGACATATCATTTTCAACTTCAGATATTTTCAAATTCTTTTTATTTACTTCGATTCCACTAATTCCTTCCAATTGACCACCACAGAAAGTGAACTGCCCGTACCCGTACCGGCGGGACGTACACCAATGTATTTCTCACGGTTGTTAGAAATGCCATGAATAATTATATTCCCCGCTTGACCGACCGGGAACAACGGTTTCGGTTGGTCGAAAACCGGACTTCCGGCAGCAATGGATATATCACTGCTCTCAAAACGATTCCGTGCGGTAGAAAAGTATATGATCTTTTCCTCGTGCCAATACGGCCAAATACCTGCATCGGTCGGTAACTGCCATCTACCCGTTCTTCCGTCAAACGATGATACATAAATTCTGTTTAGCCCTGCATCGTCGGTTTGATATACTATCCACTTTCCGTCCCGTGAAAAGCGGGAATTACTTCCTCTAATACCGAGTTTCCTAACTGGAATTGGCCTCTGCGTATCGCTCAGATCAAGAACAGCCAGCTCAGATCCCGATTCATCCCCGACCTGCAGTAATAGAAACCGTCCGTCGGGCGAAACGTCATTCGGGAAAAATTCTACCGATGTCACTGCTTCCCCTCGGGTAAGTAATTCCTCGGCCCCCGATCCATCGGATAACGTAACATAGATATTCGCTTTGTTTCCACCCACCTCGCTGTTGTAATAGATCTTCGTACCGTCCCTCGACCAGCGCGGAGAATGCGACCAGACTGTTGTCGATGTGAGTAATGTATTCCCACCACCCACCAAATCATATATCCAGATGTCGGCTACTCCTCTCTGCACATCGAACTGCCCATAAGCAATCCGGGATTCATCCGGAGAAAGAATAACCTGACGGTCAGGATTTAATTCTCTGATCAATTCGGTAGTTCCGTCGTAACCGATCCAAAGTAATTCGTTCGTTGCAGAAGATCCGCTTTGTGCAAAGAGAAGGATCCCGTTATCCGTCACCGAATAATCCGCTTTTGCACGAAGAAACCAGAAGTTAATATTACCCTGAAGCGACACCGGTCTGCCCTTTATAGAAAATGATTTCGGGTCGAACGGTTGCGCCAGAAGAATTCCCTGACGGAAGTAGAAAAGATATCCGGCTGCATACAGCCCGTAGTAACCTCCATCAAGGATTTTTTTTGTTTCAGGACTACCAAGCGATCCAACGTATAGATCGGCGGGATAGTTGCTATCCGACAAATCCATCAGCGAAAAAATAAAGTGAACTCCGTCGGGGAGAAAAGCCGGAAATCTGGGGGCTACTTCCGCTGTTGAGTCTATTGCCGTTACCTGGCGGGGTATCCCCCCGGACGACGGAACCGCGAAGAAATTTGGATCTGTGACAGAAGGCGAGTAGATAATCTCATCTGTTGTACTCCACGCCGCTCCGCGACCGAATGGAGCATCAGCAAGTGTCAGCACCAAACCACCGGATAATTCGACCGTTTTCAGTTTACCGTCTGCAAAGAAACCGATTGAACGATTGTCCGGAGACCAAAACGGATACGTTGCACCTTCGCTCCCTCTGAGTACCCTCGATTCATCGGTCCGTAGCTGACGGATCCATAATCTCGTCTGGTTAAGTGAATCGATACCACTGAATACGATCATTGAACCGTCCGGAGAGATCGATGAATGACCTCCTGCGCTTTCGTTATATCTGATGCCGTCGGGCATTTCGATAGAAGCTCTTACAAGGGGGAAATCGCCGGAGGATGAACCTCCCAGTTTTGAGAGTCCATACCCAATAAGAAGCATTATCACCGCTAAAACAGATATGAGTACCCATGGTATTGACCGTTTATACGGTACTTCACTCAGGTTGGTCTCCGCACCGGACATACCTGCTTTTTCCCGGGATGAAGATGAGAGAGCGGGCCGTGCGGCGGTAATTCTGCTGGCGCGCTGGCGGCTCGATTCTCTTCTATACCGTTTAAGATCGACCGCTACCTGACTCGCCGATTGTGATCGCTCCCGCGGATCCTTTTCGAGACATTCAAGTACAATTGCATCGAGCGACTGATCGATGTTCGGATTTATCGAGGACATCGGCGGTGCATCTACGTTTACTATTTCATATGCAACGGCCGTCTCATGTACTCCTTTAAAGGGGAGCTGCCCGGTGAACATTTCGTGCAACAGTACGCCGAGTGAGAAAATATCCGACCGGTGATCGGTATTCTGACCCTGTACCTGCTCGGGAGACATATATGCGGCGGTGCCGACGGTACTGCCTTCCCTCGTGAGTTGAGAAACACTTCCCGTAAGTTTTGCAAGTCCGAAGTCCATGATCTGAGCGATTCCGTCCTTGCGGATCATGATATTATCCGGTTTGATGTCTCTGTGAACGATTCCCTTCTCGTGAGCCGCCGCAAGTCCCTCGGCGACCTGGACGCCGATGTCGATCGCTTGCTTGAGGACGAGTGTGCCTTTCTTTTCGCCTAACGTTTGCCCGTCGACGAATTCCATAACAATGAAAAGTTGTCCGTCATACTCCTGAATGTCATGGATAGTGCACACGTTCGGATGATTCAATGCCGATGCGGATTGGGCTTCCTGTATAAATCGCGCTTTTTCCTCCTCGGATGCAGATACAATCGACGGCAGAAACTTGAGGGCCACCATTCGGTTAAGTTTGGTGTCGTGCACTTTGTAGACGACGCCCATACCACCTTCGCCTAATTTCTCAAGAATTTTGTAATGAGATATTGTTTGGCCGATCATATTTTTTTTATTTACCCTTCATCAATTCGATGTATCCGGGTTCGCTTCTGATAGATTCGAAATCAGGGTCACGTTTTATCCACTCGAAATTACCATAGCCATTCTTTACTGCATGAGCGAGCAACTCCACAGCGGCGGTCTCCTCACCGAGGCGGGCATATAAACATGCGCCATAATACATCATTATCGGATCGTTGGGACTTAATTCAAGTGCTTTATCCCCCTCTATCTTTGCTTCTCCAATATGTTTTGCCTTCGCAAGCGTAACTGCATACGCCATTCGACGGTATGTATCTTCCGGGTGTTGAACAAGATATTTTGGCACTGCCCTTAAAACCATTTGAATTGTTCGCTCAAGGTTTTCGGTATCGCCTAACCGTTCATAATACATCTCAAGGTCGTCATAGGCAGTAAGAAAATTAGGATTAATTGAAACCACCGTTTCGAGTGCATCTGTAGCTTCTTTATCCCGATCGGATGAATGATATATTCTCGAGAGAATCCAGTATGCATTATAATTATTCTGATCGAGCTCAATAGCTTTTTTACTTGCCGCCAGCGCTTCGTCAAGCGCATCCTTTCCGTAATAGGCGAGGCCAAGTGATGCATATGCTTCGGAGAGCGTTGAGTCGTACATCAATCCCTTTAAACTCACCTCCATTGCTTTATCCAGCCAGATTTCCTTACGATCAAAATCACGGTACATTGTTGCGTATGCTTCTCCCAAACCGGCGTACGCAGATGCAAATCGTGAATCGAGTTCTACCGATTTTTGAAAAAGAAGTATTGCGAAATCTAAATTATTCTTGGTTCTGTTAGTTAAAAAATTTCGGCCTTTAAGATAACAATCGAACGCCTCCGCATTTAAGGTGGGGCGTTTCGTCAGTTCAACCTTTTCTACAGGAGATAGTGTCACCATCAATGCATCTACAATTTCTTTTGACACTTTTTCCTGAATGTCAAAAATATCCGCCAATTTGCCTTTATAAGTCTCACCCCAGAGCTGTGTGCCTTTCAAAACATCGATCAGTTGCACGGATATTCTCAGATCGTCTTTAAATTTTCTGACGCTTCCTTCCATTATATACCGAACTCCCAATTCTCTACCTATGGCGTTAATGTTTTTATCGGTTCCTTTATAACGCATCGAATTTGTCCGTGCAATCACGTGTACTTCTTTTATCTTTGACAAATTAATTATAAGTTCTTCTGCCAGACCATCGGCGAAATAATCGGCTTCTTTATCCGGACTAATGTTTTTAAACGGTAGTACTGCTATCGTTTTTTCATCCTCTTCCTTCTTGGCACTAGTTTTCTTATTTCGGAAATCAGCTAGATCCTTTAAAAATTCATCGAGTTCCTGATACCTAAAGTTTAAATCTTTGCTGAGCATTTTCTTCAGCATCTGTTCGATTTTAATCGGAATATCCTCCCTCGCGGAGGGAATTGGTTCCAGTTCCTCATTCAAGATTGAATATAGAATTGCCTGTTCGAAATCTCCCCGATACGGCAACTTCCCTGCCAGCATTTCATAAAGGATAATTCCAAGCGACCATATATCAGACCGATGATCAACCGTTTCACCTCGCGCCTGTTCCGGCGACATGTATGCAACTGTCCCGACCGTTGTACCCACTTTAGTTAATTGTGCGGAATCTCGAACTTTGGCAAGTCCAAAATCCATTATTTTTATTTGACCTGACCGAGTGAGCATTATATTGCTGCTTTTGATGTCGCGATGAGTAATCCCTTTGTGATGAGCGATTTGCAGACCCTTTGCTATTTGCTCTATTATAGTTAACGATTCTTCCACAGTCATCTTGCCGGATTCGATTTTCTTTTTCAACTCCGGACCGTCCACATACTCCATCACGATAAAGAAATCATCATTAAACTCTTCGATGGCGTGAACTGTGGATATATTGGGATGATTGAGGGCTGCCGCCGCCTGTGCTTCAATTTCAAATCTACGACGTTCCTCATCGTTCGATGATATATGTCGTGGAAGAAATTTAATAGCAACCGGACGTTTCAGTTTCGTATCTTCGGCTTTATACACAATACCCATTCCACCTTCACCGAGCTTTTCCAGAATTATATAATGCGATACGGTAGTTCCTATCATTGAGAATCCTTCTTGATTTTAATCGTCCGGTTTATGCTATTCCTTTGCCGGAAACATCACCGATTACAAATAGATGAATGTCGATGGAACAGACAGCCCGCTCCGGTTAATGAACGGGCTGCACTCCCTCTGTCTTACGGCAACCTCCAGGTACCCTTCCATCTGATAACGAATGCGCCACCGGCATCCTGAGCGATTATCTGCGATGTACCGCCGCCGCTGATTCCCTCGAACTTTCCGGTGCCGCCGAAAAGTGTCCACTCCCCGCCGTCTGCTGTGTTCCAGAAAGATAACCAGTACATATCACCGTCTTTGTCTCGCCCGGCACAGTGGCCGGCCGATCGCTGAAAGATTCCGTCGGCACCGACCACGTTCGTGCCGCTGCAGGACTGGGATACCAGATGAAATGGACTCTCCGTATCCTCGGCAAGTATATATCCGTTGTTTGTCGTCCCGACGTTAACCCTGCCGTCAGCCAATTCGACAACTTCTCGAGAGACGGGGGAATAGACAGCGTAACCGCTGTCGGAATACTCCTGAGCTTGAATGCTCGGAGAAGCGAATATGAGAGCGGCGATGAGTATCGTCAGCCCTGGTAAGAAATAACGCATGCTTGAAATCCTTTCGTTAGTGTGGTGGGATTGTTGGGTAGATACAGCGATTTGTTTTTGGTATTTATTTTGTTTTGTTTGTCCGATCATACCTCTCTACCTTTTTTTGGTTAATAATTTCTGAAACGATGCATCATTCCGGAGCTGATCCCATGCCGGATCGAGGCGCAGTAAATTGTGATTGATATGCGATGGCCTTGAAAGAAGTGTTTCTAGTGCATCGATTGATTTTCCATGCTCGCCGGTCATTGTATAGATTTTAGCAAGTCCTTCTAATAAATACGCTCCGCGATATGCTTCACGTGAGAGTGGAAGGATTTCCACAGCCCGCTCACCGTGACGGATCGCTTCATCTTTCCTACCGAGACCGGCAAGAATTATTCCCATTGAAATATGTAAGCGTGGATCTGATGGATTCTGGTCGACCATGGTCTTCATCGGATTTTCTACCGACTGAAAAAACGAGCGTGCACGATTATAATCACCGGAATAATAGTATGTTGATGCTCTCATGAGATCTCCCGGAACATATTCGAATTGCGTATTCAATGTATACTCGGAATTCGCATCAAGTTGTGCAAATATCTCATTATAATTTCGTTCGAGGAGAGGTATGTAGAGATGCACACTTCTATCTGCATAATTCGTTATGCGATGTAATCCCTTCTCACTCATTGTACGGAGTACACTTCTGACACGCGCAAAATCACCGTCGGATTGTACGAATGTGAGCGCTTTATAGTAGTATGGATCCGGCCAATCCGGTGCAAGGTTTATCACCCGGTCAAAATAATTCATTGCGTTTTCATAATCCCGTATAAGCCAGTATGTTTCACCCGTATTGAAGAGCACAACAGGATCAGTCGGATTGAGATTTGCCGCAGCGTCAAAATGTTTGCGGGCTTCTTCGAAATTACCCTGCCGACGTTTTACCGCTGCAATTGCATAGAGGATATTTGCATTCTGCGGTTGCATATCGAGCGCCTTATCAAGTTCCCTGAGCGCACGTTCATAGTTCAGCAGTCCGTGATAATAAAACCACCCGAGCGCTTCGTGTCCATCGGCATGATCGGGTGCAAGTTCTATAGCCCGGCGGGCGTTCGATTCCGATTGTCTCAGAACCTCATCCGACCGGTCATAATGGAACCAATACAAACTGGAATATGCTTGCGACAGCTTGGCGTATGCAGAGGAAAAAAGAGGATCGCGTTCCAATGCTGTCGTGTATAAGTTAATTGCAATACGATAATCCGATTCGCTGTACCCACGTGAATAATATTGCTCTCCGCGCAGATAATATTCATATGCTTCCGGATCTACTGTTCGCTCCGTGGTAAGCACGCGTCGCTCGCTTGCACGAAGAGTTACATCGAGCGCACCAGCTACCTGTGTTGCAATATCCGACTGCAGCGCAAGTACTCCCGAAAGTACGGCATCAAAAGATTGAGCCCAGACCTGAGTTGCATCGCTGATCCGTATAAGCTGTGGATTGACACGTACCTGAATTTCCCCGTCCTGTCTTCGCTCCCATCGTACCGTACCTTCCATAATGTAGGTTACCCCGAGTTCATCGGCGATCTCCTGCACCGTCTTTGTCGTATTTCTATACCGGTAAGCACTTGACCGTCCGATCACACCCAATCCGGAAAGCGTAGTAAGCGTGCTTGTAACCTCATCGGTAATACCGTCGACAAGATAATCCATCTCGCTGTCACCGAGATTCTGGAACGGGAGAACAACGAGCATTTTCCGTTCCTGGGTAGTTGTTGCCATATCCTTGGTAGGAGATAAAAATGCAAACCATATCGCGACTCCGGCAATGATTATCGACGCGATAATGAATCCTGCTTTTCGAATCGGTAATGAAGCCGACTTCTTACGTGTACCCGATTCGCTCCGAGACTCCCTTATTCCCGAAACAGGCCTCTGTCCGGATCCTTTCTGTAATCTTTTCAGATCAATCAAAATATCGCTTATCGATTGGTATCGGTCTCCCGTGTCCTTTTCGAGCGAGCGATTTAGAATATGAATCAACTCCGGCGGAGCATCCGGTAGAAAGGTTTGGACCGGTTGCGGGTCTTCGTTCACTATCGAATATACCATCGCTGCTTCGTGTTCACCGCGGAAGGGTTTCTGACCGGTGAGCATTTCATACAGTATGACACCGAATGAGAAAATATCCGAGCGGTGATCGATCTCTCCTCCCTCTATCTGTTCCGGCGACATATAGCCGAGTGTCCCAACCGTGCTTCGGGATTTGGTAAGAGTATCCATACCTTTCAGCTTCGCAAGGCCGAAGTCCATTACTTTGATGCGGCCTTCTTCGGTCAGCATGATGTTTTCGGGTTTGATATCCCGATGTACTATGTCTTTTTTATGCGCCTGTTGGAGGGCTTCGGCGATCTGGATGGCGTAGTCAATAGCGGTTTCAAGTTCCAGGTTTCGGGATCCAGGTTTTTTAGTCTCTGACGCCTGATCTCTGACCTCTGATCTCTGACCTCTGATCTCCGACCTCTCACGCAGCGTCATACCATCAACATATTCCATCGAGATAAATTGCTGTCCGTGGTGTTCTTCTATGGAATATATTGTACAAATATTCGGGTGATTGAGCGCAGCGGCGGCTTTTGCTTCACGGATAAAGCGCTGTTTGTCTTCATCGGTGACTATAAAATGTTGGGGAAGAAACTTCAGCGCGACGCTGCGGTCGAGCTGAGTGTCGTGCACCTTGTAGACGACGCCCATTCCACCTTCACCGAGCTTTTCGAGTATTTCATAGTGTGAGATAGTTTTTCCTATCATAGTTGAATCCTCCCGCCAAACAACGGCGCCCCGATATAATTCGGGGACAAAGTCGCATCGACTCGCTGAAAAACACCCATCGGCGACTGTGCGACTTCGCCGAGCTTATCGAGTATTGTATAGTGCGATATCATTCGTCCGATCATACACTCCAACCTTGATTTGATATTTTATCTCATCGCAATGCGATTTACTTCTTCAAACCAGTTTATAACTACATTGAGTTTGCTCTGTGTATTACCGACCCCCTGTTGGGTAACTATCATGCTTTTACCGTCCGGACTCAGGTCGAAATTAAGTAGTCGTTCTATTGTCATAAACGTTTCTTCACGACCGATATCGATTGTTCCACCTTCGGTCATAACGGGCACGGAATAGATTATATCCTGCCGTGAAAAATAAATTCTGTTTCCTTGAGAATTCCAGACAGGCGAGAATCCTCCTCCGTTAGAAATTCTCCATTTCCCGCTCCCCTCGGGGAAGGGTTGTAGATATACTTCTGCAGTACCTGTTTCGAACGATACATACGTTATCCACCTGCCGTCGGGTGAAATTGCCGGAGAAAATACAGTAATGGGAGTCACAATAAACGGACGCATCTTCTGTTCTTCATCCGGGGAATAAACCCAGATATCGGAGCGTGTATCGCCACCTGTTACGACGTACGCAAGCGATTTCCCGTCGGGAGACCAGGACGCGGGGAACGGATTTCCCTCCTGTTCGAATAATTTTTGCGGTGTTCCCCCTCCGTCAGCCGGGATGGTGTAAATCTGATAGTTTCCAGCGAGATTAGATGAAAAGGAAATCCGCGAACCGTCCGGATACCACGCCGCTCTCCAATTATCGGCCGAAAAAGTAAGCGGAGAGAGAACATCGCGGCGAAGATCATATATTCCTACGTGATACGTCGAACCATATATAGTCACAAGGAGCCGTGTACCGTCCGGGGAGAAGAGCGGTTCACCGAAACTTTTTCCCGCCGATTCTAAAACTCGTTTGTTGCCGGCTTCATCGATAAGTGTAAGAACCGTCGGAGTATATTCAACACCACCCGGTGCATAGACGACTGTCCCATGGTCAGATATACTCAGGTGGGCAAAACCGCCGCCGCCTTCAACACGGATATTATCCAGAACGTGGAGCGCCTCACCCGTTACTGCGAGACTTTTCAGATTGAACGGTACAGCCATAAGCGTCGAGCCGCGCATGTAGACAATGTGACCCGATCTCAGATACCGTGCATCTGTTCCGCCGCGGAATAAAACCCGGTGCTCACCGGTCGTTAAATCAACCACTGCGGTGCGGGCTTCATCCCAAGCCGCGCCTGTCCAGATCGTAAAAAGTGCCGACTTACCTCCGGGCAGCATATGCGGCAGTATATGTGCGCGTTCGCCGTCTTCGACTTTGAGCGTCGTAAGCGGACGGGGGGTCGAACCGGCATCGGACGAAACAATCCAGAGCGGACTCCCCCACTCCGGCATAAAGACGATTTTCCCGTCTTCACCCCAGCTTGCCATTTGATCCGGCTGAGCATCGCAAATTGCCATCGGAGTCCCGCCGGATAAAGATACTTTCATTGTCTTTCCCCTGCTTACAAAACCGAGCCATCGCCCATCGGGTGAAAAAAATATACTCGTGATACTTAACCCTTTCGTATTCGGTATCGGCCGTGCATTAAAATTGTCCATATCCCGGATATAGAGCTGTTCGTTCTCCCCTTTGCCGGCAAGATATACGAAACGGGAGCCGTCGGGTGATATCCGGAAATTCACAAACTCAAGATCATTATTTTCTGCAGGCAGTACCAGTCGGGTAACGGGAGCATGCTGAGTATCGGATCTTGAGGCAAACCCCCACATCAATCCTGCACCGAGTAAAACTGCCATGAGAATAATTGCCGCATACGGCAGGAAAGAACGTTTCGGCTCCTGCGTACGAAATTGCGAAGTGCCCGATGTTGTTTGCACGGGTTTTGAAATTCTCGAAGTTGAGGATGTGGTTTGTCTGAGTGCTTTCAAATCCGCTGCAAAATCATCGGCATGTTGATAACGCATTGAAGGATCTTTCGACAATGCTTTAAAGACAATGCGTTCCAGTTCCATCGGAACACCGGAGCGTAACGAGGTAACCGGTTCCGGATCTTCGTTAATTAGAGAATATACGACTACCTGTTCGAACTCACCTTTGAACGGCAGTTGTCCTGTTATCATTTCATGTAAAACCACGCCGAGCGACCAGAGGTCCGAACGGTGATCGAGCTTCTCGCTCTGCGCCTGCTCGGGCGACATATATGCAACCGTTCCGAGCGTACTGCCGAGTTTTGTAAGCTGCACGCTTCCACCGGACAATTTCGCGAGTCCGAAATCCATTATCTTTACCCGACCGTCACCGGTTATCATAATGTTGGCGCTTTTGATATCCCGATGAATAATCCCTTTCTCGTGCGCTGCCTGGAGACCTTCGGCTATCTGAATTGCGTTGTCGATTGCTTCTTTTAGTTTCATCGGCGAGGTAGTTACTTTGTCTTTTACCGTGTGACCGTCGACGTATTCCATCGCAATATAAGTTTGTACGCCGGATGAAGAATCTCCGGTCTCATCGATCTCATAGATCGTTGAAATATTCGGATGGTTGAGCGCCGCTGCTGCCCGGGCTTCGAGGTAAAATCTCGTCTTCTCCTCGTCGTTTCCGAGCAGATGCAGGGGGAGAAACTTCAGCGCGACGGTGCGGTCGAGTTTGGTATCGTGGGCCTTGTATACTACCCCCATGCCACCTTCACCTAATTTCTCTATAATTTTATAGTGAGAAATATTTTTACCAATCATAATATCTCCTCGAGGGTTTCCGCATCGTTGAGCTTATGACTGTAATCCGGCAGGATCATTATATCCTCCTTTATTTTCCCTTCATTAATTCGATGTATTCCGGTTCGTTGCGGATTCTGTCTAAATCGGGGTCACGCTTGATCCACTCGTAAAATCCGTAGCCGGAGGTGATCGCATTCTTCAACGATGCCAGGGAAAGTGATGTCTCTCCGATAGTAGCGTAGAAACACGCTGCATTGTAGAACATGAGCGGATCATTCGGACTCAATTCGATTGCCCTCGCCGCTCTAACCTTCGCTTCCTCGACACGTCCCGCCCGAACCAGCGTCAGTGCGAAGAAGATATGCGCACGCGCATCGTCGGGGTGGAGGGACAGGTATCTGGGATACATCAGAATGGCGGCATTCAGTAATTCGTTCATTTTCTCCTTCTCTTCCAGGCGCTCAAAGCAGATCATGAGATCGTTATATCCGGAATAGAAATCGGGACTCAGGTCAATTACTTTCTCAAATAGTTCTACGGCCTCTTCGATACGATCGGTGGTAACATGGGTTCTACCGAGAATCCAGTATGCAACATGGTTGCTCGGATTGAGCTCGATCGCTTTTTTGCTCGACTCCAAAGCTTCATCGTGGGATTTTTTATAGAGATATACGAGTCCGAGCGCAGAATACGCTTCGGATAGCGAAGGATCGTACATCAGAGCTTTCAATCCCGCCTCGAGTGCCTTTTCGAGCCAGCTGTCTTTTCTTTCAAATTGCTGATAGAGGTGGGCATACGCTTCACTCAGACCGGCGTACGCATCAGCGTACCGTCCATCATATTCGATCGCTTTACGGAATAACTCGATAGCGGTCTGAACGCTTGTTTTGGTAAACCGGTACAGAGAATCCCTCGCCCGGAGGTTGCAGTCGAACGCCTGAGGATTCAACGTAGGCCGCTTGGTTAGAACGACCTGCTCTTTAGGCGTGAGTTTAACCATGAGAGCATCTACGATCTGCTTGGAAACCTGTTCCTGAATATCGAAGACGTCAGCCAGTTTTCCTTTGTAGGTTTCCGCCCACAGCTGCGCATCGGTATTGACATCGACCAGTTCGACGGCGATCCGGAGATTATCCTGGAATTTCCGCACGCTACCTGCCAGAATATATCGCGTGCTGAGTTCTTTCCCTATCGTCCGGGCATCCTTTACCGAGCCCTTATATTGCATTGATGTTGTACGGGGAACGACGCGTATATCTTTCAGCCTCGACAGGTTGATAATAAGCTCCTCTGTCAATCCGTCGCTGAAATAATCGCTTTCCTTGTCGGGACTGATGTTACCAAACGGTAGAACCGCGATGGCTTTGGTCTGAACGGGTGTCGGCGCATTTTCAATATCTCTTTTTGCTTTCTGCAATGCGGTCAGAACTTCTTGCACATTTTGATATCTCTGCGACCGGTCTTTTGCCAGCATGTTCTTTATCACGGTATCCATCTGGTGGGGGATTTTTCTGTCCATCAGACTCGGGATCGGAGGTTCCTCGTTCACGACGAGGTAGAGGAGCGCTGCATCATGCTCTGCCTTAAACGGAAGATCTGCGGTCAACATCTCATACAATACGACTCCGAGGGACCAGATATCCGATCGTTGATCTGCCGCTTCGCCTTGTGCCTGCTCCGGTGACATATAGGAAAGGGTCCCGACGGATAAACCGATTTTTGTCAAGCCCGTGCTCTCACGCAGTTTCGCGATTCCGAAATCCATAATCTTCAGTTTATTGTTCGCGGTAATCATGATGTTTTCGGGTTTAATGTCGCGATGTACAATCCCCTTCGTGTGAGCATCTTTCAGCCCTTCGGAAATCTGCGATGTCCAGTCGATTGCCTGATTCACCGGAATACCCGTTCCCGATATCAACTGAGCAAGGTAATGCTTCAGGGTCACTCCATCGACGTACTCCATGACAAGAAACATCTGGCTATTCTGTTCATCGATCTCATAGATACCGAGGATATGAGGATTGTTCAATGCTGCTGCCGCTTTTGCCTCCTGATGAAATCTCGCTTTGGTATCCGCCGATGCCGAGAGATGGTGCGGAAGGAATTTAATTGCGACGATCCGATCGAGTTTCAGGTCCTGTGCTTTATATACTATACCCATACCGCCTTCGCCTAACTTCTCCAGAATCGTGTAATGTGAAATCGTTTGTCCGATCATGAAACTACTTTCCTTTCATTAATTCTATATATTCCGGTTCCTCACGAATGATGTCGAGATCGGGATCCCGTTTGATCCATTCGTAGTCGACCCAACCTGCGAGAATGGCGTTTTTTAATGCTCCGAGCGATTGCCGCTTGTCTTTCAGCTGCGCATAGAAACACGCGGCATTGTATAACGCCACGGTATCACCCGGACTAAGTTCAAGCGCTTTGGCCGCTTCCACCTTCGCCTCTTCGTTTCTCCCGGCCTGAGCTAAGGAGATGGCGTACAATAAATGTCCTCTCGCATCATCCGGATGCTGCAGCAAATAGCGGGGGAATACACCGAGTGAGGCCTGAAGTATTTCATCCCTTTTCTCCGATTCGCCGAGTCTCTCGTACACCATTCTCAGATCGGCATACCCGGTATAGAAGTCCGGATTCAATTCTAGAACTTTTTTGAATAAACCGACGGCTTCACTGTCCCTATCTATTTCCCGGTAGATCCTTCCGAGTATCCAGTATGCGACGTGGTTATTTGGATCGAGCTCGATGGCTTTGCGGCCCGCGGTAAGTCCGTCGTCGAGCATTTTCTTATTGAAGTATGCCACACCGAGAGCGGCGTACGCTTCTGATAACGTCGGATCGTAAAGCTGAGCTTTGAGGCTGGATTCTATCGATTTGTCGAGCCAGACATCTTTTCGTTCGAAATATTGATATAAATATGCATATGCCTCGCCGAGACCGGCATATGCGGCGGCATACCGCGGATCGAGCTCGATGGCTTTCTGGAAAAGCTGAATCGAGATATTGATGTTGTTTTTTGAGAGACGATACAGAAATCCGCGGGCACGCAGGTGGTAATCGAATGCCTCCGCATTGACCGTTGACCGCTTCGTCAGCGCTATCTGTTCGGTGGGAGTGAGTTTTACCATCAATGCGTCGACTATCTGCATGGATACTTGTTCCTGGAAATCGAACACATCGGCTAGTTTACCCTTATACGTCCCGGCCCAGAGTTGGGTGCCGTCTTCGACGTCGATGAACTGTGCCGTGATGCGGAGATCGTCCTGGAATTTTCTCACACTGCCTTCCATGATATAGCGTGCTCCGAGTTCCCTGCCGATCGTCTTCACATCTTTTTTGGTGCCTTTGTATTGCATCGATGTGGTCCGGGCGATGATTTTCATATCCTTCAGCCGTGAGAGATTCGCTATGATCTCCTCCGTCAATCCGTCGCTGAAGTATTCGTTGTCCGCATCCGCGCTCATGTTCGCGAAAGGGAGGACGGCAATCGATTTTGCTTTACCCGCATGTGCTTCCTCGATCTCGGCCTTTACTGCCTTCAGTGCGTTTACTACTTCATCCGTGTTCTGGAATCTCAGAACCGGATCCTTTTCCAGCATCTTCATTACGACTGCGTCAACCTGCGGCGATACCCTCCGGTCGATCTGACTGGGTATTGCCGGTTGGCTGTTGATAATCAGATATATCAATGCCGCTTCGTGTTCGCTCCGGAAGGGGACCTCCCGGGTGAGCATCTCATAAAAAACAATACCGAGCGACCAGATGTCGGATCGCTGATCCGCCGGACTTCCCTGAGCCTGTTCCGGTGACATATAGGAGAGCGTTCCGACCGACATGCCGGGTTTAGTTAGGCCCTGCGTATCTTTCAGCTTTGCGATGCCGAAGTCCATTATCTTCGGTGAGCCCTCCCTGGTCAGCATGATGTTTTCGGATTTAATATCCCTGTGAATTATGTTTTTTTCGTGCGCGGCTCTTAGACCCCGAGCGAGCTGAATCGTCCAGTCTAATGCCTGGCCGATAGGTATTGCATCGCTTGCTTTGAGTCCGGCAATATGCGTTTTCAGGGTTTTACCTTCGATGTATTCCATCACGAAATACATCTGACCATCCTGTTCGTCGATGTCGAAGATATTGAGAATATTCGGGTGATTAAGGGCCGCGGTAGCTTTCGCCTCCTGTACGAATCGTGCCTTATTTTCCTCCGAGGCGGATAGATGCGGAGGAAGAAATTTTATCGCTACGGGGCGGTCGAGTTTAAGGTGTTGCGCCTTATAGACGACGCCCATACCTCCCTCGCCCAGCTTCTCGAGGATCGTATAGTGAGATATCGTTTTTCCGATCATCTGTAAACTCCTGAATAGGTCATAATCACGGGGATTACCCTGATGCTCATCCGCAGATGCCAGGACCGATTACTACTTCAAATCTCCCAGAAAACCGCAATCGCGCCTGTATGTTTTCCCGCACTATCCGATATGGGGAATGCAGCTACCCCGATGTGGCGGCGGACATTATCGATCCCCTCGATCCACATCGTACCGTAGTTAGGCCGCGATTCGTTTAGTGCGACCATGAGCGGAAGAAAATCCGGAACGAGCGGCGCGCCCGATTCGTCTGTCGGGAGGAATATACGGGTCCAGGCACTCGCAGCGATCGGGCCCGTATCCGAAAAACTTCTGCCGAGTATCGTACCCGCGGCTTCATTATAGAACAGGACATTTCCATCTGTGTCGACAATGAATACAGGGGCCGTTATCCGCCGGGCGAAATCTTCCGCCTGTCGCATATGATCCGAGCTGGAATTCTCCATTTTGACTCCGATCTATTAATGAAAGTGTTCAGTTGCTCTGAGGGTTGTTGAGGCGAATCGGACGGCTATTTGCCTTTCATCAAATCCTGATATTCCGGAAGATCGCGGATGCCGTCGAAATCCGGATCCCTCTTGATCCACTCGTAATCTTCCAGTCCGGCGGAAATCGAATTCTTCAGGGATTCGATCGCAAGCTGACTTTCGCCTATCCGCGCATAGAGACATGCGGCATTGTACATCATGAGCGGATCGCCGGGACTCAGTTGCAGCGCAAGCAGCGCCTCACTTTTCGCCTCGTTGATTTTCCCGACCTGCGCCAGGTCGAGGCCGTAATAAATGTGAGCGCGGGCGTCGTCCGGATGCCGGGCGATATACCTCGGAAATATCTCGTGCAATGCCTCGATCACTTCGTTGTATTTTTCGGTTTCACCGAGCCGCTCATAGATCATGCGAAGATCGCCGTACGCCGTATGAAAATCGGGATTGAGCTCGATGACCTTCTGAAGCAGATCGACGGCATCGTTATCCCGGTCTACGGTATGGTAAATGCGTGCCAGGATCCAGTATCCGGTAAAGTTATTCGGATCGAGATCGATTGCCTTTTTCGTCGCCTCGGTTGCTTCGTCGATCATCTTCTTGCTGAAGTACGCCAGACCGAGCGCCGCATAAGCCTCGGAGAGCGTGGGGTCGTACATCAGGGCTTTCAGACTGGATTCAATGGCTTTATCGAGCCAGAATTCCTTCGAATCGTAGTCATGATTGAGCGTTGCATACGCTTCTCCCAATCCGGCATATGCGGCTGCATACCTCTGATCGAGTTCGATCGCCTTCTGGAAGAACTGTATAGCGATCTGCAGGCCGTTCTTCGTCCGCTTGTAAAGAAAATCCCTCGCCCGCAGATTCAGGTCGAAAGCTTCGGCGTTCACGGTCGGGCGTTTCGACAGAACGACTTTCTCAGTCGGGGTCAGCTTCACCATAAGAGCGTCTACAATCTGTTTGGCAACCTGCTCCTGGATATCGAATATATCCGCGATTTTCCCTTTATAGGTTTCCGCCCACAATTGTTCGTCATTCTCGACGTCGATCAACTGCGCGGTAATACGAAGATTATCCTGATATTTCCTGACGCTCCCCTCCATGATGTACCGTGCTCCCAGATCCCGGCCAATAATTCTGATATCTTTCTTCGTACCCTTGTACTGCATCGATGTGGTCCTGGAGACCACGCGCATATCTTTGAGGCGGGAGAGATGAGCGATCAACTCTTCGGTGAGTCCGTCGCTGAAGTAGTCGCTGTCCTGCTCGGGACTTATATTATCGAACGGAAGAACGGCTATAGCCTTCTTTTTTGTCGCCGTAGACGCCGAGTCTACCTCCCGCTGCAGGTCTTCCAACGCTTTGATCACCTCGCCCGCTGATTGGAACCGACGATCCGGGTCTTTCTGCAGCATTTTCTCGACGACTGCATCCACATGCGGCGGAATCTTTCTGTTCAACGCGCTCGGCGCCGGAGGTTCCTCGTTGACGATGAGATAGAGGAGAGCAGCTTCGTGTTCCCCCTTGAACGGAGGTTCGCCGGTGAGCATTTCGTAAAAGACCACGCCGAGCGACCATATATCGCTCTTATCATCGGCGGTTTTCCCCTGCGATTGTTCGGGAGACATATACGAGAGCGTGCCGAGCGAGGTACCGCTTTTCGTCATTCCGACATTCGATTTCAGTTTCGCAAGACCGAAATCCATGATCTTGATCTGGCCGTTTGATGCGATCATGACATTCTGCGGCTTGATGTCGCGGTGTATGATATTTCTTTCATGGGCGGCTTTGAGTCCCTCGGCAATCTGTGTTACCCATTCCATCGCCTTACGGATCGGCACGCCGGTGCCATATGTCCGGTTGGAGATATGCGAATGCAACGTCTGTCCGTCGATATATTCCATAACCATGAACATCTCGTCTGCATGATCGCCGATCTCGTAAACGGATAGTATATTCGGATGGCTGAGGGCGGCAGCGGCTTTGGCTTCCCTCAGAAAGCGTGTTTTATGTTCCTCAGTGCTCGCAAACCGCGAAGTTAAAAATTTTATCGCAACAAACCTGTCGAGTTTCGTATCGCGAGCTTTGTAGACGACTCCCATACCCCCTTCACCGAGTTTATCGAGTATCTGGTAATGCGCAATTTTCTGACCGGTCATACATTTCCCCGTGACAAAGTGTGATTATCTTCCATTCATTATTTCTATATACTCCGGCTCTTCGCGAAGCGTGTCGAGGTCCGGATCTCGTTTTATCCATTCGAAATCTTCCTGCCCGTTCTTGATGGCATTTTTCAGCATTTCAACGGCCTGCTTTTTCTCCCCCAGGCGGGCGTAGAGGCAAGCTGCATTGTACATCATGAGCGAATCGTTCGGATTCAATTCGAGCGCCCGTTGTCCCTCGGTCTTGGCTTCATCGGCCCGCTCCACGGTCGCGAGGTGGATGGCGAAATACATATGTCCGCGCGCGTCATCCGGATGCTGCATAAGATACCGGGGGAAAAATTCTATCAGCGCATCCATCGTTTTTGCGTGCTGCTCGCGGTCGTTCAACCGCTCATAGACCATAAGCAAGTCGTTATGCGCTGAATAGAAATCCGGGTTCAACACGATCGTCTTACGAAACAGATCCGCCGCCTCCAGATCCCGGTCGGTCGCGTGATAAATCCGGCCGAGAATCCAGTATGCGACGAAGTTGTTCGGATCAAGTTCGATCGCTTTTTGGGTTGCGGTAACCGCTTCCTGCAATTCTTTCTTGTCGAAATACGCCAGTCCCAGGGCGGCGTACGCCTCGGAAAGCGTCGAATCGTACATGAGCGCTTTCAGGCTGGTTTCGATCGCCTTGTCCAGAAATTTCTCGTCCGCCTCGAAATACTGATACATCGTCGCATACGCTTCGCCGAGACCGGCATACGCATAGGCGTATCTGCCGTCGAGCTCGATCGCCTTCTGAAACAGTTGTATCGCGACCTGGACATTGTTCTTCGTCAGCCGGTACAGGAAATTTCTCCCCCGCAGATAACAATCAAACGCATCAGTATTCAGCGTCGGGCGCTTCGTCAGAACCACTTTTTCCGTCGGGCTCAGCTTAACCAGCAATGCATCTACGATCTGTTTCGATACCTGCTCCTGGATATCGAATACTTCCGCGAGGGTGCCTTTATACGCTTCTGCCCAGAGCTGTGCATCGCTTTCGACATCGATCAGCTGGGCGGTGATTCGAATCGTCTGATTGAATTTTCTGACGCTTCCCTCAAGCATAAATCTGGTGCCAAGTTCCCTGCCGATGGTCTTGATATCCTTTTTGGTCCCCTTGTACTGCATCGTCGTGGTCCGGGAAACTACTCTGATATCCTTGAGACGGGAGAGATTCAGGATCAGTTCTTCGGTCAACCCGTCGCTGAAGTATTCGTTTTCCGGATCGTTGCTCATGTTCGTAAAGGGAAGCACCGCGATGGCCTTGGTTTTGAACGCGTCGGTAGCCGAGTCGAGCTCGTGCCGTGCGGATTCCAGGTCCAGCAGCAATTCGGCCATGGTCTGATACCTCCGGTCGCGATCCTTCTCGAGCATTTTTCTCACGATCGAATCGATCCGGTTCGGTATTCTCCGGTCGAGAATGCTCGGTGCAGGCGGATCCTCATTGACGATCAGATAGGTGAGACCGGCGGCGTGCTCGGCCTTGAACGGAAGCTCGGCAGTCAGCATCTCGTAAAACACGACCCCGAGCGACCAGATATCCGAACGGAAATCCGCCGGTATGCCGTTCGCCTGTTCCGGCGACATATAGGAGAGCGTTCCGAGCGAGGTCCCGGCCTTCGTAAGCGCCGAATCGACATTCAGCTTCGCGAGGCCGAAATCCATGACCTTCATCTGATCGTTCCGCGCAATCATTATGTTCTGGGGTTTGATATCGCGGTGAACGATGTTCTTCTCGTGCGCGTCCGACAATCCGTGCGCTATCTGGGAAAGCCAGTCGATAGCCCGCGTAACCGGAATGCCGGAACCCGACTTCAGATTTGCGATATATGAGCTCAACGTCTGACCTTCCACCAGTTCCAGTACCAGGAACATCGAACCTTCGTGTTCACCTACATCGTACACAGGCAGAATGTTCGGGTGGCTCATGGCGGCGGTCGCCTTCGCCTCCTGCATAAACCGCATTTTATTTTCGGGCGACATCGACAGGTGAGACGGGAGAAATTTTATCGCCACGAATCTGTCGAGCCGCGTATCCTGTGCTTTATAGACCACGCCCATCCCCCCGCGTCCCAGCTCCTCCAAAATCTTATAGTGCGAAACGATCTTTTCGATCATTGGTTCTTTGTTCCCCGTAGTGTGAAATAGTTATTTTTCTTTCATTAATTCGAGATACCCCGGCTCTTCGCGGATCAAATTCAGATCCGGGTCCCGTTTGATCCATTCAATCTGATGAAATCCCGCGGCGAGCGCCTGAGCGAGCGCGTTTATCGAATCTTTTTTCTCACCAATTGATGCAAAGAAACATGCTGCATTATAGAACATTACGGCATCGTTCGGGCTCAATTCGAGCGCCGTGGTCATTTCTGTCTTTGCGTCGTCGAGCCTGCCGTGATTGGCGAGATCCTGGGCATAAAAGAGACGAGCGCGGGCATCGTCCGGATTTTTTGCCAGATAACGTGGGAAAAATTCGAACGTTTTCTCGTTTACCTCCCGGATTTTATCCTGCTTATCGAGTTTTTGATATACCATCCTGAGGTCGCTGTATGCGGTATAAAAATCGGGATTCAATGCAATTACTTTCTCAAACGGCTCGACCGATTCGTGTTCCCGATCGGTTGTAAAATACAACCTCCCGAGTATCCAGTATCCGAAGAAGTTATTCGCGTCGAGTTCGATGGATTTTTGAATCGAGGTATGCGCTTCGTCGTATTTTTCCTGATAAAAGTATGCCAACCCGAGCGCAGCGTAGGCCTCCGAGAGATTCGTATCGTACATGAGCGCTTTCAGACTATATTCTATTGCTTTTTCCAGCCAGGATTCGTTCCGCTCGAACGTTGCGTAATGCAGCGCATGGGCTTCCCCGAGACCCGCATAGGCCTCGGCGTAACGCGGATCGAGTTCGATCGCTTTTGTAAAGAGTTGAATGGCGAGATTCAGTCCGCTCTTGGTTAGCCGGTAGAAATAGTTCCGCGCTCTCAGGTTGTAGTCGAACGCTTCGGCATTCGCCGTGGGACGCTTCGAAAGGATAATTCGCTCCGTCGGCGAAAGCTTTACCATCAAAGCGTCGACGATCTGCTTCGATACCTGCTCCTGAATGTCGAACACGTCGGCAAGTTTACCTTTATAGCTTTCGGCCCAAAGCTGGCGGTCGCTGTCTACGTCGATGAGCTGAACGGCAATTCTCAGGTTGTCCTGGAATTTTCTGACGCTCCCTTCGATGATATAGCGCGCACCGAGCTCTCGTCCTATGGTCTTGATGTCCTTTTTCGTCCCCTTGTACTGCATGGTCGTTGTCCGCGATACGACGCCTATATCCTTCAGGCGGGAGAGATGAATAATGAGTTCTTCGGTCAGACCGTCGCTGAAATATTCGCTGTCTTTTTCGGGACTTATGTTCTCGAACGGAAGTACTGCAATCGATTTCGTTCGATCCGACGATACCGCCTCCTCGAGTTCCCCCTTTATGAATACAAGAGTATCTATCACTTCCTGAATGGATTGAAATCTCCGTCCGGTATCTTTCTCGAGTATTTTCTTCACGAACACGTCGAGCTGCAGAGGAATCTTTCGATCGAATGCGCTCGGGGCCGGGGGATCTTCGTTGGCGATCAGATAGATCAGCGCCGCGTCGTGTTCCGCAGTGAACGGAACCTCGCCGGTAAGCATTTCAAAGAACACAACACCCAACGACCAGATATCGGTGCGGTGGTCGGTTTTAATTCCCTGTGCCTGTTCGGGCGACATATACGATAATGTACCGAGTGACACTCCCGTCTTCGTGAGCCCGGCAGATCCCTTTAATTTTGCCAGACCGAAGTCCATAATCTTAATCCGGTTATCGGGGGTTACCATTACATTTTCCGGCTTGATATCCCGGTGGACAATGTTCCTCGAGTGGGCTGCCTTCAATCCTCCGGAAATATGCAGCATCCAATCGATCGCCTGTTGAACGGGAATCCCCGCACCCGTTTTCAACCCGCGCATATACTGCCGAAGCGTCTTACCCTGAATAAATTCCATGACGAGAAACATCCTGTCGTCCTGTTCGTTGATCTCATAGATACTCAGGATAGCAGGGTCGGAGAGCGCGGCGGCGGCTTTCGCCTCCTGAAGCAGACGGGATTTATTCTCGTCGGAGGCCGAGAGGTGGGGCGGAAGAAATTTCAATGCAACAGTCCGGTCGAGCTTGGTGTCGATGGCTTTATACACGACACCCATACCCCCTTCTCCTATTTTCTCGATTATTTTATAGTGCGAAACGGTTTGGCCGACTAATCCATCCACTTTCTGTTTTCCTCCGTTCTAGGGTTTGATTGTGTATAAATTCTTTATATGTTAATTTCCGATGGAGTTTTGCAACGATGAAAGAAGTTCCCGCGCATCCGCAAGTTCGGGTATATCGATCCCGTCGCTGAATTCGCCGATGACCTTCTTCAGCAGGTCCGACGCCCTGTGCATACTTCCCCGTTCTCTCCACATTTCCGATAAGGTGACGGCTGTCCTTAATTCGAACGCTCGCCCGTGTTGCGCCCGCGCCGTCTCGAGCGATAGCAGCAGATATTCCTCAGTTTTTTCAAAATCGTCCGGAAACAATCGACGATACACCAAGGCCTTAATGCGGAGTGTTTCCGCACGGTAGTAGTCTTCGCCTGTTTTC
This sequence comes from uncultured Ignavibacteriales bacterium, assembly GCA_964495085.1. Classification (GTDB taxonomy): domain Bacteria; phylum Bacteroidota; class Ignavibacteria; order T3Sed10-11; family T3Sed10-11; genus CAZBUK01. The sequence goes on from CAZBUK010000032.1 coordinate 36,844, forward strand.
TGAGCCTCGTCCAGCGCTTTGTCCAGCCATTGCAGCGCTTCCTCCGGTTCATTGTTCAGGTTATGCGCTTCGGCAATGAGGGTCATATACTGCGTGTGCCAGCAAAGTGCACCAAGAGATTCATAGGTTGCCGCTCCCTCCTTGAGGAGTTTTAATCCTTCCTGCGGATTATTCCGGCAGCTTAATACCCATCCCTTGTGCATCGTACCGATCGTTAACCAGGTCGGGAACCTCTGCTCCGCCGAGATGGAGATGGTCTCCTCCGCCATTCGCAGGGTGGCATCGAGATCCCGGAACAGCTGGTTTTGCGTCGTCACAAAACCGAGCAGATATGCAAGCGAGTAGGGATGATTTAACTTGCGTGCTTTTTCCACGGCGTCCCGTTCTATCAGACGCGCCCGGCCGGGACTTCCGTTTACAGTAAGCAAGAGTGCTAGATAACCGTAAATGAATATTCCCGAGTCCTGGCCGGTAAACTCCAGATGGCCGTCGTCCGGGTAAGCACGGTGCAATTCGAGAGCCTGTTCGAGATGAATCAGCGATTTATCGAATACACCAGTCCAATAATAAGTAGCGCCAAGAGCGGTATGCGCTTCCATCGAGAGTTTCGGATCGTTAGATATTTCCGCCATTTTCAATAATTGCTCCGCTTCTCTCAGTGCATCTGAAAATTGAGCACGTACGAGATAATAAGCCCAGAATCCCCAGATGACGAAAAACAACTGCGGCGGCTCTCCCAGGGCGGTACAAATCTGCCGTGCCCGGCCGAACGTACGTTCGACATCAGGAGAGGAATAGCCGCGCGTCATCATCAGCGACTTGGCCAGGAATAATTGCAGCGTCAACTCCTGCTGCTGCATCTCGATAGAGTCCGGCTGCTTCCGGAGAAGATCGAGAGCTTTATTGAAGTGGTCGATCGCCTCGACGTGTGCAGATCGACCGCTTGCGTTCATTCCGGCACGCTGCCACTCCTTCTGTCCTTCAGGGATCATACCTCCGTCGGTAT
>CAZBUK010000033.1:0-708 GCA_964495085.1 uncultured Ignavibacteriales bacterium
CCGATGTCGAGATACTTTCCGTCTTCTATCTTTGTGTAGCCGATTTTGTTTCCGCTTTCGAGATAGGCCTGAAACACATTTCCCACAAAATGTTCCGATTTATTTTCCGCTTTTAAATGATCCGCCTGATCATTGAGGTAGTCATACATGAATCGGGAAAAGTCCGGTGTCCAGACCGCATTTACCCATGTATAGCGAAGTTCCGTGACCGGCGGTTTAAGTATAAATCCGATAATATCACCATTCTTGTCGAATTCGATCATATCTACCTTTCTCGAATTCGATGCCGGAAAAACCGACAGGATTACGCTGGCTTCCCGATCCAGTAATTTTGCGAGCATGAGCGAGTATACATTGCCCGGATTAAAAATTATATCTGGATAACCTATTGCAACGACGGCATTGTGAGTAAACGGAAATGCCTGATTGATTGAATATGAAGCTCCGTAAGGCAATCCCATCATAATGTACGACAGATGTACACCGAACGAGGTACCGTCACCCAGATAAGCCGGAATATCCCATTTTTGACTCCGAATCGTCAAATAGATTTTCGTAATATTTGCCGACTTCATACTTTCGAGGAGATACTCAATTGCCACTTTCGGCCGAACGGCGCCGGCAAATCCAACGGGTAAGATCTCTTTGCTGCAGGGAAGCGGCGAAAGCCGCGAAGCACTACCCGCAGCGGGTATGACGCCGATTACT
>CAZBUK010000033.1:718-37742 GCA_964495085.1 uncultured Ignavibacteriales bacterium
CCAATGCAATCTTCCACTATGTTCACTTCGACAATAATTATTTTAGACACCAATGTTTTAAAATATATCTTCAATCCTTTGAGTTGAGAACAACCTACCCGGCTTCGATTCAATACGGTAGCGACGAAAGCCGCGAAGCACTACCCGCAGCGGGTATGACGCCGATTACTTCCACTTCGTTTCCGGTACCAGATCAGACGGGTATTTCATCAAGATGATCCTCATACCAACGTACCGTCCGTTCGAGGCCGTTACGGATATCGGTTTTCGGCTTCCAATCGATCGCCCGGAATGCAGAATCAGGATCCGCAACGGCGACTCTTTCCATCGGTCTGTCTTCCATATCGCTGAATACCGGCTTCAGCGAGGAGCCGGAAATCCCGGCCAACAACTCCACTATCTCCCTTACAGTCGTTGTATTGCCTGTTCCGATATCGAACGACTCGATTGTTGAATTTTCTGACATTGCGCACAATAATAATGCGTCGACGACGTCGTCGATGTATATCCAATCGATCGCTCTTCTTCCACTCGACAGTTTCGGTGATCGATTTCTCAGAAATGATAACGTTACATACGGAATCAACTTCCGGTATTCCTGCTGACCCGGTCCGTAGACCATGAAGATTTTCGGGTTCACAACTCTGACTCCGTATAATTCTCTGAACATCTCCGCATACCCGCGTGCAGCCCATTTTGCGGCGGCATAGGGCGAGCCCGGGATACCGCTCTGATCCGGTTCTTCCAGCGAACCCGCAAGTACTATTTTTTTACATTCTACATCCACCGTTGCGGCAAGCAGATGAATCGTCGAGGTCAATAAACTATGATAAGATTCCACGACGATCCCGGAATCTCTCAAGCCCGTGACGTATCCAGAAAGATGGTATATATAGTCGGGGCGAGTATCCTGAAGTACCCGCCTTACAAAAGGAAAATCAGTAAGATTGCCCTCTATCCAGCGAATTGATTCAGGATCTCCTTCCAAACGTTTTCTTGTGACGGCATATACATCGGCTCCGCTCCGCTGCAATCGTTCGCAGAGATGAGAGCCGATGAATCCGCGTGCACCCGTAACCAGAATGTTGGCGCCTGCAAATGACGCAAGACCGGGAGGAGTCATGCATCGATCTCAGTTATTAATTCGTGCTTTACAAGTTCCTCCGCTGCATGTCTAATTGACGGATATGGTATCGCCGATCGTTCGGCAATATCGAGGAGCGAATGACGCCCATCGGACAAGTTGAGCACCCATAGAAGCGACATCTGTTCGGTTGGGGCTATCGTACCTCCCGTCCGCTTGTACAGTCCTCGTTTCCCCAGTTGAGGTTCGCAGTACGGATTGACATTCTTGTATTTTTTATTGGTTTCAAGGATATCGATAACGGAACGTAATTTTTGAAATGAGTTCTCTAAAAAAACGGGTTGCACAAAATTGAGATTATCCGCCGATGTATGGTACTCGGGATATTTACCATGCGGAGTTCTCATGAAACAGCCGACCGGAAGATTGAATCCGGGAGAGCAATACTGCCGTTCGTCGTAACCGTATGGAATGAATTCCTCGATTGAATACGTTTCGCCGGTTTCACGCAGCACAAGTTCCACGCTCCGGTCGATCTCCGTCAGACCATTCCGGCTTTTTTTATAGGTAACGTCTCCCGGGTCGCCTACATTCGCGACAACCAAACCATGCCTGATATTTCCTGTCCTCTCTTTATTCATTGCGAGCCACGCGATCGACCCGATAGTCGTGGGAATAAAGAGAAATCTATACGAGTACCGGGGTTTCGTCTTCAAGAGCGAACCCGCAAGGTAAGTCAACACCGATATCCCCGAGAGGTTGTCGTTGCAAAGTGAGGGATGGCAAATATGGGTGGAAAAAATGACCTCCTGTGAGGATGATCCCTGAATGAGCAACTCTCCGTACGACAGAGCGCCGTCGGTTAACGATGAATCTATCTTTATTTCGTAGACATCCTCCCGCATCGTAGCCAGCCTGGAGTGTTCGAGGCAAAATCCCCAGGTTTCGTTATAATATGATGTACGGTACGGTATCAAATCGGGTTTCTCGGGAATAGTAAAGATGTGTTCTTTTAATTCATGCAGCGATAGCTTATCCTCGACCGGAACGCTGTAATTGACGACGTGCAGGTTTGATTTCCTGAAATCGACGACCCTCTCGCCTGTGGAATTTTTAATATATGCGTCGCTGATATTCCACTCTTTCGGGATCTCCCAGTCGAACACCTTTGTTCCGGTAGGGATTTCATGGATGGTAAGGGGAATATATTCCCGTAAAATCGAGAGTGTCTGACGGGTACCGTTTCCGGTAATACTTCTGCATATCGGATACAGTCGTTCGATCAGGGCATACATCGATGAACCGGTTTGAGAAGCAGAAGTTCCTTGATATGAGTCCGGCATTTTAAAGTTTAATCGACCACTTTTACTTCAGGAATCGGAATCACAAATTTCCCGCCCCATTCCCTGATGTATTCGAGCTGCTTCATAATCTCGTCTTTCAGATTCCAGGCGAGTAAAAAGATAAAATCCGGTTTTGTAGCGGCGATAGCATCGGGGTGACGTACCGGGATGCGGGTCCCGGGGAGATAGCTTCCCTGTTTGTGCGGACTCCGGTCGACGGTATACTCGATGAAATCGGTGCGGATTCCGCAGTAATTCAGCAGCGTATTGCCTTTTGCAGGGGCGCCGTAGGCGACGATACTTCCCCCGTCTTTCTTCACCTTTGTCAGGAATTCCAGAATGTTGCGCTTCGTGCGTTTAATTTTTTCACCGAATTTGAAGTAGAGCTCGAGACCGGTGTAGCCTGCGGTCTCTTCCCGCTGCCGTAATTCCCTGACTTTTTTCGTTTCCGTATTCTGAGGATCATCTATATGTTTTGCATAAATTCGCAATGATCCGCCGTGAGTCATAATTTCATCGATATCGAAAATCCGAAGGCCATGATGCTCGAAAACCGCTGCGACGGTTATAAACGAAAAATAAGAAAAGTGTTCATGATAAATAGTATCGAATTGATTATTGTCGACCAATCGCATCAGGTGTGGGAACTCCATGGTAATCACACCGCCAGGTTTGAGCAGGAGCTTCATACCGCCGACAAAATCGTTGAGATCCGGTACATGGGCTAACACGTTATTTCCGATAATGAGATCGGCATATTTATTGTCACGCACCAGCTCGCTTGCAAGCTGTTTTCCGAAGAATCTGACGAGAGAAGGGATTCCGGCTTTTTGGGCAACTTCGGCCACATTTGCGGCCGGCTCGATGCCGAGGACCGGAATTTTCCGTTCGATAAAATTCTTCAGGAGATAGCCGTCGTTACTCGCCAGCTCAACGACAAAACTGTCAGAATTATACATGAACCGCTCGATCATCGCGTGTACATATGCTTTCGCATGTTCGAGAAAGAAATCCGAATACGACGAGAAATACGCATAATCGCCGAATATATGTTCGGGAGATTCGAATTCCTCGAGTTGTACGAGGAAACATTTTCCACACACGTATGCCTGGAGCGGATAGAACGGCTCCATTTTCTTCAGATGCTCTGGCTTGAGGTATGAATTTGCGAGCGGTGTCATACCCAAATCTGCGAAGAGATGCTCCAACGGTGCGCTGCAGAACCTGCAGGTACTCTTGGAATTCGCTGCTCCGAGATCTCTCCCCTCTAATTGTACTTCGGTGATAGATTTATGCATTCCGGAGTCCTATCCCTTCATAACGTTTGAAATCGTTTTTATTGAGCATTCTCCGGCCGTCGATCAGGAGTGCGTCCGGGTTCAGCCTTTTGGTTATATCGGGCAGCCGTTGAAACTCATCCCATCGGGTCATCAGGATGATAACGTCAGCTTCGCGAACGGTATCGTCGAGATTATCGCAATAGGTAATGGTTCGGTTCCCGAATATTTTTATCGCTTCATTCTTCGCCGCGGGATCGTATGCACGGATCGTTGCGCCGCCTTCAAGAATAGACTTCACGACCGGGATCGCCGGAGATTCTCTCATATCATCAGTTCCGGGTTTGAAGGCCAGGCCGAGAATGGCAATCCGTTTTCCCGCAAGTTTCGGGATATGCGTATGAAGCAGATCGAGAACCATCTCAGGTTGTTTTTTATTTACTTCAATAACGGAATTTAATATTGACATTGAGTACCCGGCCTGCTTCCCGTGGGAGATCAAAGCTTTGACATCTTTCGGGAAACAACTCCCTCCGAACCCGCATCCCGCTTCAAGATAAGATATGAATCCGGGCGTAATTCGTGTCCCTTTCTCACCGAACGGACTCAGCCGCTTGTCTTTATGCACACCCCTCATAACATCGACGACGTCGATTCCGCCAAGTGTTGAACAGAGGTTACCTATTTCGTTTGAGAAAGATATCATCGTAGCGAACAGCGAATTAGACGCGTATTTAATCATCTCAGCGGTTTTATTGTTCGTTTTGACGATCTCAACACCATGAAAGGGACGATACATCTCTTCGAGCACTTGATGCGTCCGCTCATCTATTCCCCCGAGGACGATGCGATCAGGTTGCATAAAATCGCCGACGGCTTCTCCCTCTCTGAGGAATTCAGGATTCATTCCGATACCGAAATCGGGTCCGGCGGTTTTCCCGGAAGCTTCTTCAAGCAGAGGCTTCACTAATCCGTCTGTGGTACCCGGTACCACGGTACTCTTCACCACGACAACGTGATAACCCTGTTTCGAGCGGAGCGCTTCTCCGATTTCGCGGGCGACGGTTCTGATGTAGCGGAGATCGATCTCCTCTCCGTCAAACGGTGTTCCGACCGCAATGATCGATATGTCCGAATCGAGTACAGCTTCGTGGAGGTTCGTAGATGCAAAAAGTGATCTTCCTATATGCTTCCGGAGTAGTTGAGGAAGTTCCTTCTCGTGGATAGGCGGTATTCCCTCGCGAATTGTTTCGATTTTCTTCTCATCGATATCAACGCATGTAACGGTATGCCCGATCTCTGCGAGACATACCCCGCTTACCAGACCGACGTATCCGGTTCCAACAACAGAAATATTCATTATGCTTCGACAGCCTCCATATTCTCGGTATACCAAATGAATGAGCGCTTTAATCCATCGTCAATATCAATACCGGGATGAAATCCGAGCTCCGACTTCGCCTTTGCTATATCGGGACAACGCCTGTTGGGATTATCGGTAAGATACTCTGCATCGGCGCTTCGCATGAACTCTACCGATCCCGTATAACCTGTAGATTCACGTCCGATATCGACCAGCTTACCGGCAAGCTCGCGCATAGAGATCTCAGGCGATGGAACGCCGATATTATAAGCTTCTCCGGCTCTCCCGCGCACAAGTATCTTATAGTATCCGATGATTGCATCGGCGATATAGCAGAACGTGCGGGTCGGCGAGCCGTCCGAATGCATGACAATGTCCTCATCCCGGAGAATGTTCCTGGCAAAATCAGGTATGACCCTTCGGTCCGTAATTTTCAGTCCCGGACCGTAATTATTAAAGGGTCGAGCGACGGTGACCGGTAGATCGTATTGACGGGCGAAGTTTACGCAGAGTGTTTCACCGTAGCGTTTCGATTCATCGTAGCATGCCCGTGGACCGGTACATGAGACGTTTCCGCGGTAGGTCTCCGGAGTCGGGATGTTCTCCGAAGCGGGGTCGCCGTAAATTTCACTGGTTGAAAAGAATAGAAATCCTTTCACGGGACTCCCCTCCTTCTTAGAGCGCACCGAGTAATCCAGTAGGTGTCGCAACCCGTTTACATTCGCATCCATTGTCTCGATAGGATATTTTCGATAGTAAATAGGTGACGCGATCGAGGCAGCATGAATGATGTAATCGAAACTCCCGTTATCGCTTGGTACCGGATTGGTGATATCGTGCTTTATTAGTGAGAGACAAGGATCCGATTCGAGCCGAATCAACCAATCCGGTATCCCGCGTATGTAGTTGTCGTACACGGTGATAAGCGTCCTCTCACTCTTCTGCAACGTCGAATTTCGGTGCAAGAGGGATTGGATGAGGTAATATCCGAGGAACCCTGCTCCACCTGTTATGAGCAGACGATGACCGTTCAAATGCATAAGTTCGTCCCTGGCTTTCGCACAGATATATTCCACGTCTGTGCGAACGACGTCGCGCGAGGTTACCAAACCTTCCATGGGGGATTTCCGGATTGCCATAATTCCTCGATAACATTTTTATCCCTCAGTGAGTCCATCGATTGCCAGAACCCGGGATGTTTATAGGCAGAGAGCTGTCCGTCATGAGCTAGTTGCTTCAGCGGTTCGACTTCCCAGACAGTCGAATCGTCATGGACATACCGAAATACATCCGGTTCCAATACGAAATATCCCCCATTGATCCAGGCTCCGTCACCCTTGGGTTTTTCACGAAACTGAGTTATCAGGTTTTCTTCTTCGGAGAGCGTGAATGCACCGTATCTGCCGGGTGGCTGCACTGCAGTCAGAGTCGCATACGTCTTCTGTTCGTTATGGAAGCCGATAAGTTTTTGAATGTCCACGTCGCTCACTCCATCGCCATAGGTCATACAAAACGATTCGTCACCGACGTATTCCCTGACTCGCTTTAGTCGTCCGCCGGTCATCGTTTTCTCACCGGTATCGATCAACGTAACCTTCCATGGATCCACACCGTTTTGATGGACATCCATCGTATTATTTTTCAGGTCGAAAGTCACATCCGAGCGATGCAGGAAGTAATTGGCAAAGAAGTCCTTGATGACATATCCCTTATAACCGAGACAGATGATAAACTCGGTCATACCGTAGAAAGAGAAAATTTTCATTATATGCCAAAGAATCGGTTGACCTCCTATCTCCACCATCGGTTTCGGACGGATGCTGCTTTCCTCACTTATTCGTGTACCGTAACCGCCCGCCAGGATGACCACCTTCATATGCACTCCTCCAAGGGGAAAATGATTTCCGAAAATAAAATCCCGAACATCGAACCTTATGCTTTATGGAAGAGAGGGTTATGTACGTCTTTGAGAATATTCCTGGTGTCGACAACCGGAATGTTGAGGGCTCCCAAGTCGATGTTCTTATACTCATCGTGATCGGTGGCGATGAGTATCAGGTCGAATTCGGGAGAGATTTGTGCAGATTTACGGCCTGCGAATTTCGAGAATTCTCTCGAGGGCCGAATGGCGGGTATATAGGGATCGTTATATGATACCTTTGCTCCATGCTCTTCCAGAAGTTCCATAAGATGATATGAAGGAGATTCACGGTCATCGTCGACATTCGGTTTATAGGCGAGTCCGAGCATCAGGATCCGTGCACCCTTGAGCGGTTTCCCGTGCTTGTTGAGCACGTGCATCACACGGTTGACGACATATTCAGGCATCGATGTATTGATCTCGCCGGCGAGCTCTATAAACCTCGTCGATACTCCGTATTCTCTCGCTTTCCAGGTAAGATAGAAGGGATCGATGGGGATGCAATGGCCTCCGAGTCCTGGACCGGGATAAAAGGGCATATAGCCGAACGGTTTGGTCTTCGCGGCTTCGATGACCTCCCAGACATCGATGCCCATTTTCGTGAAGGTGACTTTCAGCTCGTTCACGAGAGCGATGTTAACCGAGCGGAATATATTTTCCATGAGCTTCGTTGCTTCCGCAGCGCGGGTAGACGAAACGGGCACCGTTCTGACGACGATCTGGTCGTAGAGCAATTTCGCCGCCTCTAGACCTTCGGGCGAAGTGGCTCCGACGACTTTCGGAATTGTCTCCGTGGAATAATTCTTGTTGTTAGGATCTTCTCTCTCGGGCGAAAACGCGACGTAAAAATCGATATCCGCTTTGAGTCCGCTCGTTTCGAGGATAGGTACAACGAGTTCATCGGTGGTGCCCGGATAGGTAGTGGATTCGAGCACGACCAATTGACCCTTTCTGAGGTATCTCGCGACAGACTCGCTGGTATTTACAACGTACGACATGTCAGGCTCGCGATTTTTATTGAGCGGTGTCGGGACAGCAATTAAAATCGCATCACAATCGCTCAACGTTGAAAATTCCGTGGTCGGTTCGAAAAGGCCCGAGGCGACCGCCTTTTGGATGCGTTCATCCGAGATATGCTTTATATACGATTTACCTTCCCGTAAAGACGATACCTTTTTATTGTCGACATCGAAACCAACCGCCCGGAACCCCTTTTCAACAAAACAATGCAGCAATGGAAGTCCTACATATCCCAAGCCAATAACTCCGACTATCGCTTGTTTTGTCCCTATTTTCTGAATGAGATCTGTTTTCATATCGGCGAGTGTTACGGTCACGGTAAGATTCCCCCTTTGGATTTAGTGTGTGATCATTAAAAGATGACAAATATTCTGTCGAGAAGCAGAAGCACGGATGCCGACGAGCTGATAAGCGTTATAATATCCCAGAAACTGAAGCGACGTATTTCGTCGAGCATTACGATATCACCTTCTCGAAGCGGTACCGTTTGTTCCTTTAACCGCAGGAGAAACTCTATATTTCCCTCGAGAATGATTTCTCTCCCTCCTCCGGATAGTCTCGATAGCCTGACGATTTTATTCCCGGAAGCGCGGCGTGAGTAGGGATCTGAAGAAACCGCACCACGGACATCAGCACCGGGGCCTCCTGCGAGAGATAAGAGCTGACCGAGATCGGTTCCGACCGGAACCTCATATCTTCCGGGTCTCCCCACCGCCCCCCATACACTCACCAGCATGGTGAAATCGCCCGGCTTGGCAAAATAGAAATTCGCCATACCCGTTCCGTAGATCCCCGGGGTCGAGCCTTCATTTTGAGTGAAGGTTTGCGACTCAGCAGCCGGGATTACGGAGAGTGACAAAAAGAGCAGCAGGATTATTCGGGAAATGCGCATCATCCCGGCACGGAGTTTTCGATTCGTTTGTTTTTTCATGATAAAATTCAGCGAGCTCTCAGCTAAAAACCGAAACTATAAGGGTTAATTATAAATCCTGGAACGGCTCTGCAATCCGGAACCGGTTTGACCGTACGAGCCGTACCGGTAGTATCGCTGGGCATAGGAGGTTCCGTATGAACCGCGCCGATCGAAATGATTCAGCACTATACCGAGAATTTTCCCCTGTACCGATTCGATACTTTCGGTCGCCGTCTTCAGCTCGTCCATCTTGGTAATCTGGGTGGAGACAACGGTTACCACCCCGTCGACGATGGTTCCGAGAATGGAAGGATCGGTCGCGGCGAGTACCGGTGGACTATCGAAAATGATGAGCTCGTAGTTTAGTTTCAATGTCTCGAGCAACACGCCCATTTTTTTCGATCCCAGTAGATCTGCAGGGTTAGACGGTATGCTGCCCGCGACGAGTACATCGAGATTATCGACAACGGTGTGCTGTACTGCATCCTGAACGGACAACTCGCCGAACAATACCGATGTCAATCCTGGTTTTTTGGCCAGATCGAAGATTTGATGCTGCGTCGGCTTACGCATATCGGCATCGATTAGAAGTACTTTCTTCCCTGCCTGGGCATAGGTCGAAGCGAGGTTCGCCGATATGATGCTCTTCCCTTCCCCCGGATTGGCGCTCGTTATCATCAAAGTCTGAATTTGTTTATCGACCTGAGAATATTGCAGGTTGGTGCGTATTCCCCTGAAGGCCTCCGAGATCGGGGATAAGGGATCGGAAACGGTAATTAAAAACGCATCAATCGACCTTCCGAACATCGAAATTCTTTTCAATCGGGTGATCCGCCGAACATCCTTGTACATCAGGGCAATTATTCCCAGCGTGGAGAATCCCTCCTTTCGCAACTCTTCCGGATTCTTGATCTTTGTAGTAAGCGCTTCCTTAAGAAATACAACGCCGACACCTGCAATGAGGCCGAGAATCAAACCGATCGTCAAATTGAACTGTATATTTGGACTGACTGGATTCCAGGGAACGAGAGCGGGATCGAGAATGCCGACCGAACCGAATTCCGACTGTTCGGCGATTACCGCCTCGTTGTATTTTTCTTCGATGCTTATGTAGAGTTTTTCATTGCTGAGCTGGGCTCTCTGAAGCCGGGCGAACTCCATATTAACCTGCGGTAGCTGGTTAAACTGGCGTTCATATTCGCTGAGTTGGTTTGTTATGGCCGATTTTTGAATACGAAATCCCTGAAGTTCGATTTCTCCTTCGATAATCCTCTGTTTCAGACTCCGTAAAAATCCTTCATCACCGGGCGAGAGCTCTTGTAGAAATTCCTGCGTTCGATTTTGCAGTGTAGTACGAAGGTTCTTGATCCTGTTTTCGATTTCACCCAGTCTTGCATTATATGCTTCATGTCCGACAGCATCGGGATTCTGTGCAAGCACTCGATCGCGCTCCAGCTCCATATTGGCGATATCCTGCTGCAACCGGTTAATATAGGGATTATCCGCGGATCCGATATTACGAGCAATACCCGGCTCCTGGATAGTAAGTTGTTCTTTCAACGAATTTATTGTGTTCGTCAGAGAGTTAATGGCAACATCCAGTTCCTCCGAGCGCGCTTCCAGCTGTGCGATCTGGTTTATCACGCGCCGTGATTCCGCATCCACGATCACGATACCTTCGCGCTCCATATATCTCTGCAGGTTGTTTTCTGCTTCTTTTAGGGACTGTTCTCTTTCGCGCAACTGGGATCCGAGAAATTGTCTGACGCCGACGGATTGTGATCTGCTTGCTTCGAAATTTCGCTTATGGTAAACATCCGCATAGGTGTTCGCAATAGCAGCACTTTCGACACGATCTGAGCTTCTTGCCGCCACCTGGATTATATTCGTACCCGGTACCTGGCTGAAAGCCACGGATCGCTGTACCCGTGCCGTCACAGACTCGAGATTGGCAAGACGTATGACACCGCTTTCATCGGGCGACGTCAGCAGTATGGGAAGCACCTCTTCCTGTTGATCATCCTTGTATCTTTGCTCTGTGAGCCGTTCAGCAACTTGCTGGGCAAGCGATCGGGATTTCAAAACCTCGATTTCGTTCACAATATTTCTGCCTCCGTCGACAAAAAAGCCGAGGGGCGATCGCTGACCGCTCGTCGAGATGATTACCGATGTTTTTGCTTCATACATCGGTTCCTCGCGCAGGGTCTTGATGAGGAAAACGTCGAATACCAGAAACGTTACCAGCAGGATGATCCACTTCCCCCGAAGAATGGTCGCAAAGAGATCCCGCAGGCTTATCTCGCGCACGCCTTCGCCACCCGATCCGTTGCGAAAATTACCGTTTGTGTGTCCGCTGTTGTTCATTGTGCCCCCTTGAAGTTTACCGATGCATATCGAATCATGAGCTTCATTCCCTCCTGGCTTTCCTAACCCAGCCCGCCGGCAGATCCACGAGAAGCGATTTTCCGATCCCGTCAATCCCGATGGTCAGCTTTGTCTCGTTCTTTATCTTTATGAACTGTCCCCGTAATCCCGTCAGCGGCCCTTCGACCACTTCGACGTAATCCCCTATCGTTTTTCCCTCGAATGCCTCTACGGTATACCCCTGGTTTCTATTTGCGTCGAGAATTTTTCTGATTGCAGCTATTTCGGATTCGTGCAGGAATCCGGGACGGCCGTTGAACATTACCATTCTTACGATGCCGTCGGTCTCAAGCGCCGTGATCCGTTGATTATACTGCATATAAACGAACACATAACCGTTGAAGAGCGGTTCCTCGACCTTCTTCTTCCGGTCGCTCCACTGTTTGAGCACGGTCCTCAGCGGAAGAAACGTTTCAAATCCCTTTGCTTCCAACTTCTCCTTCGCCCGCCGCTCGTGCCGCGATTTCGTGGATAATGCATACCACCGAGGTGTCAGCGCTCCGTCGTTTCTCCCTGAACTTTCCACGATATCTTTCTATTTTCTCAGGTTCCGACATCTATCGAACAATACTGCATGATACTGAAACTTTGCGAAAGATAAAAGGAAGAACCGATCGATCGGGCATAGCTCCGCCCCGTGAGTCACATGAAGGTACCCAAGCGGCATATGTTAAAAAATGACGATAATCACAATAAAGCTACATCCGCATACCTAGTTCCGTATGCAGATCGTATCGAAATGAAAATTACTGTCTTGCTATATGGGTGCGGATGAAGGATATGCAGGTGCACCTGAATCGGTTCTCTGGTTAATCACCCCCTTTGATCCTATGTCGCTTTGGGCATATAATCACCAAAGAACCCCCCGTCAGGTACATACTTTTAGAATAGCTCCCCCGCCTTAAGATCAGCCTACCGGAAAGGGCACGATTAATCGGTTCCCCCTTCATCAGGCTCAAAGATAATCTCAATGAAAATGTCCGTATCGAAAAAACTGACGCACTTTAAGTTTTATATGTAACGCCTCTACATCAACGAAGTTGATTCTGCTAGCGCGATACCGATTTCGGGCTCATTTTCAATAATACAATCTTAATATTACAATAAATTAGATTTAAATAATATTAGAATTCTCTAAATATAGGTAGTAATTTCCAGTCAGCTAAACCGGCATTAGAGTAATTGAGATCACGACTTGTAAGGAAAATTTCAGATTCAGGTTTAAGCAATGAATGAAAGTTCAAGTAAGTCAATTTATAAACCGTGACTCAAGATGACGAGATGACTAAGAATACCGTTATAATTCAGTGGTTGGCATAAAAATACAGGAACAGCAAGCACTCAAAATTATTTAAATTCCTTTCAAATCGCCGTTCAGGAAATGTCTGCGTATGATCCGGAGATCACCTCTGAATCTTTTATTTCGAATCGCTCAATCAGGAAATTCAATCTCTCTGTACCGTCGTCCGATGCTTGATCCAGCATCACTTCGAATTCTATAAACCCCCCTATACCCTCGACATGGTCGAGATGAATTCGGCAGTTGTTCCAGAGATATACTTCCCGAGTCTTTTCGACAACGGTACCGATTTCCAACGAGTCGCGTAAAATATACTGAAATGCCGGCAAGTCCGATGTGATGCTCCTCTCATAACGGGAAATCCTGTCGCCGCTCCGTTCCTCCCGTTCGTACCAGATAAGCTCCGATGACGAGTCTTCGAATTCTCGCAGCTTCAACCGTCCGGAACGGACGGGAAAATAGGTATCGCACTGTGTAAGCCTTTCAACGACATTCCCGGATATCTCAGCTGCCTTCCTGCGCGTCCGGGATAGATCGGTTAACCTCGCTTTTAATTCCAAATTCCGTGCCATGCCAAGTGCCTTTAATCCCGATTGATTTCCACGATTTTATATTCAAGAATACCAGCCGGCACATTAATTTTTACCACATCGTTAACCTTTTTACCGAGCAGCGATTTCCCTATGGGAGAACTGACCGAGATTTTCCCATCCTCAAAATCCGCCTCCTCATTTGATACGAGCGTATACGACATCTTCTCTTTGGTTTTGACGTCGAGAATGGTAACTTTGCTCAGTATATAAACCTTGTCGTTGGGCAGATCCTTGCTTTCGATGATACGCGCCCTTGAAAGAGTGATCTCGAGTTGAGCAATCTTCCGCTCGAGATGCTGCTGCGCCTCCTTCGCCGCATCGTACTCGGCATTCTCACTCAGATCGCCATGTCCGCGCGCCTCCTCGATATCCTGGGCAATCTTCTTTCTCCCGTTCAGTCGAAGATCATGGAGTTCTTTTTCCATTTCCCGGAGACGCTTTTTTGTCAGATATACCACGTCGCGTACCGCCATATACGATCCTTTCGTATGTTTAAAAAACAAGCCCCGCCTCGCTGTCGCAAGATGGGGCTGCAAAAATCCTGAACTTCCGTTTCCAATACCGGATAAGTTACTAAATCCTGATCAAAAATCAAGTGCCCGGATCGTTCATTCTCTTTTCAATATAGTATTCCTGATTATCCCTGACGGTCGGTATGTTCAGCCGTATCATTTTATACCGGAGCGTCTGCTCTTTAAGTCCGAGGAAGTGAGCTGCCCTCGTCTGTTTCTTGAATTGCGTCAGCGTCCGCATGATTATATCGTATTCAATCGCATCGAGAATATTTTTCAGGATGAACGGTTTTCCATTCTTTACGTCCTGCAACGCCGCATCGATTTCCTTGATGCTATCCGCTTCATCGGTCAGTATTCGCTTATAGGCGTTCGGGAACTGTCGTTTGCAGTAATCGAGAACCTTTTGCATCTCGACATTGCTGAGATAATCGACGACGGTTTTCAACTTCCAGTAATTCTCGTTCATCCTCCATTGCCTTCCGCGATTTATATAGTGACGGGAACTCTACCTCGTATCCATGATCAGAATATGACCCAGCTTATCCCGCTTTGCCTTCAGATATTTCTCGGTCAGATCGGTATACGGAATTTCCAGCGCGACACGATCGGTTATCTCCAATCCGTAAGCGTGCAAGCCGACGACCTTCTTCGGATTGTTCGTCAACAGCCGGATCTTTCCGACTCCGAGTTCGCGAAGTATCTGAGCGCCGATGCCGTAGTCCCGAAGGTCGGGTTTGAAACCGAGCTTCTCATTCGCCTCGACCGTGTCCATCCCTTCGTCCTGAAGCTGATACGCCTTCAGCTTATTTATGAGCCCGATGCCGCGTCCTTCCTGGCGCATATACAGAACGACTCCTTCGCCCGCCTCTCCAACTTTTTTCATCGCCGCTTTCAGCTGATCGCCGCAGTCGCACCTGAGCGATCCGAACACGTCTCCGGTCAGACATTCGGAATGAACGCGAACGAGCACCGGCCGGTCGGGATTTATCTTTCCCTTTACCAGGGCAATGTGGTCTTTGTGGTCCGTCTCGCTCTGAAATACATGCACGCGGAATTCTCCGAATTGCGTCGGGATTGTCGCGGTGACGATCTCCTTGACGAGCTTCTCGCGCTGCAGCCTGTACTCGATGAGCGAACGAACCGAGATCATCCTCAGTCCGTATCTCACACTCAGCTCTTGGAGTTCAGGCAATCGTGCCATGCTTCCGTTCTCGCTCAGAATTTCACACAGAACGCCGGCGGGGTATAATCCGGCGAGCCGCGTCAGATCGACGACCGACTCCGTATGTCCCGCGCGCCTGAGCACGCCCCCCGGCATCGCTCGAAGCGGCGATATATGCCCGGGACGGGCGAAATCGTGAGCTGACACCGAAGGATCCGCGAGCGCTTTAATGGTGGCGGCCCTGTCACCCGTCGATATGCCCGTCGTCGTACCGACGAGATAGTCCACGGTTACGGTGAACGGCGTGCCGTAGCGCGAGGTGTTCACCGATACCATCGGATCGAGTTCCAGGTCGCGGGCGCGCTCCTGGGTTATCGGCGCGCACAGCAGTCCTCTGCCATGCGTCACCATGAAATTGATCAGTTCCGGTGTCGCTTTTTCAGCCGCGGCGATAAAGTCTCCCTCGTTCTCACGGTCCTCGTCATCGACCACGATCACGATCCTCCCTTCCCTGATCTCCTCAATTGCCTCCTCGATCGTGGAAAACCTGAAATCATTCATCACTACTCATCTGCCTTCTTCAGAATGGTATTGACCGAAGACCGGTCCAGTTTCAGCTTCACGTTGTCCGCAACCTTCAGCAGGATCGTGTTCTCCTCGATGCCGACAATCTCACCGTGCAGTCCTCCGGCGGTAATCACCTTGTCTCCTTTCTTTACCGCATCGAGCAGCTTCTGTCTTTCCTTCTGCCGTTTTTGCTGCGGACGGATGATCAGGAAATAGAATATGAAAATAATAAGCATGAACATTATCAGTGTTCCCGTAAAAGCTCCTTCTCCTCCTTCGCCTGCGGGGGCCATTCCGATCAGATACTGCACCATAGTTGAAACCTCCTGTGTTGTATTCTGTTATTGTGAGCGTGTCTGTGAATTTGCAAGCTCCCGAAGCGTAGCTTCGCTCCAGGTATTGAACCGGCGCTCGAGTACCGCCTGTCGGGCCGAGCGCATAAGATTCAGATAAAATGAAACGTTGTGAATCGTCGCTAGCTGCAGGCCGAGAATTTCTCCGGCGTTAAACAGGTGTCTCAGATAGGATCGACCGAATGTTGAGCAGGTATAACAACTGCATGCGTCGTCTATCTGCCCGTCATCCTCCCGGTGGACCGCATTTCTAATATTCAGATTTCCTTTCGAGGTGAAGAGCATGCCGTTGCGGGCATTCCTCGTCGGCAGCACGCAATCGAACATATCGATCCCGAGGCCGATACATCGAATGAGATTTTCCGGAGTACCGACTCCCATCAGGTATCGCGGCCGGTCTTCGGGAAGCAGTGCATTCGTAACAGATACCGTCCGGTACATCTCCTGAACGGGCTCCCCGACGGCGAGTCCGCCGATTGCATACCCCGAGAACGGTCTCTGTATCAATGCTTCCGCGCATTTTTCGCGGAGCCGTTCGCTGGTGCCTCCCTGAACTATACCGAAGAGCGCCTGGTCGAAACCGTATAACGGGGCCGTCCTCTCAAATGCATCGAGACTTTTATCGCTCCAGGCTACGGTGCGCTCTGCACCCACCGCCAGCTTCTCCTCATCCGAAGGGAACCCGACGCACTCATCAAGCGGCATCATAATATCCGAACCGATAGCCCGTTGTGCATCGATGACGGATTCCGGAGTGAAGGTATGGGAGGAGCCGTCGATATGCGAACGGAACACCACCCCGTCGTCGTCGAGCGTTCTCAGATCAGCCAGACTGAATACCTGGTATCCACCGCTGTCGGTGAGGAGACTTTGCTGCCATGATGCAAATTTATGGAGACCGCCGCTCTTCCGTATCAGATCGGTACCCGGACGAAGGTACAGATGGTAGGTATTGGAGAGGATAAGCCCGGCGCCGGCGCTCTCCAATTCCCGGTGCTCGATCGCCTTCACCGCTCCCTGGGTACCTACTGGCATGAAGACGGGTGTATGGACTTCACCATGTCCGGTATATATTGAACCCGCCCGCGCCGATCCATCGGAATTTACTAATTTAAAAACAAATTTTTGAGAAAATAAATTATTCAAGTACGAATGTCAACGATGCTGAGTGTCGGGAATCCGGTCATTTACAAAAAAAAGCGAC
The DNA here is from genome assembly GCA_964495085.1 of uncultured Ignavibacteriales bacterium. Lineage (GTDB taxonomy): Bacteria > Bacteroidota > Ignavibacteria > T3Sed10-11 > T3Sed10-11 > CAZBUK01. The sequence goes on from CAZBUK010000033.1 coordinate 17,758, forward strand.
GTTTGCTGAGACCAACGTCGCTTTTCTTGTAAAGAAAAAATATATACTATTCGTCTCGCTGTGGCTGCGGCTGCGCTGCCGGAGAGGATGGTTCGAGTTGAGGGATTTGAGCCGGGGGCACAGACGCAGGCGCATCGCGCTGTAATATGCTCTCAGCCGAAGTTCCCCCTCTTCCGGGAAGGAAGAACAGGTTTACGACTATGCTCAGCACCATAAACGCCGTAGCAAGACCGACGGTCATTTTCGTAAGAAAATCGGTAGTTCTTCTGACCCCGAAAAGCGCTCCCGCCTGACCGCCTCCGAAGACTCCCGCCAGGCCGCCCCCTTTGCTGGATTGCATCAGAATTATGATCACCAGGAGAAACGAGATGAGTATTAATAAAACCACGAGAAAACTATACATTGAAATCCGACCGTTTTAATGAAAGTATGAAATTAAACGCTGTAATATACGATTTCCTTCAAGAAAACGCAAGCAAGCGGTTTTTCCTCGGCGTGAACCTGAACAATCCGGTGCACATCCCGACCGTAGCGGCGGTCAATCGATCGACGGATTACAGCGGTTTAACCGTCTATTCTCACTACCTTAAATCCCGACACTTTATGGTGCAGATCGTAAAAGTCGCCCGACGAATCCGCATATTCGCGGCTCGACTCGAAACCGTACGAGTTCCACTGTTTCAGGATATACTCTTTCTGCAACTCTTCAAGACTTGAAAATCCGGCGATCCGGCTGCGAAAATACGGATGGCGGTCATACCGTCGGTCGAAGACCGGAGAAAACAATTCCCTCCGTTTGATGATCCCGGTTACAAGGTCCTCCTGCCGTTGCGACCGGGCTGTTACCGAGATTTCACCGTCTCTGATGAATACCGGTCTCCAGCGGATGAATTCGCCTTCGTCCCGGACTTCAAAGGTCGCACGCCGGGCCAATCGGGATGCTTTGATGATGAATTCGCAAAAGAGGTAGGCATTCCATTCGTTGTCCGCCACCCGGACGCTCCCGCTGAGCAGACACCCGTCGTAATACCCCCCTTCTTTCAACAGGATGACCTTCGCTTCGTAGAGTCTCCTGATGATCTCATTTTCCACCGCGCCGTCGGATTTCATTCTGAGCCATTGTTCGGTGATATACTGGTTCAGGCCGCCGGACTCCGCGAGAGGGTGTTCATCGTTCGGAAAGATAACATACATCTTAAGGGAAGGCTTTCCTGCCGTCCAGATAAACTCGGAGCTGTACCAGTGCTGGAGCCTCCTGATCTGTTCCCACTCTTCATCATCGACGCGATTCTCATCAGATCTCGAAACATAACAATATAAACGACGGGCCATACGTTGTCCGGTTTGATACGGGATATTCTATCCTGAACAACGTGGTATCACCGGCGATTGGTTCCTGAGACATCGATGAGCTGCGCGACGTACTTGCCGAGGAGATCGAGTTCGATATTGACGGACGAGTTTCGCTTCAGATCCCCGAGCGTCGTAACCTCGAGGGTATGCGGTATGATGGCAATGGTTACACTGTTTTTGGATGTCGATGCGACGGTCAGGCTCACACCGTCGATACAGATCGATCCGATGGGAACAACGAAACGCATGAATTCGGGCGGAAGTGCGACTGTTATTTTCCAGTTGCCGGGTTGTTTCAGAATCGATGCAACACGGGCGGTACCGTCGACGTGACCCTGGACGAAATGTCCTCCGAGTCTGGTCGTGGGTTGAACTGCCCGCTCCAAATTTACTCTTGATTTCCTTTTCAGCGTACCCAGGGTCGTTTTCCGGATCGTCTCCCGTACTGCCTGGACGGTGAAGGAAAACGCGGATGTCCGGACCACCGTCTGGCAGACTCCATTGACATTGATGCTGTGGTCCACCCTCAGATCCGCGAGAACGGTCGAGGCGGCGATCTCGATCTCCGTTATGCCGCTTTTTTGCGTGCTCGATAAAACGATCCCGACTTCTTCTACCAAACCCGTAAACATCGGTTAGACTCCTTTCATATACGACCGAAAGAGATCGGAATAACCGGTGATCCCGATATCGTCTCCATACATTACGACCTTAATATCGTGAAGCCGACGGGCCTCGGAGAGCTTCGATGAGCTCCCCTGAGTCGCTCTCACGCCGTCGATAAGAACCACAGGTGCAATAAAAGTAATCATCCGGGCGAAAAGGCCGGATTCCAAAAAAGTTCCGAATACCGAGCTGCCCCCTTCGACCAGCAGGGAGTTCACATTCCTTTCCCAGAGCGCATTCAGTACTGCCCCGGTACCCAACCTCCCACGTACGCCGGGAATCCTGACAATCGAAATCCCCTGTTTTGCCAGCTTCTCAATGTTCCCGTCCCATTCCCTTTCGGAACTTGCTATGAGGACGGTCTTATTCCTGTACTTGTCAGTAAACAGAGTTCTGTCAGCCGGCGTATTGCAGCGTCCGTCGAGGACTATCCTTAATGGTTGCCGTGCATATTCGTCCCGAACCGTCAACATCGGATCATCAGTTATGGCGGTTCCCGCCCCTACGAGAATGGCATCCGACTCCATCCTGAGCGATCGGACCTTTTCCCGGGCAGCATCGCCCGTAATCCATTTCGATGTCCGGGATGAGTCTGCGATGTATCCGTCTATCGTCTGCGCGATCTTCAGCGTCACGTAAGGGATCTTCATTCGCATCGAGAATGAAAACGCTTCATTCAACCGCTCCGCTTCCGCTTCGAGAATTCCCGAACTAACCTCTATTCCCTGCGCGCGAAGAAACGCATCGCCGCCGCCCGTTACTCTGGGATTCGGATCCTTCATCGCATACACCACACTTTTTATTCCGGCCTGGATTATCGCTTGCGTACATGGGGGTGTTTTACCGAAGTGATTGCACGGTTCGAGGTTTATGTAAAGCGTCGCGCCGCGCGTACGGTCACCGGCCTCTCTCATTGCGGCAATTTCGGCATGCTCTCCTCCAAACTCCGCGTGAAATCCCTCGCCCCTTATCGTCCCGTCTTCGACGACGACCGCGCCCACCATCGGGTTCGGATTGACACGGCTCCACCCTTTCCGTGCCAGCTCGAAACAACGGCTCATGAAACGTTCATCGTTGGTCGTCATCCGTACGCTCACCTCCGGAGGACAACCGGATCGCCGATCCGGAGACCGAGGAGTTGGTGTGCGCTCCCGTTCCGGACCGCAACTTCGATAAGTCCCGAACTGCCGACGAGGGCAATCAGATCGCCGTGCTCAACCTCGGCGTAGTTCTTTCTTATCTCTCTGATCGATCTGTTGCCGATGAGGACCGAAAAGGCCCCCAGCGCATCGACGCCGTTCCCGCCGGGTCTGAAATTTGTAATGAGATTGCCGAATCTGTCTACGTGGAGTATCCTTCCGTACGCATCTCCCGATTCGAGCTCCGGATCCAAAAACTGACTCTGGGGTATCGATATCTTCATGGGAGTACCGAGCTTCGCCGGCGAAACTCCGTTCGCGAGATGTGCGGCGACGGGCGCGAAGATATCCCTTCCGTGAAACGTAGTGCTGACCTGGTCGAGCCAGTAGTCCCTGTTATCGATATGATATGCTCCCGGTGCGTTGAGTTCCGGGAGAATGAAGTCGAGGATGCCGTTTTCCGGATATAGAAACCGGTACCCCTTCGCATCTTCGACCAGAATGATCCTTCGGTCCGACCCGACACCCGGATCGACGACGACAATGAAGATGGTCTCCGCCGGAAAATATTTAAAGGATGTCCAGAGAACGAAGGAGGCCTGCTGAATATGCTGCGGAGAGCTATCGTGCGATATGTCCACGACGCGGGCATCGGGAGCGATCGTTCCGATGACTCCCTTCATTACACCCACGAATCCATCAACCGCGCCGAAGTCGGTGATCAAAGCGATTGTTTTCATTGGAGGTTGAGCGATGAAGTGAAAAATGAATCCGTAATGTATCGTGCGGACCTGTCCGGTTCAGGACTCTTTGATTCCTATTTCTTTCCCCTGCCGCGCCGATTCGTAGATCGCTTCGACAATAGTCATTCTCTGCAAGGCTTCCACACCGGTCGAGATCACCGGATGGACACCGCGGGCTGCGCCGATGAAATGCCGGATTTCGTTTTCATAGGATCTCTTGAACAAGCTCTGCGGCTTTTCAACTTTTGCGGGAGTCATATTCACCAGATTTCCGTGGAGCATCTTGCTGAGTCGCAGAGGATTGAGCCGCGCACTGCCGTTCTTGCCGAAAAGATTGCAGTAGAAGAAATCGTCATCGACGTTCATCGACCAGCTCACCTCGATCGTCATCGTCGCTCCGTTCTTCATGCGAAGCAGCGCAACCGCGGAGTCCTCGACGCTCTCGGTTCCATGGTAATAGGTCTTCGCGGAAACTCTCTCGACGTCCGGATACCCCATCATCCAGAGAGAAAGATCGAGTATAACTATTCCGAGATCGAGGAACGCACCGCCGCCGGCGGTCTCCTTCCTGGTTTTCCAGGGGGACTCGTTTGTCTGCCGCTTTAACCAACCGCCTTTTGAATAGAACACCTCGCCCATCTCTCCGGCTTCGATAAAACTGCGGAGGATCATCGCGTCGGGTCTGAAGCGGTTGTTCATGCCGACCATGAGTTGACGGTCGTTCTGCTGTGCTGCATCGACGATACGTTTCGCTTCACCGTACGTTCTTGCGAGCGGTTTTTCGACGAGGACGTCTTTGCCCGCCTGGAGACACGGTATCGCAACCCCAGCGTGCGAGTCGGTCGACGTACAGACGTTCACGGCATGGATATTATCCTGCTTGAGCATCTGATCAATGTCGGTATATACGTTCCGGATGCCGAGTTTCTCAGATACATATCTCGCGCGGGCTTTATCGGTATCGCATATTGCGACGACCGTTGCATCGGGTAATTTTTCAAGAATCGGGAGGTGAATGACCTGGGAGATCCAGCCAAGGCCGACGACGCCGACGTTCAGGTGATTGATCATAAGACTATTTAGTCGCGAGTTTGACGGCTTTGTCCTTCTTTTCATCTTTTCCCGCGAGATGTTCCTCGACGACCAGTGCAATTCCTTCCGGATCGATGCCGATCATCTGGTACAATTCCTGCGGTTTTCCATGGTCAATGAATTTATCCGGTATCCCATGGATCCGGAGTTTAACACCTGTATATTCCATCTGCGCGAAGTATTCTGCAACGCCGCTCCCGAATCCGCCGACGACAGTATTGTCTTCTACGGTCACGACGTAGCGGAATCTCTCTGCGATCGAATCGAGCAACCCCGTATCGAGGGGCTTGACGAACCGCGCGTTGACTACCTCCGCGAGGATCCCCTTCTGCTGGAGAATGTCTGCGGCTTTCAGAGCGTGCAGCGTCATATTGCCGATCGCGATAATTGCGACGTCCTGTCCGGTGCGCGCGACCTCGCCTTTTCCGATCTCTACCTGATCGAAATGGTCTTTCAGCGGAACTCCTATGGCGTTACCGCGCGGATAGCGGACCACGATGGGGCCCTTCCGGTAACGTGTTGCGGTGTAGACCATATCGCGGAGTTCCGATTCGTCTTTCGGCGCCATGATGACAATACCGGGAATCAGTCGGAGGTACGCAAGGTCGAATGCGCCATGGTGGGTCGGTCCGTCTGCCCCGACTAATCCTCCGCGGTCGAGCACGAACACCACCGGAAGCTTTTGAATAGCGACGTCGTGAATGATCTGATCGTAGGCCCGCTGGAGAAACGTACTGTAGATTGCCGCAACCGGAACGTAGCCCTCCGTCGCAAGTCCGGCCGAAAAGGTAACCGCGTGCTGCTCAGCGATGCCGACATCGAAAAAGCGCTCCGGCATCTCCTTCTGAAGGATATTCAGTCCGGTACCATCCGGCATCGCTGCCGTTACGCCGACAACCTTAGGATCCTGCTTGCAGATTTCGACGAGCGCCTGTCCGAAGATTTTCGTATATGCCGGCGGACCGTCCTTCTTCGCGACCGCAATCCCCGTTATCTTATCGAACGGGGTGACGCCATGCAGATTCTGAACGTCGCGCTCCGCCGGCTCATATCCCTTCCCCTTTTGGGTGACGACATGGACGAGAATCGGGCCCGACAGCGTCCGGATATCCTCGAAGATGCGCACGAGCTGTGAGATGTTGTGCCCGTTGAACGGACCGAAATATCTGAATCCGAGCGCTTCGAACAGCATTCCGGGGGTTACGACCGCCTTGATTCCTCCCTCGACACGTGCGGTGATCTTCCGGATACGGTCGCCGAAGGTATCCAGCTTACCGGTCAACTCCCAGATATTGGATTTGAATTTATTGAAGGATTTGGTCGCAATGATTTCAGTGAAATAATTCGAGATCGCCCATACGTTCGGAGCGATTGACATACGGTTGTCGTTCAGCACGACGGTGATATTTTTCTTCAGGAGGCCGGCATTGTTCATGGCCTCGTACGCCATTCCTCCGGTCATCGCGCCGTCTCCGACGATCGCAACCACCTTATAATCTTTCCCGTCGTAATCCCTTGCCGTGGCTATACCGAGCGCCGCTGAAAGCGCGGTACTGGCGTGTCCCGCGCCAAAGACGTCGTATTCGCTCTCGGTTCGTTTCAGAAAACCGCTCAATCCTCCGAGCTGGCGGATCGTAGCGAGCTTATCCTTCCGGCCTGTCAATACTTTATGCGGATATGCCTGATGGCCTACATCCCAGACCAGTTTATCTGTCGGCGTATCGAAAACGTAATGCAGTGCGACCGCGAGTTCCACCGTCCCCAGGCCTGCGCCGAAATGTCCGCCGACTTTCGATATGACATCGATGATGTAGTTCCGTACATCTGCGCTCAGCTGGCGTAATTCGCTCACCGACATATTCTTCATATCAGCCGGATAGTTGACCCGCGAGAGCATCGGGTAATCCTGTTGTGTCATCAAATCCTCCTGTCGTTCGATCCGTTAGCCCATCTCGTCCACTTGTATCGATCCGTCCGGATCGAGAGATAATTTCTTAAGTTTAATTTCGACCTCCGTCAGCTGCGCGAGGCAGGTTTTTGAAAGTCTGATTCCTTCTTCATATAATGCTACCGCATCGGAGAGCGGTACCTCGCCGTCTTCAAGCTTCTGCACGATCTCTTCGAGGCGCTTGATCGACTCCTCGAACGATATATCTTTCTTTTGAGATTTTTTCGGCATTACTTCCGATCTCCGTCTACGACAAACGGAACGGAACCGTCTTTAAACCTGATCGATCCGCCCCTTAGTTTCGAGGCTATCAGTGCTGATTCGACGATCCGATCGTTATGGTAAACGATCGCGTATCCACGATCGATAACCCGTTCGGGATCGAGCGAGGAAAGTCGCGCGTGGAGGGATCGTGTTAAAGAGGTCGTGAGAGCCATCCGGTGAATCATTGTCGCCTTCAATTGACGGTCAATATCGTCGACCCGTTGTGAGTAACTGCGCAACAGGTCGTAGGGACGGTTGAACGCGTATGTGTTTAACGCATTTATAATTTGGTCTTTGCGATATTGAATCAGATCCGAAACTGCCAGACTTAAATTATAGCCAAATTCGCGGATAATTTCAAGCAATTCCCGTTTATCGGGTACCACAATCTCGGCAGCAGCGGATGGTGTCGGAGCCCGAAGATCCGCTACAAAATCCGCTATGCAGAAGTCCGTTTCATGTCCGACCGCGCTTACCACCGGAATCTTCGATTTGTATATCGCCCGGGCGACGACCTCCTCGTTGAATGCCCATAAGTCCTCGAGCGAGCCCCCGCCTCTTCCGACAATAAGTACATCGGGTTTATTGTACCTGTTCATCAACTCGATAGCGCCTGCAATTTCGGCGGCCGCTCCGCTTCCCTGGACGCGCACCGGGGCAAGTATCAGTTCGACCGGCGGGTACCGCCGCCTTATAATGCTGATAATATCCTGAAGAGCCGCTCCGGTTTCGGATGTGACGATGCCGATACGGTCCGGATATGCCGGCAAAGATCTCTTTCTCGGGAGATCGAACAATCCCTCCTGCTGCAATTTAAGTTTCAGTTTCTCGAACGCGAGTTGGAGCTCTCCAATGCCTGCAGGCCTGAGAGAGATGACATCGATCTGATAATTTCCCCTCGGAGGATAAACGGTGATGCGTCCCTTTGCAATCACCTTCATGCCGTCCTGTGGAGAAAAATAGACCGAGGAAGCACGGCTCCTCCACATAACGGCTGAGATCGTCGCGCCCTCGTCTTTAAGGCTGAAGTAAACATGCCCTGACGCCGAATGTATTTTAAAATTAGATATTTCGCCGATCACCGCTACCGAACCGAACGATTGCTCCAGACTCTCCTTGATCCTGCCGGTGAGCTCAGAGACCGAGAGCGGTTGTGCATCCGTTGATGACGCCTCATGGCGACTGAAGAGATTTGAATTCATATCAATAGTATCCGGAAAATAGGTATAATATAAGCAGCTCTAATGCTACCGAACCAGAGCGTAGATTGCAAAGGTACCAAGCCAGTGACTTCCTTCATACGAGTCGCCGACGAGGTGAGGGAATGAGTACCTGATATGCCCGTCCGCGATAGTCATCAGAGAAGAATACTCCGGAAGCGTTTCGGCAATACCGGCTAAACATCTGGCTCGACTGAAATTAAGGCCGTCGAGATGAACTAATTTACCATCCTTCCGATCACTCACTACACCGGGTACAAGTTCGAAATCCGCCCTGTTCAACTCCGGCAGAAAATCTGCAAGCCACCGCGAGTATTCGTCCCGCTCGAGTATCTTGCTCATAAGGAATGCTTCTTCAAGGCATGGGGAGAGGAAGTCGTAGCCGCCGGGTTCCCAGCTTATCGGACACTGCCTGTCGGCGAGGAAGAATTCCTTCGCCCGGCCGGCAAGGGCCGATATAAGCGCTTCGTTCCCCACCGTTCGCGCATAATCGTACGCGAGCGACAATCCGAAGGCGGTGTTCGTATGTTCGCCGACTCTGATGGGATACTGAAGCTTCGGTAGATATTCGAGATACATTCCGGTTATCAATTCCGCGAGGGGCGAAAGATTTCTCTCAAGCCGTTCCGCAACCGGATGATCCCAGGTATGCAGCGCTTCGGCGAGTTTCAACAACCAGGCCCATCCATAAGTCCGTTCGAATGTAGTATTATGCGCATCTCTGAAGAAATCAATTTCGACAGCGATGTTTTCCGGGGATATATGGGATTCGAGCCGCTCGATAATCTCACGACCACGGTTCAGATCCGTGAACTTCTGTAGGAGCGTAACCAGACTCCAATGTGCATGCACCGCCGAATGCCAATCGTAACAACCGAAGAACGCCGGACGTAATTCTCTCGGAGGTTTCAGGTCATCATCGCTGCCGAGCACCTGTCCGAGTTTGTTCGGATATTCGACTGCTATACAGCTCAGAGGAAGCACGGCTAATCTTTCCGCCTGTTCGATGGTAAGGTGAGACCGTTCGTGTTTCGGAGTCATCTGTTCAACGTCGTCCCTTTGGCACGCGGGAAATATCGAAGAGAAGAGGAGGAGAAATATTGCCGGCAATAGACCGATCGATCCGCCGATGCCGTCGTTCCGATTTTCATTGAGGATAAACCTGATAAATGTTTGCATATATTATTCGAATATTATAACTGACATTACGCAAAATCAAAAAATGATTACTTTGGTCAATTGAAAATACGAAGCTCGAAAATACTAAAATTCGAAATCCGAAAATATTAAAATTCGAAATCTAACATCGAAAGACAATATGTTTAAAATGGTGGATAATGATAAATTTGGGCCAGCCGGGTTGTTTCGAATTTCGAGATTCGGATTTAGATTTTTTTCCGCGTATTGATTGAGTTGCGTACCAACGGTTAATTAGTTCTCACTGAAGAAGTCAGGCTTCGACTCCGCTCAGCCTGACAAAATTGTCACCCCGAGCGGAGTCGAGGGGTGAATATTAGTTTTTCAGTGAGAACTAATTATTCCGTGCCTGAATATAAATCCGGAATGAACATCACTGTCCTCGTTCAACGTCTCCGGTAACTGCGACCCGATGCAAATCCCGATCGGCCCTGATGAGCTATCAAAGCGTACCATCGATACCGGCGGTGTCCTTGCGGTCTTTAGAAACGGAAACTTATGCCGAACGTCGGTATGATCGGAAACATGGTGGATGCCTTGGGCTCCACCTGCAGATCATTTCCGATCGCATACCGGTAACCGATGATATTCTTCCGGTTGGTAATATTTATCACATCCAGGTAGAACAACCACCGGACGCCCCAGAACCGTGTATACCAGTTGAGCCGCACATCTATCCGGCTATACGCGGGCAAGCGTCCGGAATTCCGGTTCTCGTAATCGCCCCGATCAATATTAAAAATTACCCTATCGTATTGATCGGTCCGAATTACCGGTATCCGGTCACCGTCATCATCGACGAGAGCAATCCGCGGCCTGACGCCGACCGGCGGCGTAAAGGGAAAACCGCTCCCGTACCTCCACCTTGCACCCAGCTCGAGCGATTCGCTCAACCGGTATTGCATCACAATATTCAAGGTATGCCGCTGGTCGAAATCGAACGGGATGACGAATCCGTACTGGTTTCTTTCCGCCTTTGCATATGCATACGAGAACCAGCCGCTCACTCTGTCGTCTCTCCGCGATGCACGTTTCTCAATGAATAATTCGATTCCCTGCGCATTTCCCGATGCCTTATTCTCCGGAATGATCGTCATAGAATCGATCGGGACCGCGTATGGTTCCTTCCATCCATGCGAGTATCTGCGGTCTCCGTTTTGGACGGGATCGACTACATATCTTGTTCCCGGTTCCCGCTTCAGCGATATGAGATTTCTGAAATCTTTGAGATACGATTCTAACCTTATATATACGTCGCTGCCGATCCACCGGTCGATTCCCGCGACATAGTGGACAGCTTCTTCGGGTTTCAGCCGGTTTACTGCTTCTCTGTCAGTCAGATCGAAAAATTGTGATTGTCCGAATATTTTCTCATATCCGGGCGATTGCAGAAATCTTCCGGAGCCGACACGAATCGTGGAATGCGCATCGAATCCGTAAGATAATGAGATCCTCGGCGAGACATGCGTGCTGTTCAGAATTTCATAGCGGTCGAACCGGAGTCCCGGCTGAACGGTCAGTCTCCCGGCTACCTTGAACGTATTGTTTACATACCCGAAGAGCCGTGCATAGGATCGCTCCTGCGTAAATCTATCGACGAAGGGAAAGTCGAAACTGTCCAGAAAATCTCTCAGGGTCTGACCTAATTCCGCCGTCCAGATCAGGCGCGTTGTCAGGAAGTCGACTCCGGCTCCGGCGCGAATCTCGTATCCTCGGGTCATCTCAAAGGCGATATCCTGCAGAAGCGATGTCTTCTCGAAATCATAGAGGGACGAAATCCCGAAATCGAACAGACGGATACCCGTCGAGTCGACGATAGGGCCGATAAAATCGTCCCTGTCCAGCGAGGGATCGAGGAACCTGCCTTCAAAATCCGTATCACCGCGATTCCGGTAATGCGAAACTACGAACTTCGAGAAGAATGAAGCGTTCGGGGTGTAGTGCCAGGCTAACCCCACAACGGAGTGGTCGGTTTGATCTTTAACTGCTACGCTGTCCGGTGTATTCCTGTCCTCGCCGGAGATGATATTTACCGCATCCCGGCTGTGGAGTGTGTTTATGATGAAGCGATGTCCGTTAAAAGGGCCGAACGCGAAGCGGGATTGTATATCGGTGAAATTCGGAAAGGCAACATCGTCCTGTACCCAGCCCGCGCTTCTTGCGATCGGACCGGCTATCAGATCGTAATAGGTGCGGCGGGCGGAGAAGAGCCATGAACCCCGGGATTGAAACGGAGTCTCTCCTTCCACCACAATGTTTGCATTTGTAATGTTGGTATTGACGCTGCCGCTCACGGGGGCAGAAGTTGCGCCGTCGCGGTTTTGCACATCAAGTACCGCTGAAAGACGGTCGCCATATACCACTGGGAAACCGCCGGTTACGAGATTTATCTGCGAAACGGTTTCAGGATTAAACATGCTGATCAGGCCGTAGAGGCGGTAAGGATTGAACACCTCTATATCGTCCATAACTATAAGGTTCTGGTCGGGTCCTCCGCCCCGGATGACGAGCTGTGAACTGAAATCGCTCCGGGTCAACACTCCCGGCATAGCCTGGAGCGTCCTGAAAACATCTTCGCCTGCACCGGGCAATATCCGCGCGCGCTCAGGATGAATCTGTATAACGCTCGTACGGACATCGTCCTGAGCCTGCCTGAACCGCCCCGCATTCACTTCGACGGGATCGAAATATATGGCCGTTTGTTTAAGGGGGATTTCGAGTGACCTGATCGTATCTCCAACGAGAATCAGATCGATATCGCTCGTCTCATATCCGAGATATGAGAACTTAAGCGTGATCGTCCCCGAGAGAGGGGAAGTCAGAACGAACTCGCCGTCGGTATTTGTCGACGTTCCGGTTCCGTTAGCGGTAATATTCACACCGATGAGCGGTTCTCCGGTTACGGAATCCACCACCTTGCCCCGTATCGCTCCGACAGGTTGAGCCTCGACATATGAAGCGGCTAACCCGGCTGTCAGGAGAAGCAAAATACCGATCGAACGGAGGTCGAAATATCTGCAGATCTTGATTCGTATCATACCCAAAAAACAAGCGGGTGAAATTTAAAATTCCTTTTAGTATACTAAAGTTTCTTGTATTTTTCAGCACGATTGAATATAATAACCGGATATATATTCCGGATCTCAATAAGTCACAGGAATCGCGCTTACCAGATGCAACGACGGCTCACCCTGCTCATCCCGTTCCTCCTATCAGGCTTGTCGATTCTCTATGCATCCGTCGAGGAATCGCCCCCTTCCGGAGAACCGTCCATCGCCCGATTCGAACTTGTCGCTCCTCCATTCGTATTGAAAGGCATCGGATTTAATCTGGAAATCAGAGCCGTAGATTCGGACGGAAATACAGCTCCCGAATATGAAGGTTCGCCCAGTATTGAAGGTGTATATATCCGGACCGGCGAAGTATTAATACCACCGGCCGAACCATTTTCAGAAGGTTCCCTCATCCTGCCCGATGTCGTAGTCGACCGGTCCGGCAGAATTGCCGTCACGGTAGCCGACGGAACCGTGCACTCGGAGTTTTCTCTCCGGTCGATTCCCGGCCTGCTGAGCATTCTACCGCCGCTTCTTGCCATCGGACTGGCCATACTCCACCGGCAGGTGATCGTCTCCTTGTTCGCAGGCATATGGGTCGGCGCCGTGATCATTTTCGATTACGATTTTATCGGAGGGATATTCCGGGTCATCGACCACTTTGCGGTGAACGCAGTCTCGACACCAAGCCACGTGATGATCATTATCTTCACGATGCTCTTCGGCGGACTGGTCGGCGTCATATCGCGAAACGGCGGGACGATCGGTATTGCGAATCTCATTACCGGTTACGCGAAGACGTCCCGCGGCGGCCAGTTCTCGACCTGGCTGATGAGTTTTCTGATATTCTTCGACGACTATGCCAACGTGCTCATCCGCGGAAATCTTATGCGGCCGATAACCGATAAACTCAGGATCTCCCGCGAGAAACTTTCGTTCATCGTGGATACCGGCGCAGCGAGCGTTGCGAGTATTTTTATTATATCGACTTGGATCGGATATGAAGTCGGCCTGATAGAGAACGGTCTCCGGAGCATCGGGTGGGGAGCGGACGGTTACTCGGTCTTCATCCAGACCATACCATATCGATTCTATCCCATCTTTGCACTTCTCATGGTGCTGTTCATTTCCCTGACCGGCAGGGATTTCGGTCCGATGCTAAAAGCCGAGCGCAGGGCGTTTCATGAAGGCAAGCTCATCCGGGACGGCGCGCAACTGGCACATGATCTGACCGAATCGACAGGATTCTCCGCGGCGGATAAACCCGCGCGCTGGTATAACGGTTTAATACCGGTACTTACGGTTGTCATCGTTGCATGTTACGGACTCTATCACACCGGCCTGAAGAGCATTGCCGAGGCGGGCGATATTCCGGTGACTCTGGGAAATATCATCAGCAATGCCGACTCTTACCGGGCGCTCATCTGGGCGTCTCTTTCGGGATGCGTCACGGCTATTATTCTATCCGTCGCTCAAAGGATTATGTCGTTGACCGATGCGCTCGATGCGTGGTTCGGAGGATTGAAATCCATGCTGCTCGCAGTCCTCATCCTGACGCTTGCCTGGTCGATCGGGGCTGTGACCGAGGAGCTGCGCACCGCCGACTTCCTCGTGCAGGCGCTGAAAGGTACGCTCTCCCCTTACTGGCTCCCGGTTCTGACATTCGGCATTGCATCGATCATGGCATTTGCGACGGGTACAAGCTGGGGAACCATGGCGATCATGATGCCGATCGTCATTCCATTGAGCTTTGCACTCACCCTCGATGCGGGATTCGACCAGGTGCAGGTCACGAACATCCTGTACGGAACGATAAGTTCGGTGCTGGCGGGAGCGGTCTTCGGCGATCATTGTTCGCCGATCTCGGATACGACGATTCTCAGTTCGATGGCGTCCGCTTCGGATCACATCGATCATGTCAGAACCCAGCTGCCGTATGCGCTCGTGATTGCATTCGTCGGTATGCTGATCGGGGACATCCCGACCGCTTTCGGCATGCCGAACTGGTTGGCGCTCATTGTCGGAAGCGCCGTTATCTTACTCATCGTTTTCGTCGTCGGTAAGAAGGTCGAGCACCCGGTATGAAAATCAGACGATTAATCAGGCGTCGAACGAAAAAAGCAGGCCTTTCGCCGGGAACGCTCATCCATGTGGGCGAGACACGAAGTGCGCCGGTAACGGTCGACGTCGTGACATACGATGCGTCGGAAGTCGTTGAACTAAAGAACATTCAACCTGACCGGCTGCCTTCTCCGGCAGAGAAAGCCATCACCTGGGTCAGGATCGACGGCATCGAGAACGTTGAGGTGATCGAAGCGATCGGACAGAAATATAATCTCCATCCGCTCTTGCTCGAAGACATCCTCAACAGCGAACAGCGCCCGAAGATCGAGGATTTCGGAGACTACCTCTTCATCGTCATGAAGATGATCTCATGGAACCAATCGAAGGGGCAGCATTCCTCCGACCAGGTCGCCATCATTCTTGCGGAATCCCTGGTTATCTCGATTCATGAAAATGAGAACGCATTTTTTAATCCGATCCGCGAACGCATACTCAACGGCAAGGGCAGGATACGGAGTATGGGGAGCGATTATCTCGCCTATGCGTTGATGGATGCGATCGTCGACAATTACTTCACCGTTTTCGACAAGCTCGGCGAAAGCATCGAACAGCTTGAGGAGCATCTGGTCACGAATCCCCACACCTCCGCACTGCAGACGATCAACTATCTGAAACGGGAGGTTATTTTCCTCCGGAGGTCGATCTGGCCGCTGCGCGAAATCGTAACGGTCATGGAGCGAAGAGAATCGCCGCTCATCAGGCAGGGTACGATTGTGTACCTGCGGGATCTGTACGATCATACGATACAAATCATCGACAGCATCGAGATGATTCGCGATATACTCACGGGGATGCTCGATATATACATTTCGAGCATCGGCAACAAGACGAACCAGGTCATTAAAGTGCTGACCATCATCGCAACTATCTTCATTCCGCTGACATTCCTGGTCGGGGTCTACGGCATGAATTTTGAATACATGCCCGAGCTCGCATGGCGCTGGGGATATCCGTTGATCTGGACGCTCGTGATAGGGATCGGCGGGGGCATGCTGTATTACTTCCGGCGCCGGAAATGGTTATAGCGTTCACTTACTATACAGGGAGGATACATAACTGCATATGAAACTCGATGTTCTGGCTGTTGCCGCACATCCCGACGATATCGAATTATCCTGCGCGGGTACCATAGCAAAGCTCACGAAGGCCGGGAAGAAAGTCGGTATTGTGGATCTTACACAGGGTGAACTCGGAACCCGGGGAAGCAATAAAATAAGATTGGATGAAGCCGAGCGTGCGTCCGAAATCCTCGGATTGGCGGTGAGGGAAAATCTCGGATTTTACGACGGCAAATTCACCACCGGGCATATCAACAAGATCCGTCTCATGCGGGTGATCAGAAAATACCGCCCCGAGGTCATGCTCATCCCCCACTGGCTCGAACGGCATCCGGACCACGAACGTGCACATCGCCTTGCCCGCGATGCATGGTTCTACTCCGGTTTGTCGAAAATCGAGCTCGACGATGCCGGCGGGGGTAAACTCGAACCTTTCCGGCCTAAAATCTTTTTTCACTATATGCAGAAATACGAATTCGAACCGTCCTTCATCGTTGACATTTCCGGCGAATACGAAGTGCGTATGGAAGCTATCCGTGCATTCCGGTCGCAATTTTACGATCCGGAGAGCGAAGAACCGGAAACCATCCTGAGCACTCCGTCTTTCATGCAGTTCCTCGAAACGAGAGCCCGGTATTACGGAAACAGGATCGGCGTCGAGTTTGGTGAACCTTTCTATTCTCTCGAACCGATCGGCATCAGAAATCCGTTCGATCTCGTCTTCTAATCACATGCGCCCGAGACCGTCATGAAAATAAAACAATCCCTCTGCGTTATCTGCATCGTATCCTGTTTCGTCTTCAGGATTGAATCTCAAACAAAAGATTTCACGCTCGAAGAGATTTTCTTATCCGAGAAATTCACCCCGGACCGAATAACGGACATACAATGGCGAAAGGACGGGAGGGATTACACTTTCACCCGCAGGGACCCGGAATCGGGCATACAGCAAATTTTCATCTCTTCGGCACCGGAAGCGGGTGAACGCCTCCTCCTAGACGGAAGCCGGCTCAGAATCCCGGACAGCGAGGAGCTGCTGAGATTCGATACGTACGGCTGGTCGCCCGATAAATCGCAAATCCTCTTCTCGACGAACACACGCCGGATCTGGAGATACTCACGCTCGGCCGAGTACTACCTGTTCGATCTGCAAGGAGGATGGCTCCGCCCCGTTTCCGCCGGAGGAGGAGAGATCATGAATGTCAAATTCTCCCCCGACGGCAGATACATTGGATTCGTCAGGGAAAACGATCTGTACTGTTATGAGATCGAGACCGGACAGGAACGCCGTCTTACGGATTCCGCGCGGGAAAAAGTATACAACGGACGATTCGGATGGGTGTACGAAGAAGAATTCCAGATTGCCGACGGATGGCGCTGGTCCCCCGACAGCCGCAGGATCGCATATTGGCATGAGGACGAGAGTCCGGTCAATCTTTTCAATCTGACCGATTATATGCCGTTGTATCCGGAACAAACATTCCTGCCATATCCGAAAGCAGGGGAAGATAATCCCGTCATGAAAATCGGCGTGATCGATATCGAAACGGAACAAACAGTCTGGATGGATCTCGGCGATGAAACCGACCTGTATATCCCCCGCATCGAATGGACCCGCGATCCGGAGAAGCTCTCCATCCAACGCCTGAACCGGAGCCAGAATCATCTCGAGTTTCTCATCGCAGATGCAGCGACAGGAAGCGCTCGGGTCATCTTCGAGGAAAGGTCCCCCGGATGGATCGATATCGATGACCAACTTACCTTTCTCGAAGACGGCAAACACTTTCTCTGGGTATCGAACAGGAACGGCTGGTGGCATATCTATCTCTACGATTATGCGGGAAGGATGGTCAGGCGGATCACCGACGGAGCATGGGAGGTGATGGAACTGCTTGCAGTCGACGATCGGCGCGGCGAAGTGTTCTATACCTCCACCGAAGTTTCACCGCAGGAGAATCATCTCTTCAGGATCCGTCTCGACGGAACTGAGAAGAGAAGGCTCACACAGCATCCCGGGATGCACATCGTGAACATGAGTCCGACCGGTGATTATTACATCGATACCTACTCGAACACACAAATGCCCCTGCAGGTTTATATGTTCGATAGGAACGGAAGAGAAATCAGACCTCTGATCAGCAATTCAGCGGAACAGTATGGGGAGTACCGAATCTCATGGCCGGAATTCGGTTCGTTCACGACGAGTGACGGCTTGGAACTCGATTACCGGATAACCTATCCTCCCGACATGAATAGATCGGAAAAACATCCCGTCATATTCAACATCTACGGCGGTCCGGGTTCGCAGCGCGTCCGGAATTCATGGATCACCCTGTGGGATCAATATCTCGCCCAGAAAGGATTTATCGTTTTCACCATGGATCCCCGGGGAACCGGCGGGCGCGGAAGAGATTTCCTATTCGGCACATACAAAAAACTCGGCGTCATGGAAGTCCATGATTTCGTCGAAGGTGCGAAGTATCTGTCGTCCTACCCGTTCGTCGATCCCGGCAGGATCGGCATCTGGGGATGGAGCTATGGAGGGTATCTGGCTATACTCACCATGCTTCTCGGAGCAGATCACTTTGCAACAGGCGTCTCGGTCGCCCCGGTGACCGACTGGAGATTTTACGATACCATATATACCGAACGGTATATGCTCAGACCGCAGGATAACCAGGAGGGATACGACGCGGGATCATGTCTCGTCCATGCCGACAGTTTGCGGGGAGAGCTTCTGATCGTTCACGGAGCAATGGACGATAACGTACATCTCCAGCAGACCTACCACATGATAGACGTTTTACAGCGGCGCAACAAACGTTTCGATATGCACGTGTATCCCCGCGGAAATCATGGACTTGGCGACGGCATGACCAAGCTGCATTACTATACGCTCTTTACGGATTACTTCCTTGAGAATCTCATGCACGGGAAGAATGAGTAACTGGAATAACACAACAAGCTCATTACTCGGGAAAAATTCGAAATCCGAAGCTCGAAATTTGAAAAAAATCACCAAAATTCAAATTCTGCAATATTCTCGTTTTTTCACCGTTTTGAACATTTTGGGATTCGATCATTGACCTTATTTCGGATTGCGATAGCGTGCTTCGGATTTTCAATTGATAATAGTAATCAATTTTTAATCTTGCGCCATATCAGTGATTAAAATAGGATAACATTCTGGCTGAGGGGAAATTCCTTGTCCTAGCTGAAAAACGAATATCAACCCCTCCCCGACTTGTCGGGGCTCGGGGTGATCCCGACTTTGTCGGAAGGGAAGCCTGACTTTTTCAGTGAGACTAATTAACCGGCGGATCGAATTAACAGCGGAAGGATATATTAGAATTATTTATTACGTACCCATGGAACTATATGTTATTAACTGAACCTATGAATGGATCTGTCTCCTGACTTCTGTCTCCCGTCTTCTGCCTCCTGTCTCCTGACTTCTGTCTCCTGACTTCTGTCTCCTAGCTTCTGTCTCCTGACTCCTGTCTCCCATCTAGTATGTCTCTGATCCTGCCTCCTGACTTCTGACCTCTGCCATCTGATCCCTGATCCCTGACCCCTCACCCTCCCGTCCCCGCCGTTGTATTCATTCCGTCTAGTATGTCTCTGACTCTGTTCGCAAGCGTTTTATGCGTAAAGGGTTTTTGAAGAAATTCGACTCCCGGTCCGAGTATCCCTCTATCGAGGATGACATTGTTCGTATATCCGGAGATAAAGATAACCTTTATACCCGGACGCTGTTTTAGAGCATTTTCGACCAACTCCTTGCCGTTCAACCCGGGCATCATGACATCGGCCACCAGCAGATCGATTCGATGTTCATAACCATCCGAAATTCGCAATCCCTCGAGCCCGTCCTTTGCTTGCAGTATGTTATAGCCGAGATCGGCGAGAACGGAGCTGCAGAGTTTCCGGACAGAATCCTCGTCTTCGGCAATGAGAACCGTCTCCGAGCCGCGCGGAAGATTGTTGTTCTGTACGGTTACCTGTTGAACGATTTCTTTGACGGGGACGTCGATCCTCGGTATGTAAATTTTGAACGTCGTTCCGCGATTGACTTCGCTGTAACACCAGATATGTCCCCCGCTTTGTTTCACGATGCCGTATACCGTT
>CAZBUK010000034.1:0-37651 GCA_964495085.1 uncultured Ignavibacteriales bacterium
TTGGGCTCAAAAAGAAAAGTAACAATAATTCAAATATATCTGAATATATTCATGCCATTATTCTAATTTCATAAGCTTCTGAAGTAATAAATCATACTGGACCCATAGTTTGTGTATCATAAAGTTATTCCTTTTCCAATGCAATATTCCACTATGTTCACTTAGCCAATAATAATTTTGGACACCAATAGTCGTAAACCTCTAAAAACTTTTTATTCCTACATTTCGATTCACCCTTTCGGTTTTTCGATCCGGTGTCTTCTCATCATTTTTAACAAATTCGAGTGATTCGCAATCCCCAGAGATTTTGCAGTATTTGTAATGTGCCAGCTGTTTTCGTTTAGCGCGCTCAGAAGTATGCGCCGCTCTGCATCCTTTTTAAGATCCGAAAATGATTTCCCGTCTGTAGACATTGCGGGCACATTGTCATCCTTGATATCCGCGGGAATATGATCCGGAGTCAGCACCTTTCCGTCGCACCTGATGATCATACGCTCGATAGTGTTCTCCAGTTCGCGCACGTTATTCATTTTCCAATCGTAGCTTTTCAAAGCGGCGACCGTATCCGGTTGAATAGACAGAGTCTGGATGCCGAATCTTTTACATATTCGATTGATAAAATGACGACACAAAGCCTCTACATCGTCGAGACGATCACGAAGAGGCGGTACTTTAAGCATATGCGTGCAGATTCTATAATAGAGATCCCGCCTGAAACGCTCCTGTTTAATTTCGTCCTCAAGATTTTTATGCGTCGCAGTAATGACTCGGACGTCGATTTTTATTGTTCTCGTCTCTCCTCCCAAGCGGGTCACCTCGCCTTCTTCCAGCACCCGCAGCAATTTTGCCTGTACCGGCAAGGGCATATCGCCGATCTCATCGAGCAGGAGCGTTCCGCCGTGGGCTGCTTCAAATTTTCCCCTCATAGTCCGAACCGCACCGGTAAAAGCGCCCTTTTCGAATCCAAAAAGCTCGCTCTCAACAAGATGCTCCGGAAGCGCTGCGCAATTTACCGCAATGAACGGTTTTTCATTTCGTTCGCTCAGTCTATATATCTCGCGTGCGACCAGCTCCTTGCCTGTACCGCTCTCTCCGAGTATAAGCGTATTGCTCGGCACCTTCGCCACTCTTGCGATCTGATCCTTCAGGGACTGCATAGCGGGGCTGCCCCCGATGAGAACGGAGTGATAGCCGTGCTGCTCGCGCAGGTTCGTGTTCTCCCGGAGTAGCCTCCGCTGTTCGACGGCATTTTCTACTACCCTGACCAGCTGGTCGACGCTGACTTCGCCTTTGTCGAAGAAATTGAATGCTCCGAGTTTAACCGCACGTACGCATCTTTCGAAATTCCCCTCCGCGGTATATACGATTACGGGAATTTCATGTAATTTACGCTCGCGCAGCTTTTCCAGGAATTGCAGCCCATCCATTACCGGCATTTCGATATCTGCAACTACCGCATCGATTTCCTCGCCCTCGATGATATCGATCGCCTCTTTTCCGTTCGATGCCGTTTGAACCGTGTACCCGAGTTTCCGATGAATGTCGTATGCATATTGGTCCCGCATGGTTTTCAGATCGTCGACGATAAGTATCGTAGTCATTGTTTCCCGGTCTCCGGTTCGGTTGATATGTTCTTCTGCATTGCGCTCGTATATGCAGGGAACGAGAGAAAGACGTCTGTCCCTTTCCCCTCCTCGCTCACGAGCGTAATCGTTCCGCCATACATTTCACAAATATGCTTGACGTTGAGCAGCCCGATGCCCGTACCTGCGGATTTCGTGGTTACCGACGCAAGGAAGAGCTTTTCCTGAATGGAGGGCGATATTCCCGTGCCGGTATCGGATATCTCAATCTTTACGGCTCCGGACCCTGTGAACATTCGCACGGTTATATTTCCGCCTGTCGCGAGAGATTCGACTGCGTTGCGCAGCAGGTTGTCAAGTGCACGTCTGATCTGAAGTTCATCGGCAAGTATACATGCATCCGGTGAAGGAAGTTCGGTGGCTATGTCTATACCTCCGGGGGTGCCGTCAGTATACGTCTTCGTCAATCCTTCAATGAGCGCGTTGAGGTTGACCGGATGTACATCGCTCTGTCTTCTGATCCTCGAATATTCCCGCGCGAGTTCTCCGAGATACTCGAGACTCTCCATTACGGTCGATTTTCTCTCGTTGAACACGCGGAGCAATTCCTCCGGGTCGGACTCGGCCGCTTCAGCCCAATGCTGCATTACATTTCTGATCGGAATGAACCCGTTCTTGATATCATGATTGACTTTTCTCGCAAGATCCGCAAACGCGGCCTTCTGCTCCGCTGCAGCCAGATCCATACCCGATTTCCTCAACCTTCGGACCATATCCTGTAAAGCGTTGTTGAGAATGCCGACTTCGTCCCGGCTCCTGATGACGAAGGGATCGTCGTTTTCCAGCAGCGATATATTCTCGGCGACCGCAGCCAACTTTTGCAGCGGACCCGTTACCGAATACGATCGCCAGAACGATAGCAGAACCGTGACGGTAATCCCGAGGACGCCTATCATGATGATGCGTTTATTCAGACTGTCGATCAGCTCGATCAACTCGTGTCTTGAATGTAAATAGGTCAAAGATGCATCGCGTATGCCTCGACCCGTAATGACCGCGAGCGGAATGTTCGCGAAGGTGTACTCATCGGCAAAGGTAGCGGCTGCACCCGTATCCGGCACCGTTTCCTGATCCGATATCAATGCCCGGAGGATCTCATCTCCCGGTTCGCTGCCCGCTTCGAGCATGATTGTTCCGCCGCTGTGAAGCATGAGCCGGTCGTTCTCTCTGTACCGAAGTCCGGCGAGATATTCGTTGTTGAGTTCCAGACCTCCGATCAGGTAGTAGTATTGCGCGCCGATACGGACCGAATCGATCGCGGATAGGCAGAGGAGGCTTCCCGCAGGTATCTGGTACCGGTAAAGCACCGGTCCGGCTCCTGCGCTCCGAAGTCCCCGGATAAGACTTCCTGCATCTTTGCCGAATGAGTTTCTGAAATGTCCGGAACTCAGAACGACGCCGCGATTCGTTGTGATCTTGAGTACGTCCAATCGCATAGTCGGCATGTATTCGGGAGCATAATCCACAACGGTCGGATGAGAATACTCCTCGAGCACGTTCACGTAGAGTCTGAAGTCATTGTCGCCGGAGATCTTGACTGCAAGCTGCCGCAGGTGCGCGCGTATCAAATCGCGGCGGGAGGAGAGCTTATTGTCGAGAGATTCCACGGCGAATCCCACGTCGCGATAGTACCGCTCGGTAAACTGATGAGTCACGATCTGTTGAACCGAGTAAAGGATCAGAACCACGATGGTCATAAAAAGAAGCGCGAACGTGGTCGACAACTTCAGCGCAAGGGGTATTCTGAATCGGCGTTTCATTCCGGTTGTATGTCCCACTTATCGTAATTGCTCCGGGGAAACCACGCCCCCGACAAATCCAGAAACTGACCCGGCTCCAGAGCGGGGTTTATGAGATCATACGGTATAACCGCGTAGTTTCTGACCCTCAGAAGAGGTATAATATTCATCCGCCCGATTAATTCCCGTTCAAGCCGGGCGGCGGTATCAACGGGATTCCCGGAACCTTCTTCCCCGTCCACCGGGTTGGATTCGATGCGGTACCCGCGGCTGAGAAGCTCGCGAAGAGCAAGCAGCGGCGAATTGAATCTGCTCTCGAACGAATCGACTAAGACTTCGTACCTGCCGCCCGATCGAATGGATGTCATCGCTCTTGTCGACAGGCCTTCGGGACGCCGGTACGGTATGCCCGCCTGCGAGAGCAGAGCACCCAGACGTTCGGCAATCTGGGCTGCGGCGGGATCATTGCTATAATAATATATCCTGAGCGGTTGAGTGATCCTGACGTTCCGTTCCGGCGACGAGATCTCCGGGTTGCCGGGAAGACTGCCCGTTATCTGAAATGCCGGTACGCCTTCCGCTTCGTTCACGATGTTCGCAAATACAGCTCTGTCCATCAGCGCAACGATTCGTTTACGGGAATCCGGATCGGTCAGGGCGGCCGACATCGGATTGAGCGCAAAAAAGTATAGAACCTCGCCCGGGAATTCAACCACGCGATACCGCGGAAGTTCTCTGAAGAATTCGACGTCCTTCCGGTTTCTCACCGAAGCGGCAACGTTTCGCCGTCCGGAAATGAATTCAACCACATCTGGATGGTTCAGTATAAAATGCAGCTCCTTCAGAGGAGGCATTCCATGACGGTAAATTTCATTCCTCACGGTCTTAACGATATCAGGCGATACACCTTTGCCGGTTGAGGCGATACGAAACGGACCCGTTCCCGATGGCCAGGATGAACCATCGGCATTTCGTGCGATATGAAAGCAAGGGTGCGAGAGATATTCCGGAAGATTGGGCACAGGATAATGGAGCCGGATATACAATGTCGTCGATTCTATCGGGTACACTCCCGGAGCATCGGCTGCTGAAGATCCATGGACACCCCGGTTCGGCTCGATCGGTTCCCACAGCCATGCATACGGACACGATTCCGTGAGACATTTTTTTTGAGCCGCCGCCAAAGCGAGGGATACCGATTCGGCGTCGAGAGGAGTTCCGTCGCTGAAGAGCACGTCCGGACGGAGCTGTATTGTCCATCCGAGATAAGTCGAGTCGGGTACTGCGGCGAGCGCGAGCAGAGGACGCGGAACGCTCTCCGTCATCGTGAAGAGCGTTTCGTACACATTGTGAAAAACAATCGGCTGCAGCATCCGGAATGCCGGGTCGGGAATTGAATAATTATCCTTGCTCTTGACGATCGTGAGTACCGATTCATAAACAGGAAGTCTCGGGATATCGAATATTACCGGAAGCGTAAAATGCAACATTCCTCCGGGTATGAACTGCAATCTGCTCCGAATCGAGCCGTCCGGGAATTCATACCTCAGGGCCAGGGCTAGTCCGGATACACCGTTCCGCCTCGCCGGTGTGATCGCAGAGATATAAGAATCGAATGGTATGGATTGGCCGAGCAAAACCGGCTCATCGCTCTTCACGGCGAAGAGTACGAACGATTTTTCATCCCGGTTAACCACCGCAACCGTATCCTCCCCAACGAAAAAAATCCGGTGTCCCCATGGTCTCGACGATCTCCAAATCGTTTCGGATGCCAGCGCGTCGGCCAGCAGGAGAAATCCGGTGTCATCGAGAAATATCAGACGGTCCCCCCGGTTCAGAGTACGCATGCTCTGTACCATCGTCTGTCCGGCTTGTGTTAATTGAAAGAAAGGCTTGCCCGGAACCGCATTGGTTTTTGCACCGGTCGTTGACATCGAATCCAGTTCGGTCGCGCTGGTATCAGTCGAATCCGACTGATCTTCTGTATTAAACACGGGTATACCGGATCTTCCCGTTATAAACGGCGGGTGTCGATGATACCCGGCCGGATCTCCTGTGAGAAAAAAACCGGCTGGAATAATCGACATAATACGGCGGTTTTCGGGCGATGGAACGTCGAATTTCCGGTCGATTGCGAACGTGTCATTCAGTAAATCGGCAGAAATAATCGAATCCTGAAAAAGTATATGCAGCCGGGCCGGCTCACCGGCGCTATCGGAATATATGTGAAGATCGATGATTTCACCATGAAATTCTCCACCGATATCCTCCCATAACCTGCGCGATCGGCCGGGTACCGGCGTGGTGCCGGGTACCCCCGAGGTGTCCTCGATGATAAACGGGAGAATGACCGTTGCACTCCCCGATCGAATGAGATGATAATCGGACTCGAAGGGCTCCCCGGTCAGTTCGAAATATCGTCCGAGCAATAAATCAAATTCGCGTCGATGTCCCTCGAAAGTTTCCCTGTCCCGCTCGGGATCGAGCGCGAGCAGCAGATAGGTTGTCCGGACCAGATCCTCTTTCAGAGCTCTGAGTTCCTCCTGTTCAGCTTCAGACGGTTTTTTTCTTAATTCGTATCCGAGGTGTGCGCAGGAAAGAAAGTAGAGGGATGCGAGCAGAAAAACGAACGGCAGCGATTTACTCATAAATAATTAACCGGAACCCGATAGTGTAATGATGGTTTTCACGACTCCGGGTGAGGATACAGAAGGATTGAATATAGATCGGTCGGACGCCGTAACTAAAAAGGATAACCAATTGCGATATTAAAAACAAGATTATCCTTCCGCCAGCGTGCGCTTCCGAAATCCGTTTCTCCTCCGACCCAGCGTTCACCGCGTGGCAGATACGGTATATGGAGCGGGAATGCAACGTCGAGCCGGAGCACGAAAAAGGTAATATCGAGCCGCAAACCCAGTCCCGCACCCATCGCCAATTCTTCGGTAAACGAATCGAACGTAAATGCCGCTCCAGGCATATCGGCATTATTCCGTATGTGCCAGACATTTCCCATGTCGAGAAACAGAGCCCCTTTCAACACGCTCACAATCGGGAACCTGTACTCGGTATTGAACTCGAGCCGGATATCTCCGGTTCGGTCGACGAGAAAGGATGTCTCTCCGTCGGGGGGCCTATAGGAACCCGGGCCTATTGTTCGGGCTGCAAACGCCCGTATACTATTCGTTCCTCCGGTAAAGTATTGTTTGACGTAGGGAAGCGATCGCGAATTACCGTACGGCACACCGACGCCCGCAATCAACCTGAATACAACGCGGGAATCCCTCCCGCTCCGTAAATAATACCTGAGATCGAAATCGCCGCGTATATACTGAGAGAACGGCGTTCCGAATATCAACTGCGGTTCGCCTTCCATGCGTTCATCGTCCCGCAGCAGGGAACGAAGCAGGTACAAGGTGTTTCCCGACAGATCCAGATTGAAATTCAGGTACCAATGATTGCGTCTCGTATCGTCTATTTGATCGTTATAGAAGAATGAATACGTCGACCCGATAATAAATTGCGCTTCGAAACTCCTCCGTAAAATCGGATTCGCATCGATGAGCGTTCTGAATTCCGGAACCACCGAGCTCGGCCTGTAGAACTTTACCGTGACCGGATTCAGTTCATGACGGGTGTAGAGCGATTTGGTCCAGACATAACCATAGAGGAACGAGAACGAGTCCAATCTGAAAAGATCGGGGCGCCGGAACAAGGAATAGCCGGTCCTGACCCGCGTGCGTGGAACGTAGAGCGATGGCCGGGTTTCCAGTTTCACCGGCGAGATGATCCGCGGGATCTGGAGTTCCGTCTCGATGCCGAATTCATACGAGGTAGGATTGGGGGATGAACGGCCTATCTGGGCTTCGATACCGGAGATCAGGTTCACTGAAAACATCTCAGCGCCACCGAATACGTTTCTGTTGGTGAAACCGATGCTGAGTCCGGGGCCCGCAAAATCATTCGATTTGCTCACTGCTTTGACCTCGACCCTCAGCGATTTTTCGTCTGCGGGCGTGAGGAATATATGTGCATCGAGCATCGGTTCATCGGAATCCTCCGGCTCGTTGAAGCGGATACTGACGAACTTGAATGTTCCCAGCCCCATAAACCGGTTGATGGTCAACACATGTGCATGCCGATTGTAGTCCATGCCGCTTCTCAGAAAAACGGCGCCGGCAAGAACTTCCGGCCTGAATCCGGATGTTCCGTCAATGATATGCACGCCGCGCGTAACAACCGTATCGGGATCGCCGTTTTGCCGTCCGGGTTCAAGCGTGTAGCCGGGGTATATATAAATATTCCGCATGCTATATCGATTCCGCGCTTGAACCGGAGCATCACGATTCACCGTCAGGTAGAGATCGATAATATGATCCCCGACGGAGGTATCGGCGATAAAACGGAGATAATCCGGATTGAAATAAAAGAATCCCCGTTCCTTCAATTGAGCGTCTATCCGCTCGATCTCATCCCTCAGGCGGTCCAGATCGAATCTCTCTCCTCTCCCGAGATCCGATTCCGACTGTATGCTATCGATCGCAGTCTCGAGTTCGTTCTTGCCATGTGGGAAAATTATATTGCCGAGCAGATACGGCATTCCCGTATGAGCGGTATAAAGAATTCGCGAGGTGCCGCCGTCGCTCATAATTTCATATCCGACATCGGCATTCAAGAAGCCGTTATTCTCAAGCCTGTTCCTAATCAAACCGGCCGTCTGTACGGGATTTACCTGACTGAGAAGTACCGGTGGTTGCCCCAATCGGTTTTTTATCCAGTAACGGAGTCCTCTCCCGCGCGGCTCTCCGGCGATATTATAAAACCAGAGGCGCAATTTGTACAAACCCAGGAAGGAATCGTTCGGTTCGGGACGAATGACATCTTCGAGCTCGGTCTGCAGCCGGCTTTCTCCAGCTATCCTGTCGTCGGAATCCAGCCGGAGCTCCGCACCTGTATATAGTTCCTCCCCTTCACCGAGGTATTTGGTATGCGAGCAACCGGTCAGAAAACCGACCGCGCTAAAAAGTAGCATTAGGATTTTCATTCTTTGCATAGTCATATGCTATTCGTCGCGTCCGACGACATCCGGTTCAGGCGTTTCGACCGGTTCGAGTCTTCGATCACGTTTGAACAATTCCCTGAAGCTGTTGAAGTCCCGCGTATACACGAGCGAAAGTCCGGTCGAGATCAGATCGCCGTCGAAGAATGACTGATACTCTGTCCTTCTGAAGCCGCGGATCCTGTATCTTCCGTCCTGAGTCAACATGTATTCGACTGCCATATCTCCGGCTATGTCCGAAATGCCCGACTGCCGTTTACGTTCGCCTTCGAGCTCGATGTGACCGCCGACTTCGACCGCCAACCGGTCGTCAAGAAACCTACGTGAGAGCTGTATCTGCAATTCAGTCCGGCCCTCGGAGCCGTCGGCGCTATAATCCTCATAAGACTGTACTTCAAAGTCGATATCGATGCCGCGGATATACCGGCCCGAAAGCACATTCAACTGCTGCGTAAGAAATTTACTGCCGCTCGTACGCGCCGTCGCGGACAATCCGCCCCCTTCGGGTATATCGAATGGATTTGCTGCGATGAACCTGTTCAAAACCAGAAGCGCAAAGACCTGTTTGTTCTTCTCTGTCTCGTTCTGGTTGAGTTGTTGTATTCTGGTATAGACTGTACCGCCGTGAACGCCTCGCTGATCTTCTGGCATATCCAGCTCGAAAGATATATCGGGCTTCAGCAGGTCACCTTTCAAATTGAGGTAGACCTGAAACGGCATCGCCCGGCGATACTGCTGAGCGGCCTGATCACCTACTTGGTCCGCGACGAGCTCGAGCGGCGAAGTTCGCACGGTATATATTGCGCTCATATCTATCTCGGCATTGAGCGGATCGCCGGTCCAGTGGATGGAGCTTCCCGGCCTGATATCGAAACGCCGGCGGGCGATCTCATAGAACGAGAGCTGGTAGGTTCCGTCGGTGATCTCGTATCTTCCGGCGAGACTCATCAAACCGCCGGGATCGACCCCGTAGCTCAGGGCGCCGCCCCCGCGAATGCGTACGTAGTCGCCTGCCTGCGGATCGATAATAACGGTGAACTCGGCCTGAGGGTCGACCTGGATATTTGCGGATATGTTGAATCCCCGGAGTCCGCTTCGCAGCGTGTCCGCCTCAGTCTCGGGTGCAGGACCCGGATCCGCCGAGTCGGCCACCGTCCGGAAATCGACGATCCGTTCCCGATCGATCAGTACCGGATCGGATTCCGGTACGACGAAGGTAAGCTCGGTCCCCTGACGCAATCCGATCGTCGCATTGATCTCGGGATTCTCTATATGACCTCTGAGCCGTAGATCGCTGTCAAGTATGATCGTACCGTAGAGGAGATCGTTCTCGTCCGGACCCGTATTGAGAAGAAGAAAATCGTTCGACCTGATGGTAAGCATGAAGACGATGCCCTCTGGCGAGTCAGTCACCATGGAACCGTTGATCGATGCGGTATTTCCTCTCCTGTCAGTGATTGTAAACGAGCGGAATTGGATTCCGCTGTTATCGAACCGTATCGGTTCGCTTCCGAATCCGAATGATGTGTTGAGTGCCGTAATAAAAACTCTAGCGTCGGTAAAACGAAGATGTCCGTTCAGAACAGGATTACCGGCCCCGCCCCGAACCGTCATTGAACCCGAGAGAGTTCCCTGTGATTCCCTGATCCGGCCAAGCGTAAACGGTTCGAAATTCGATATATGGAACTGGTCGAGCTCGATGGAAAGATCGAGCAGCGTCTCGTCCGGTTCGGTTCTTACCGAGCCCTGCATTCCCAGATAATCATCCTGTCGCCGTAACGCAATATTCACACTATATTCATCAGCCGTTTCGCTCCTCATTTCCGCGTTCAAGGTCCCGATTGTGTCCGGACCGAAGATTATATCCGAAAAGGTCAGTTCGGAATGGAATAACGTAACGTCATGCGATCCGGTCAATACGATGGAACCGCTCAGAATGGCATCGAGTTCGTCGAATTCCGATTGAAAGTTGCCGATCAGCGCTCCAAGCGGAAAATCTGCAATTTCGATAAACGTCGTTGTATCGTCCGGAGTATGAGCGGATATGAAGGCTTCATCTCGCTCAATTCTCAGATTCTGAAACCGCGGTCGGGCGCCGCCGATAATAAGAGCGTTATCATGTACGGGAAACCATTCCTCTCCGTTCAATATCACTGCACCCGTATCAAGGGAGATCACATAAGCGGTATCGGCGGATTGAACGGTCGATCGGATTACCAAGATGTCTCTGCGAGCTTCATCCTGCGCCCGGAGTACGGGCATGAGCGTATTATCCGAGACGGAGACCGATACCTCCGGTCCGAATACAGTAACTGCCGGTCCGTCTACCCGCCCAAGCCGCAATGATCCCTGGGCCGATTCTTCGTCTGTATCGATCCTGATGATCAAGGAATCGATGCTTATACCTGCATATCGAATCGAAGGCAGGTCCATCGATACGTTCAACCTGCTCCGCTCGCTTTCGTAGATACCGTTGAGCGTGAATTGCGAAATTTCCGAAAGATCCGGTATCAATTCTGCGGGAATTATCCCGGGATCCGTAAGCGAAATATTGAATTCGAATCTTTTCTCCGTCGAATCTTGCGGGGGAACGCTCTCATGAAGATTGAAATATTTGTCGACATGCCGGAATAATTCTTCCGGAAGATCGCCGAAAGAAACATTTCCGGCATAGCTCCCTTCGAGGAAAGAGGATTCCACGCGCAGTTTCTGAAATCCCTCCTCCGACGAAGCGGCGATCGACAACGTGTCGATGGAATAGGCGCGACCGTTCTTCGAAAGTTGGAAATCACTGACACGCAGTATGCCGTCGATATCCTCGCCACGGCCGATTTGAATATCGGCGGAGATGCGTGTACGAAGCGAGATCGCATCGTCCGTGATGTTCAGCTCATCGAGGTTCATACCGCTGAGATCCAACTCGAACGAATACCTGGGCGCCGGACCGGAGAATTGTACCGATGCATCAAGTTCGAGTTCCATGTTCTCATCTGCGATACGCAGATCGCCGCCGATACCTCCTCCCGATGCGTTCACCTCCAGCCGGATATCCTCATAGACGTATCCGAGCAATTCTATCGATTCTATCCGGACGGAAACATTTCCGGCCAGATTATCGGGCTCGCTGCCCGAAGCATCGACGTCAAGCCGCATCGTTAACTTCCCCGCGATATCCCGCCGATCGAACAGAGCACCCGCATTAAAATTTCTGACTTCTGCATATCCACGGTATGAAGGACCGGCGATTTCTGATAACTGTAACTGAAGATCGGTTTCGATCTCGCCGAACGACGACTTCACCGAAGCAATTCCTTCTATTCTCCGGGCCGTGCCGGAGAAGCCAGCGCTCAGACTGAGGGTATCGGGGAGTCGGATATCTTCGGACAGCAAATCGAACGGTATGTATGTGCGAATATCCTGCTCATCCGACACAAACGAGGTTACCCGCACATCATACCGAACCGAATCCGGTTCCGGCAGTCCCAAGATCGTTCCCTCCGCTCTCAACCGGGTAGATTCTCCTGCATCGACCTCAAAATGTTGAATATGCAAATCTGTAATATTTCCGGATACAGCCGTTCGCAACGCTATCGGTTTTGTCCCGGCAGGAACCCCGGCCAAGAGTGAATCGAGATCAGGCGAGAGAAGACGGATGTCGTCCGGATCCGCTTCGACTTCCAGAACGAGGCGCTGAACTTCGACATCCCGGATATTTTCCATCAGATCGTCGAACGATCGGTATTGAATGAGAGCATCGAGCATGACCTTGCTTCCTGGAGTCTGCAGTATAAATCCCTCTATACCCGCGGTCTCCTGCTCCGCGAATAATAATCCCTCGGTACGGCTGATCACAACCCCGCTGCTTTCGGCGAACCTCAGGTCGTTAATCCCCACGGCTAACCGTTCCTCGCCGTAAATAATATTTTCCATATCGATATAAATGCCCGTAAGATCGATACGATCCGGGTTGAGAACGCCGGAGATATCCGGCGATGTGCGGTTCACCATCCTCATACCGCTGTCTTGAATCCTGAACCGGTCAAGGATGATATTCCATCCATCCGCCCCTTGCTTGTCCGGCGCGTTATGTGGTGTCCCTTGCACCGCCGGTCCCTCAGCCGGTTCTCGCTCGCTTTCCGAAAATTCGTATCTTGCCGCCAGGGCATCGAGATAGAAATCCGATACCTCGACTCTTCTGCTCGGTAGATCGATAGCTCGCGTGAGAACGGATAATTCTTCCCATGAGAGTGAAATATATTCCCCGGTTGCCGGATTGCGATACTCCGTCTGGAGATTTGTTATGGTGAGTTGATCGAATCCGATGTCCGGCATCTGAGAGTTACGATCGTCCTTCGCCGCCGGTTGGTCATTCGGGACACGGGGGATACGAATCGCTGCCTGGAGACCGTCAATACCGATAGTATCGAGCCGGTATTGCATTCGGGATATATCGAATTTCTTGAATATTGCGTCAAAGGAGGCGAGACGTAAGGAAGCAGTAGATTCCGTCATATCATCTTGATACTGTAGAACGATATTCTTCAGGTCTATCTTTCCGAGACTGATGTCGGGGGGTGCACCGGCCTGTTCACCGGCAGGATCGTCGGCTGACGAGTCGGTACCGTTTCCGCCATCTCCGAGGAGGACCGCATAATTGAACAGCGAATCGTCAGCAGATCGGTACACGCGGCAGTACAGATCATGCACTGCGACGGATCGAACCGAGATTCTCTTTCTGAGCAGTTGAACCGGGTTGATGTCAACCCCGATATAGCCGACGGAAATGAGGGTATCGCGTCCGGCATCCTCGATATAAAGCGATTCCAAGCGGATGGTTCCCCGCAGGGAAACCGAGAGCGCTCCGATCCCGACCCGAGTTCCGGTTCTATCGGCGACGATGTCGGCGGCTTTTCTGGCAAGGAATGTTTGAATCGTGGGAATCTGTAATAGAATGGCGAGAAATATCGACAACGCCGCTGCTACCCCAGCACACCACAAACCTAATCTGAATACTCTCCGCATATCGTTCTATTTTCAACAACATATTCAGGAGTATGACATGAACTGATAATAAGGTAAGAAATTCCGCGTCCGCTCACAAGAACCGAAGCTGAGGCGTTTCGTATAAGTTTCTGGATTCATTGTAGATGCAGGAGAGGAAGTCCGTCACTGTTTTGAGGGGATGGAGCTGTGTTACTCCAGATTTCTCCGGAACCTGAGTATGCTTGCCGAGAGTATGACGCTCCCGATGATAAAGAGTGCCAGGATCTGGTCCCACAACTCTGCTATACCGATGCCTTTTAAAAAAATTCCCCTGACAATCACGAAGAAATAACGGAGAGGCATGATGTAGGTAATCGACCTGATAATCCCCGGCATATTTTCTATAGGGAAAATGAAACCGGAGAGATATATCATAGGAAGCATTACAAAAAACACCGCCGTCAGCATCGCTTGTTGCTGAGTTCTGGAGATGGTTGAAACGAAGAGGCCGAGGCCCAGCGTCGTCATTAAAAAAACCATGCTGAGACCTACGAGAAGCATAACACCTCCCCGTACCGGGATATTGAACCAGAGCGTTGCAATGAGGACGACGAGGAGCACGTCGATTATTCCGATGATCGTGAAGGGGGCGAGCTTTCCGGCAATAAGCTGATACGGCTTCATCGGTGTTACGATGAGTTGCTCGAGCGTACCTATCTCGCGCTCCTTCACCGTAGCAAGCGATGTGAGCATCATGGTCATCACCATCAGCAGCATAGCAAGCACGCCGGGTACCATAAAATTTCTGCTCCTGAGATCCGGATTATACCAGATACGCATTTCCGGTTCGATACGGACCGGGCTGAATTTTTCCCCCGACACCCGTCCGGCTCCATCGATCAAGATATTGTGGGAAAAACGGAGCGCAATCTGCGACGCGTACGCGAGACCTATCGTCGCGGAGTTGGACTCCGAACCGTCGGCGATGAGCTGTACTTTTACGGGAATCCCCGCGATAAGATCGTCTGCAAATCCGCGCGGAATGGCCAACCCGATCGAAGCCATATTGTGATCGATATAGCGGTCGAGATCGCCGAGACGCCCGGGATTACCCACGACCGTGAAATATCCCGAATTCGTAAACCCGGAGATAAATTCTCTGCTCGCATATGAATTGTCGGCATCATATACGACCATATATATATTTCGTACATCGAGATTCGCCGCGTACCCCAGAATGATCAATTGAAACACGGGTGCGACGAACACAATGGCGAGCATGCGCCTGTCACGTTTGATCTGGATGAACTCCTTCCGAATGAGCGAGAGAATGGTCCGCATGTCAGCTTCTCTTCTTCATTCTGACGGAACTGACGGAAAGGACGATGGCTGCGAATCCAGCGAGAAAGACGAGCTGTTCCCAATAGGCGGCCAGACCCGTACCTTTGAGCATAATCCCGCGCAGGGCGACGAGGAAGTATTTCGCGGGGACGATATAGGTAATTGCCTGAATGACCGCGGGCATATTATGAATCGGGAAAACGAATCCTGATAATATAAATGTCGGAAGCATCGTGGTCGTCAGCGCGATCATGAACGCCACCTGCTGCGTTTCGGCGATTGTCGATATGAGTAATCCCCACCCCAGCGAACCGAAGAGAAAGAGCAGCACGACGAGGAACAGCAGAAAATAATTCCCCTCAATCGACACGTCGAAAAAAATATTGCCGACGAACAGGATCATGATCGTTGCCGCCAGCGAGGTGATTATGTACGGTATCGTTTTGCCGATGATCAGTTCATAAGGATGTACGGGAGCGACGGTAATCTGCTCCATCGTACCTCGTTCTTTCTCCCGAACCACCGAGAGTGCGGTTGATACAACGGATGTCACCATCAGGATAAACGCGATAAGACCGGGTACCAGGAATTTCGGACTCCTGAGCTCCGGATTATACCAGACCCGGGGGTGCAGCTCGACGGGGAGCATCGGCACTCCGGCTGCTTCGGAGTCCGGGGTTCGTGAAATAAGTCGAATAGAGAAATCCTGAAGCACGGCGTTCGCATACCCGGCGACAGTGGCCGCGGCGCTTGCATTGGCGCCGTCGATGAGCACCTGGATTCCGGGGTTCGTTCCCATCGTAATATCATCTGCAAATCCTTTCGGAATGACCAGTCCTAAACGGATGACCTCCCGGTCGAGCAGATCGTCGATTTCATCGGCCCGGTTTACATGCCGAACGATTGTAAAATACCCCGATTGGACAAACGTACGGACGACGGCGCGGCTTTCTGTCGACCCATCGCCGTCATATACCGCCATGCCGATATTCCTGACATCGAAGTCGACGGCATATCCGAACATCAGGAGCATAAATGCGGGCAGTCCGATCAATATTCCGAGCGTTCTTCTATCCCGGCCCAGCTGCCGAAACTCTTTCCGCGCGATCGCAAGCACTCGCCGCATAGTTCACACCCCCCCGTCTTCGCGGGTTTCTCTTTCGACAAGATGAATAAACACATCCTCCAGCGACGGAACGATCCGGTCGATATTGCCGACGTTCAATCCGGCATCGTTTAGAATCCGTTCTACGAGTTCTCTTCCCTTGTCCTCCTCTTTCACGCTGACGTGTAGATTCGTTCCGAACACCGAAACTTCGATTATGCCGGATTGTTCCTGCAGGTTTCTGAGCGCCTCGATGGTATTCGAACACTGTACTTCGAGCATCGGATTCGTTATGTACTTCGATTTGAGTTCCCGCGGACTCCCACCCGCGATAATGTTCCCTCCATGGATGAGCATAATGGTGTTACAGTATTCGGCTTCGTCAAGGTAGTGGGTGGTTACAAAAATGGTAGTCCCGGCGTCGGATAATGATTGGATAAGCTCCCAGAAAGCCCTCCTGGAGAGCGGATCGACGCCTCCCGTCGGCTCGTCGAGGAACACGATTGGAGGTTCATGGAGCAGGGCGCAGCCGAGCGCGAGACGCTGTTTCCATCCTCCGGGTAGTTCGCGGGCAAGAATTCGCTCCCGTCCTGTTAATCCGGCCATATCTATCGCCCAGTTTCTCCTCGATCTCAGGCGATCGTTATCCAGTCCATAGACGCCGCCGAAGAATTCGATGTTCTCTTTAACGGTCAGATCCTCATAGAGAGAGAACCGCTGCGACATGTAACCGATGGACCGTTTTACCCTGTCGGGCTGCAGGTTGATATCGAATCCGCCGACGCGTGCGTTCCCCGAAGTGGATACCAGCAATCCGCACAACATTTTTATGGTTGTGGATTTTCCCGCGCCGTTCGCTCCGAGAAAACCGAATATCTCGCCTTTCCGAACGCTAAACGAAATGCGGTTCACGGCTGTGAACGTTCCGAAGACCTTGCTCAGCTCTGATACCTCGATAGGATTCATCATGAAGTACGTTTCCGTTTTCACGCGGCGACAGTCGGTTCAAGCAACTTGCCGGTATTTGGAATCCGGTAACCTCTGTAACCGATATCTCCCGGCCTTTGTATTGATACAGCATACGGCAGCATCCGGTCAATCTGATCTCAGCAGCGAGATAAAAACATTTTCCAGCGACGGATCGATATAACGCCAACTGCCGACGGTTATTCCTTTATCGGCTAATAACTTTCCTATTTGCACATCTGCTTCTGCTGCGTCCGGAACGACGATGTGGAGGCGGTCTCCGAATGCCTGCACTTCTTTGATCTCTTTCATCCCGCGGAGAATTGCATATGATGCGCGCAGGTCGGTCGGGATGATCTCGATGATTTTATCGGTCATTCGATTTTTTAATTTCTGAGGCGTATCCAATAGAATAATTCGCCCTTGATTCATCAGACCGACGCGGCTGCATCGCTCGGCCTCATCGAGATAGGGCGTTGTCATGACAATGGTGATACCGTTCTTCAGCAGGTCGGAGAGTATTTTCCAGAAATCCCTCCTCGATACCGGATCGACGCCCGTCGTCGGCTCGTCTAAAAATATGAGTTCCGGAGTATGCGTGAGGGTGCAAGCCAGAGCAAGCTTCTGTTTCATACCTCCAGAAAGACGTTCCGCCAATCTGTCCCGGTAATCGATCAGCCGCATATACCTGAGGAGTTCATCGCGCCTCTTGCGGTATTCCACGACACCATGGAGATCAGCAAAGAATTCGATATTTTCATCGACGGTTAAATCGCCGTAGAGACTGAATCTCTGGGAGAGATAGCCAATGCGGTGTTTTATAGAGTCATAATTCAGACGAAGATCGATGCCGAGAACGGAAAGTTCGCCGCCGTCGGGCGCGATGATTCCACAGAACATCCGGATCATCGTTGTTTTTCCCGCTCCGTCCGGACCCACGAGTGCAAGCATTTCGCCTCTACGAACGTCGAATGATACATCATCGACCGCAACGACCGATCCGAATCGCTTCATCAGTTTGCGGGCGGTAATGACTGAGTTCATATCAGCTATCTCTCTTCTCCTACCGCGGTTATATATGCATCCGCCGGCATCCCCGGTTTCAGTATTCCCTCCGGATTTTCGATCTCGATTTTAACTCCATATACGAGCTTAACGCGTTCATCCCTCGTTTGAATGTTTCTTGGTGTGAATTCCGCGACCGGTGAAATATACGCTATCGTTCCCGGATATCTTTTATCGGGATCGGCATCTATGGCGACCCCTACCTGTTGTCCGAGTCCGACGTTTGTAAGCTCCGATGCAGAGAGATAGATTCTGAGATGTACCCTGTCGAGCCGGGAGATAACGGCAACGACGGTACCCTGACCGGCGAGTTCGCCTGCTTCCACGGGTTTTCCCGTCACCGTACCCGAAACCGGCGCAGTGATATAACTGTCTTTCATGTTCTTCTGAAACAGATCGACCGTGGCACGCGCATGATCGAGACGGGCTTGCTGCGCCCGGATTTCAGCGGGACGGGAATACTGCCGCATCTTCCCGAGAACCTCCAACGCTTCATGGTATTGGGATTCCGCGACCCGAAAACGAACCTCCGCGTCATCGAGTTGTTTTTGCGAAACGCTTCCTCCTTCGAAGAGATTCCTCGTCCGGTGCAGATCGATACGGCTTTGATTGTGCGTCGTTTCAGTCTGCGTAACTTTTTCCTCGGCCTGCCGGATATCTTCCTGCCTCGCTCCTTCATTGAGTAATTCAAGCTGAGCTTCGGCGAGCCTCATGTTTGCAGCCGCCTGGCGTAATTGTATGCCCGTTATTTCCTCGTCAAGTATAAGAAGCGTATCGCCTGCAGATACAGGAGTGCCTTCCTCGAAGAGCACTTGCACTACTTCGCCGGTCACCTTGGAGGCGATGCGTACATGGATTGCTTCGATCGTTCCGGAGGCAATGAGCTCACGATTATCCCCTTTGCCGTTACAGCTAGTGAAATGAAATGCACAGAAAGTAAAAGCGAGGTAAATGATGAGATTAGTTTTCGTTTTCATAAAGCCTGCCGACCTCCATCTGATGATTCAAGCCCTTTAATAGCTGTCCGGTATTCCTTCAATCCCTCATCGGTCAACACTCCCTCGAAGATAATCCGGGTGATCATATCGAACGCCTGGGAAGCGGAGTACGGTAAATGTGTGAGCGTAGCCGGATTGATAATATGCTGGATGCTCTGGAAAAAAATGCTGAGCACAATGTCCGGATCGATATACGGCCGGAAGGTGCCGGAACTTCTCCCCTGTTCGAACAACTTCCCGAAATTTTCATTAATGAGCCTGCGTCGGTTTTGTTCGATTTCGCTCCAGAGCTCCGGGATACATGTTCTCAGATCGTCGTTAAAGATGCGTCCCGACTTTTCAAGCTGCTCTGCAATATATTGAAAAAGCAACCTGACTTTTAACGTGAATTCAAGTTTATCGTCAGCGATGATTCCCGTGACCTGCTGTTTAACTTCCTTCATAATTGATTGCATGACTGCATTGACGAGAATTTCTTTTCCGGGGAAATATTTATAGATCGTTTTCTTGCTCATCGAAAGGGATTTCGCGACGTCGTCCATCCTTACACGAGAATATCCGTAGGTTGAAAAGAGCTCGAAGCTTTTTCTTATAATTCTGGCCTCTATAGTTGATGATTCTGGCATGAGGATAGTACGGCTTAATAGTAAAACGGAATTAATGGATAATACATATACTAATTTCGTTTAGATAGTTTCCAGTATACGTATTTCCCTAAGAAATAGCAATATACCACCTGTATGCCGGGAATTCCCACTATTGATAAAGAACCACTCCCTTGTATCTTATTTCTGAGGATTATCACCTGCCGAATAGCCTCTTTTCCTTTTTTTTATTGGATTTCGAGGTTTTTTCCATCGACCAGTGTGGCATATATCTTGCTAAGTCTATTCGATAGCCGACAAACAGTTTTTTAAAATTAACAATTACTACCAAATCGAGATCAATATTAACCCAATAAAAAGGTGGTTTATGAAGAAGAGACTTGTTATCAGTTTCATCGGTATTTTACTTCTCTGCATCGCTATGGGAAGTAATACCGTAATGGCACAACAAGCCTCCGTTACAGTCGAGGGGATGTCCCCCACCCGAATCGCTTCACTTGGATTAACAACCTATGTGTCGACTGGACAGCAGAATATCGGCATCGGAGAATACGCATATCTATCGGTATCGGATCTGGCCGGCGGTGAAATAACCTCGGTCGATTGGACGTTTGAAACACTCCCCGCCGAATCGGAAACGGAGTTTGTTGAAATTAACGAAACATTTGTATACTTCCGTGCGGACGCAGACGGCGAGTACGTAGCCAAGGCGACCATAGCGACATCATCCGGTACCTCCGAAGCGACGGTCAGAATAACAGCTGCGACATATAAAGGTGTCGGAGGGGTGGGAGGAGTTGCAATCCAGTCCGGTGAATGTGCGATGTGCCACTCGGGACTCAGCGCCGACCTGTTTAACGCCTGGAAGCAATCACGCCACGCATCTCTGTTTCAGAGAGGGATAGACGGTGAAGTTGCCAATTTCGCCGCAACCCGGACAAGAACCTCGACGACCGGTATCTCTACGGATTCACTCAACAGCGGAAGCTTTGGCAGTCTCCAGAAAGAAGTCGGATGGCTATTTCCGACCGAGCGGGTATCCGGAAATTTTACGCAGCTTGTAGGGGATCATCCGAAACTCGCCCAGCTCGCGGTCATCGGTTGTGAAAGCTGCCATGGCGCCGGAGAGCTGCATACGGTCAGTCCGCTCAACAAAGATTATATGGTCCGCTCGTACGAAGCGCATTCCTGCAACACATGCCATGACAATCTCCCGAACGTTCGCGTCGGGGCGCAGTGGGCACGGGCAGGACATTCAAATGCGATCTGGTCGAACAGCTTCCGTCAGGCAGCCGCAAGCCAGAACAACGGTCTGCAAAACTGTGTACGCTGCCATGACGGACGCGGATACGTTAACTTCACCAAGGGAAGAACCACAAACACGGCGCAGGATGTGTATGGACAGGACTCTTTCGTAGATGTTACCTGTCAGGCATGTCACGACTCCCATGCCGGCGGACTCCGGAAAGGTCCGGCAAATGCGGATACGCTCTCGTCCGGTATGAGCTATGCACATATCGATTTCGGCAGCGGCGCCACCTGTACCGATTGTCATAAATTCAGAAACTCCGGGGTCTACTCCGTCGAGAACACAGCCCTGTATGTCCGTTGGGGCACCCATTATGCCGGAGCCACCGATGTCCTGCTCGGCGACGGCGGATATGAATTCGGATTGCAGACGCCGCGTTCGATTGCTCACCTGACGGGGACTGGAAACACCTGCGCCACCTGTCACATGGCGATACCCCCCGCGGAGCATAGGAACGAGATCGGCGAGCATACGAAAAAAATGAGATATACTCCCGACGGCGGCGATGAAGTTCACCTCGTAGCCGGCTGCGTGAGCTGTCATGGCGCCATAACAAAGTTCGACGATATCTATGCAACCGCCGACTACGATATGGACGGCGAGATCAATCCGTTCCAGGAAGAGGTAGCGGGTCTTCTCAACAGACTCGCACTCGCACTACCCCCGGTCGGCGAAGCCACGATCGACTGGCAGCAGATTGACGATACCGACCTTGAGACAAAGGGCGCTTACTGGAATTATCTCTATGTAAGAAACGATCATAGTCTCGGCATTCATAATCCGAAGTATGTCGTTGCGCTTCTCCAGCGGTCGATTACACTCCTGACGGGCGTCGAATTCGATCACACAACAGATATACCGACGGAATTCACGCTTGCACAGAATTACCCGAATCCGTTCAATCCAACCACCCGGATTTCGTTCTCGGTTCCGAAACAATCGAATGTGACCCTCGAGATTTTCGATATCTCCGGAAGAAAAGTCGCGACCCTGGTTAATGAATCGCTTGGGACGGGTACCTACCACGTGGTATGGGATGGAAGGAATCAGTCCGGTCTGTCGGTGAGCAGCGGGATCTATCTGTATCGTATTCAGGCAGATACATTTACTGAAACAAAGCGGATGGTTTTCGTCAAATAAGGCCATTCCTCACTTGCTAATAAAGGGGCGATCTTAGATCGCCCCTTTATTTAACTATTATATCCAGCCTCTTTCTGGCTCTTTTCTCAACTCCCTGAGTGTTGGAATTCTCCACACTATTCATTACTAACTTTAATAAAAAAAACGGCGATATTCCGATTTGTGAAAAAATTCCGCTCTTGATTGTCGGAATAGCCTAATTTTCGAAAGAATTTCGATATATCGCCCGCGGAATCCCGTGGCACATAAATTGCTGACTCTCCCGCAAGCTACATCTCCATTTAATTGAATATGAACAGAAATTAACCGTCTCTGCTTACTTTCACCAATAAGGAGTTATCTCTTATGAGACGAATTGGTACATTGTCGATTCCGGTATTGGCGCTTGCGATTCTGTGCGGAATAACTGCATTCGGACAGACACCGGCGATAAAAGTAGAAGCGCTTTCGATACACAAGCTTCATGAGTTGGGCTTGCCGAACCCGAACGGGTGGGATAATGTATCCACCGGGCTTACCGTTGTGGGTACCGGTTCGATGGTCTATTTATCAGGATGGGATATCGCGTCGGGTGCGTATGTCCAGGCTGAATCGCCCGCATGGGAACTTACCTCAAAACCAGGTGGATCGGCAACTATCCTTGAGGCTGCAACCGATGATTATATGAGTTTTAAACCGGACACGGAAGGTCTCTATACGGTAACGTTGACCCTCGGTCCAAATCAAACCTCCGTGACGATACGCGCCGCAAAATATACGGGAACCAACTTTGCGGAATTCGAGGATGCTCCCCTCAATTGCGGCACCTGCCATGCGACCTTTGTAAAACCCGAATTATATGCAACTTGGAAAACATCGGGGCATGCAACCATTTTCAAAGAAGGTATGGACGGACAAAAAGGCGCGCATTGGGGCGAGAGTTGCATGAAATGTCATACGACCGGTTACAGCAACGACCTGCTCGCGGCAAACAACGGCGGATTTGTGAGTAAAGCAAATGAGGTCGGTTTTGTCTGGAATGAATGGAGTCCGGCCAGGTCTGGTTTATACGATTCGCTCCTTACAACCGATAAGAAAGATCTCTCCTACCTCGGTACAATAGGATGTGAGTCCTGTCACGGACCGTATGTATCCACAAACCATACGACCGCCCAGCCCGTTACCATGAACGCCGGCGTTTGCGCCCAGTGCCACGACGAACCCTGGCGGCACAACCGCTATGTTCAGTGGGAAATTTCAGGACACGCAGAAGCGATATGGTCGAACAGCTTCAGGCAGGGAGCCGCGAGTCAGAACAACAGTCTTCAGAAT
The DNA here is from genome assembly GCA_964495085.1 of uncultured Ignavibacteriales bacterium. Classification (GTDB taxonomy): domain Bacteria; phylum Bacteroidota; class Ignavibacteria; order T3Sed10-11; family T3Sed10-11; genus CAZBUK01. Next base: position 23,265 of record CAZBUK010000034.1, read on the forward strand.
TGTGTCCGCTGCCACGACGGCCAGGCATACGTCAACTTTACCAAAGGACTCACAACCAACACAACGGCAGGTACTTATGAACGCGTCAATCATACGACAATCACCTGCCAGACTTGCCATGATCCTCACTCGGGAGGTCTTCGGAAAGCATCGGCATCGTCCGATACCCTCGCAAACGGATTCAATTATTCGGGGTTGAACCTCGGTACCTCGGCAACCTGCTTCGACTGCCATAAATTCCGGCGCGACGGCGAAGCATACGTCCCGACGACCAATATGTCGGGCAACTGGGGTCCGCATTATGCCGGCGTCGCCGACGTATTGTTGGGAGAGGGCGCGTACACCTTCGGAGCCGAAATCAACGGCGATCACGCACACCAATTCATTCAGAACACCTGCGTCGGCTGCCATATGGCGACCACGCCCGATACCAGTCACTTCGCACGCGATCAGGTGGGCATGCATACCTGGGAGTTGCGCTACGAAGAGAACGGCCAGATCTTCGATCTGACGGCAGGCTGCGTAAGCTGCCACGGTCCGATAACGAGTTTCGACCAGCTTCTCGCCACGATGGACTATGATATGAACGGTACCATCGAACCGTTTATGACAGAAGTCGCCGGATTGCTCGACCGGCTTGCCATGGCGCTTCCGCCGTATGGAAGTCTCGATATTAACAGAACCTCTTTAGCGACCGATCCGGATTCCCTCAGGTTAAAAGGAGCATTCTTCAATTATCTCTTCGTCAGGAACGGGAGAAGCCTCGGCGTTCATAATCCCAAATATGTAGTACGGATTCTGCAGGCATCCATCACGCAGCTCACCGGCGTCGAGTTCGAGCCGATCGATCAGGTTCCCGCGACCTTCTCGCTCGATCAGAACTACCCGAATCCGTTCAATCCGACAACGCAGATAAGATTTACCATTCCGGAACAGTCGAATGTGAAGCTTGAGATTTTCGATATTACGGGAAGAAAGGTCACAACTCTCGTCGACGATGATCAATCGGCCGGAAGATATACGATTGTATGGGACGGTAAGAATTCGAGCGGGCAGTTCATCAGCAGCGGCGTATATCTCTACCGGATTACGGCAGGAACTTTCGAGGAGACGAAGCGCATGGTCTTTATCAAATAAAAACCGGACATCATGGTCAAGCAAAAGGGGTCTGAGCAATCAGACCCCTTTTTTTATCCCTACTCACTTTCCACCTTTTATTGCGAGAGCTTCGAGAAGATGCAATATGAATTGCAGCCTCTCGTGCAGCCGGTCGATGTTTCCCGAGTTATCGACGACGAAATCCGCCTTCTCGTTTACATACGCCTCATGATACTGGGCATTGATCCGTCTGCGCGCTTCGTTTCCGGTAATACCGTCGCGTTCGATACTCCGCGCGATCCGGGTTTCGAGGGGCGCCGTCACTGCGATGATATAATCGAACATAGACTCAATACGTGATTCGTATATCAGTGCAGCTTCGACGAACGCGATCGATGTTTTGTTCAGTCTCTCGAGCGTGTCGAATTTCGATTCGATCGCGCGGATAACCGCCGGATGTACCGCGGCCTCAACGTCTTTCTTGATTTCATGATCGGAGAAGATGAGCGCCGCGATGTGCGCGGTGTTCAACGTTCCGTCTTCAAGAAAGGCCTCTCTACCGACGATCTCCTTCAGCCGCTTCTTGAGAGCAGGGTTCGTCGCCATTAATTCCTTGGCGAGCGGATCCGCATGGAGAACCGGATACCCAGCTTGCTCGAAGAATTCTGCGACAGCGGATTTACCGCTTCCGAATCCGCCTGTTATTCCGATACGTATCATGCGAAGTGATTCCGAGGGAGGTTCATGGGAGAATGAGCAAACGGGTAGAACCGGAGATGCATGGAAACTGCATACCGTCGCGGGCTGCCTACCGGGGATTATGCCGTACGGACGGATTACTTAGCGATCGTCACCGAACGAACTTCGCGAATCACGGTTACCTTGATCTGGCCCGGGTATTCCATCTCTTTCTGGATCTTCGACGCTATATCGTGCGAGAGTTGATCCGCAAGTATATCGTCGATCTTGTCCGGCTCGACCACGACCCGAATTTCCCGTCCGGCCTGAATCGCGTAGCTGTTTGCCACGCCTTTGAACGACTTCGCCAGATCTTCAAGCTTTTCAAGCCGCTTGACATAGGCCTCGACCGATTCGCGCCGGGCTCCGGGACGGGCGCCGCTGATCGCATCCGCTGCCTGGACGAGCGCTGCGATGGGAGTTTCCATCGGGATGTCCTCGTGATGCGAACCGATCGCGTTCGCGACCACGGCATGCTCATTGTACCGTTTCGCGAGTTCGTAGCCGATCAACGCATGCGGTCCTTCCACGTTCCGATCCACCACTTTTCCCATATCATGGAGCAACCCGGCCCGTTTCGCGTGCATCACATCGAGTCCGAGTTCCGCCGCCATGAAGCCGGTAATGAACGCGACCTCGATGCTATGCTGGAGCATGTTCTGTCCGTAACTCGACCTGTATTTCATTTTGCCGACGAGCCGGATCAGTTCGTTATGAATTCCGTGAATTCCCAATTCCATCAGCGCATTCTCGCCGATCTTAATGATCTCCTCTTCGAGTTCCTGGCGGACCTTTTCGACCACTTCCTCGATCCGGGCGGGATGAATTCTGCCGTCCGAGATCAGCCGTTCGAGCGCGATTTTTGCCACCTCGCGTCTGAATCCGTCGAATGCCGAGAGGATAACCGCTTCCGGTGTATCGTCGACTATAACGTCGACGCCTGTGGCAGCTTCGAAAGCGCGAATGTTCCTCCCTTCCTTGCCGATGATCCGTCCTTTCATTTCATCGCTCTGGATATTCAGCACGCTGACCGTGGTCTCTACCGAATGATCGACCGACGTGCGCTGGATCGCCTGAATAGTAATACGTTGCGCTTCCCGTTTGGCATCGATCCGGGCTTGTTCGCGGATTTCTCTGAGGTGCTGCGCCGACTCCGTCTTAACCTCATTGATCAGGTTCTCATGGAGCATTTTCTTCGCTTCGTCGGGCGTTAAACCGCTGATGCGTTCGAGCCTGAGATTTTGCTCGGAGATAATCTTATCGAGGTCCTGTTCTCGTTCGCCGAGACGTTTTATTTTTGTCTGTACCTCGAGTTCGAGTTCCTGAATGGATTTCTCCTTTTTCATCAGTAGATCGAGCTTTCGATCTATTCCCTGTTCCCGCTGCGATAATTGCTTTTCCGATGCCTGGAGTTTGCTCCGCTGTCTGGATGCCTCCGCCTCGAAATCCTGTTTCTTCTTATACCATTCATCCTTCGCCTCCAGTAATTTCTCACGTTTGAGCGTAGCTGCCTCTTTGTCGGCATCTTCGATGATCTTTTTTGCCCGGATTTCAGCGGATTCCACCTTGTTCCGCTCGGTCTTTGCGCGCAACTGCCATGCCGCGAGGAATGCCGCCGCCGCGATTACTACACACAGAATGATTACCACTAATACTGACATAAATATCCTCCGAAACGAAGTCAAATTGTATCGATACCGCACAAAAAATAAAAAACCGCACAAAAACAACCACAGAACACATATCTGAAAGAACTACTTTTCAGACACAGTGGGTACCTGCCTGAACGTCTTCTGCTTCCACTGACCATCTACATCATCCGCGATATTCGAATTGACTTCGACGGTTCACAGACTGCCGGGCAGTCAGTGATGAGGCCTGCAGGCAACGCCCACGAGTCAGGCTCCCTGTTAATGAGACTGTTAGTTCTTCATTAATGTAATGTTGCTGCGGTTGAGCTGTGCGGTTATTAACTCAGCACTTCCGGTATGGAAAAGAACACGAATAGCGTTTCGCTCCACGGCGGGTAATCCCCCCGAATTCTCGTTATTCGTGCAGAGCTTCTTCGAGGTGCGTGGAAATTTTCAGTAATTCTTCGTTTACGTTCTGCAGAATGATATGACTTTTTTCCCGATCTTTCATCATATCTTCCGTAACGTTAAGCGCAGTTAAGACCGCGATCGTCAGGGGGGGCTGATCGGGAATTTTTTGATGTATTTTCTCGATCATCAAATCGACATACCCCGCAACACGCTGGGTAAACTGCTCGTCCTCTCCGCGAAGCGGGTATTCGGAACCGAATATTTTTACTTTTAGACTTTTCACGATTCTCCGCGCAGTTTTACCATATGAACGATCTTAACCAGATAGTTGAATTTATAGCGCTTCTTCCGCACCGGCGATAACCAGCAACAACATATTCATAAGTGTGAATTTATCTTATTCAGTAAGCCGAGTATCTTCTCCTTTAATAATTGCTTTTCGTCCTCATCCATCGTTCCGAACCCGCCGTTTTCTGACGGCATCCGGGCTTCCAGCGCCTCCAATTCCTTATCGCGTGTGATGAGCGTACTCCGAAAATGTGAGAGTTTAGCCTCGAGGTTCTGAAGCTGTTCTTTCAGCGACCTGTTTTCATCCCGTAGCGCATGTATCATCGCTGCAGCTTCCCTCGACCTGTCCCAGAGCGTGCGTAACGTCGATTCAAGATCCTGCACATCCTGCGCAATCAGGTTGATCTGTTCCGGTTTTTCCTTGGTCACGTTTTTAATCGTTCTCTGTATACAGGGATCTTTGCTTAGATTCTGAGTGAAGCGCCGAACTTTTCGCCGGCGGAATCAACAATCCTGCCTACCGTTTCATCCACTTCGGCACTCGTCAGCGTCCGGTCCGGAGATAACAGTTCGATCGCGATCGCTATACTTTTTTTACCGGCCCCAAGTTTCTCGCCCCGGTAGAGATCAAAGAAACGGATGGAACCGAGCAACGAGCCGCCGACCAGGCGGATGTGCTTCTCAAGTTCGCTGTAGGTGATCCGTTCATCAAGTACAAATGCAAGATCGCGATATGCAGGCGGAAATTTGGGGAGCTCCTTAAATTTCTTCTCGGACGTCAGATTTTTCTTTAATACCGAAACGTCGAGTTCTGCAGCGAATATTTCCGAATCTATATCGAAGGTCTGCAAAACTCGTTTTCGGATACTGCCGACATATCCGATCGGAACTCCTTGATAATCAACGGAAATCCCTTCATCAATTAAAGTATTACTGGTACTATGATAAATATTATATTCTACTTTGTCAAGATTAAACTTCACCATCAATGCTTCGACCTCTCCTTTAAGATCGAAGAAATCGACCCGGCGGTCACCGAGCGACCAGTCAGCCGGATTCAGCACCCCGCAGGAGATAAGACCAATCCGTTTCGCTTCATAATAATTATCTATATAGTTCTCGCCTCCCTGCAGACTTTCTCCGGCAAAAATCCGGCCTATCTCATAGAATCTGAGGTTGTTGTTTCCGCGGTTCTTATTGTGGGCTACAGCCTGGAGCATTCCGGGTAGCAGGGAGTTACGCAGAAAGGTCATATCCTTTGATTGGGGATTACGGACTATTACCCCTTTCAAAGCGCACAAACCTATCCATGCTTCAGGAACCATGCTGTTGCAGATAATCTCATTGAATCCGGCCCCCTGGAACCACTCGCGGAGGACTGGAATCGATTCCTTCTCGCGCAGCGTTGCCCCAAAATCAATCTCGGCAGATTCATGCGCGGGAACGCGATCGAATCCGTGTATCCGGGCTGCCTCCTCAATCAGGTCTATCTCGCGTTCTATATCGGGTCTGTAGAGAGGTATACTGCATTTCCATGCTCCATTCTTCGCGACTTTTTCGACGGATATGCCCAGCCGGCTGAAGATCTTCCGGACTTCCGGCACCGGTAGACGAATTCCGATAACACGCTCGAACTGATCCGGCCGGTACAAGACCTTCACCGGTTTTCGTTTCCCGGGATAGACGTCGACGCGCCCTTTCTGAATTACCGCTCCCGTTATTTCATGGATGAGCATCGCTGCGCGATCGATCGCATAGACGGTACCCCCGGGGTCGACGCTCCTTTCGAACCTGTATGAAGCTTCAGTGGAGATACCCAATTGGCGTGCTGTTTTCCGGACCGACGAAGGCGAGAAATGAGCGCTCTCGAGAAGTACGGATTTTGTGTCCGGACCAATCTCCGAATTCAACCCTCCCATCACGCCGCCGATGGCAACGGCACGCTCGGCATCGCAAATCAATAAATTATTCGAATGGAGCGTCCGCTCTTTCCCGTCGAGGGTCGTCAAACGCTCCCCCCTACTCGCAAGTCGGACGATGATTTTTCTTCCACCAATGAGGTCATAGTCGAATGCATGCAATGGCTGGCCGCATTCGAGCATCACGTAGTTCGTCACGTCGACGATGGCGTTTATCGATCTGACACCGACAGCCTCAAGTCTTCTACGGAGCCACTCGGGCGACTGAGTTTCGCTTACTCCAGACAGGACTCTGCCTGTATAACGGGGACAATGTTCGGGGTCGAGTATCCTGATCGTTACCGGCGGGAGGTTTGATTTCGCTTCGCGCAGCCCGAGAGCCGGTATTTTAAGCCGCCGGCCAAAGAGTGCGGCGAGCTCGCGCGCAACACCGATGTGCGACAAACAGTCGGAACGGTTCGGGGTGACGTCGATTTCGAATACGACATCGTTGTTCCAATAGAACTTCGAGAAGGTAGTCCCGGCACGCGCGCTTGGAGGAAGAACGAGAATGCCTTCGTGATCGTCGCCGAGCATAAGTTCTTTTTCGGAACAGATCATACCGGATGATAGTTCGCCGCGAATTTCGACGCTTTTTACCTTAAGTCCGTTCAGGGGCACGACCGCTCCCGGTTTTGCCAGTACAACTTTCTGACCGGCAGCGACGTTCCGGGCACCGCAGACAACCGAATGAACGTTTCTCCCATCGGACACGTCGCAAAGGGTCAGCCTGTCGGCATGCGGATGGGCTTTTACTTGCTTTACCTCGCCGACGATAAATCCCTTATAGATATTCTTCTTCTCGACAACCGAATCGACCGCAAGCCCGGCCATTGTAAGCGTTTCGGCGATTTCATCGGCTTTTTCGTGAATATCGACATAATCCTGAAGCCAATTTAACGATATATTCATCCGTTTATTGTCATGAATTAGAACTGATTAAGGAACCGGACATCATTCTCAAAAAATATCCGGATATCATCTATGTCATAGAGAAGCAGCGCCGTTCGGTCTATACCCATACCGAACGCATAGCCGGTTACTCTTTCCGGATCGTACCCGACAGATCTGAAGACGTTGGGATCGACCATGCCGCATCCGAGAATTTCGAGCCAACCGGTTTTTTTGCAGACCCTGCATCCTTTTCCGGCGCACAGAAAGCAAGTGATATCCATTTCGGCGCTGGGCTCGGTAAACGGGAAGAAGCTCGGGCGGAATCTGAATTTAACGGAGTTCCCGAAGAATTTCTTCGCAAAGAGTTGAAGGGTGCCCTTCAGTTCCGAAAAGGTAATACGCTCGCCGACCGCCAATCCCTCGACCTGATGAAAGAAGCAGTGACTCCGGGCGCTCACCGATTCGTTCCGGTAGACCCGGCCGGGCATGATATATCTGAGCGGCGGTTTCTCACGCTGCATCAGGCGGATCTGTACCGGAGAAGTATGCGTTCGGAGGAGTGCATTCCGGTCGAGAAAGAATGTATCCTGCATATCTCGTGCGGGATGATCCTCGGGAAAATTCAACGCGCCGAAATTATGGAAGTCGTCCTCAATCTCCGGTCCGTCTGCGACGGCAAAGCCCATGGAAGTGAAGATCGCGACAATCTCATCGAGTGCCTGAGTTATCGGGTGTTTTGTTCCGACCGGACGCCGGCGTCCGGGAACGGTCACATCGTTCGCGTGCCCGGTGCGATCTGTTTTCGAGCCGATATCCGCTGAACGCAATTCGAAGGCGTGTTGAACCGACTGGCGGAGTTCATTCAGGGATTTTCCAAGAGATGGTTTTAATTCGGGGGGTGCGTTTTTCAGATTCTCGAACATCAGCGTTATCGCACCTTTGCGAACCAGGTACTTCACCCTGAACCGCTCAAGGTCTTCGTGCGTCGTAATCTCCTCGAGTTCGCTCAACGCCGTTTTCCGTAAGTTTCCGACTTCTTCGATATTCATAGCGGAGATAGTGTCGTAAGGATAGAAAAACTCCCATCAGGGGAATGCCGTACGGCATCGCCGGCTGATGGGAGTATGAATCGTCAGGCTTGTGCGAATTTGACTACTTCAGAAAAGGCGTTCGGATGATGTGCAGCGAGATCGGCAAGGACTTTACGGTTGATGCGGATATCCTTCTTCCCGAGCGCATCGATGAGCTTCGAGTAAGTGGTACCGTTCAATCGCGCGGCTGCGTTGATACGCGTAATCCAGAGCAATCTGAACGTGCGCTTCTTCGCCCGACGATCGCGATACGCATACTGCATCGCTTTTTCGACGTGATGTTTGGCAACCGTGTAGACCTTGCTTCGTGCCCCGAATGCACCTTTCGCCTGTTTCAATACTTTCTTCCGTCTGCGGCGTGATGCTACATTGTTCTGAGCGCGTGGCATCGTTTATTCTCCTCGTGTTTTGTTGAATGTATGTAAATTCAAATTAGTGTCCGAGCATACGGCTGACACGGCCGGAGTCCGCTTTGCTCACCAGCGTCGATTTCCGGAGCGCGCGTTTGCGTTTCCTCGATTTCGACGTCAGGATATGGCTCTTATATGCCTTGACTCTTTTGAATTTACCCGATCCCGTGCGCGAGAAGGTCTTTGCCGCGCCGCGGTTTGTTTTCATTTTAGGCATTGTGTTGCTACCCCTCCAGCGTTTTTATGAATAGACTATTCTTTCTTCTGTGCGGGCTTTTTGATCGATTTATCGGGCGCCAGCATCATCACCATCATTCGCCCTTCCATCTTCGGTTCCTGTTCGACTTTACTGATATCCTCCACTTTCTCCAGGAGCCGGGTCAGCATTTCCTTCCCATGGTCCTGATAGGTGATCTCACGGCCCTTGAAGACAACAGTAGCTTTTACCTTATTTCCTTCCTCTATAAATCTGCGGGCATGGCGAGCTTTATATTCGAAATCGTGAACGTCGGTATTCGGATGAAAACGTACCTCCTTGACCTGGGTTGTCTGCTGATGCTTCCGTTGCATTTTCTCCCTCTTCATTTGCTCGTATTTATACTTTCCGAAATCGAGCAGTTTGCAGACGGGCGGTGAGGCATTCGGAGCTATCTCAATAAGATCGAATCCCCGCTGCTCGGCCAGGCGCATCGCCTCTGCGGGAGTAACGACTCCGAGCTGATTACCGCTCTCGTCGATCAGCCGGATCTTCGGTGCACGGATATCTTCATTTATCCGTAATTTTTTTTCCTTAATAGATTATCTCCTTAGGTAGTGTTCGATTTGCGTGTCCGGATCTCATCGATCACAGACGATACGAATACGTCGAGCTCAACCGATCCCTGATCGCCGATATGATGCCTGCGCACGGACACCGTCCGATTTTCGCTTTCCTTGCTGCCGACCACGAGCATGTAGGGGACTTTGTGCGTCTCCCATTCGCGAATCTTGTACCCTATCTTCTCATTCCGCTCGTCGAGTTCAGCCCTGACCTTATTGCCGCGGAGGAGGTCGCGTACCGTCCGTGCGTATGCATGGTGCGCGTCGCTGATGGGGAGAACCGCCGCCTGGACGGGTGAAAGCCAGACCGGGAAAGCTCCGGCGTAATGTTCGACCAGTATGCCGATGAATCGCTCGAAGGAACCGAATACAGCCCGGTGTATCATCACGGGGCGGAGCCGCCGGCCGTCGTCGCCGATATATTCTAAGTCGAACCGCTCAGGCAAATTGAAATCGAGCTGTATGGTAGCCAGCTGCCAGGTTCTTCCGATTGCGTCCTTGATCTGGATATCGATCTTCGGTCCGTAGAAGGCTCCATCCTTCTCTTTCAGAAGGTAGTCGATATTATTCTCTTCGAGTGCGCCCTTTAGCGACTCCTCGGCTCCCCTCCACAGTTCAATCGCACCCATCGCATCGTCCGGCCGGGTCGCGAGCGCGAACGACGGCTCGAATCCGAACACGGAATAGACCTTGCGTATTAATTCAAGAAGTTCCCCGATCTCCTCGTGAATCTGGTCGGGTCGGACGAAGAGGTGCGCATCGTCCATGGTGATCTGCCGCACACGGAACATACCGCCCAGAGCTCCGGATATCTCATTCCGATGCAGGCGTCCTATCTCCGAAAGTCTTATCGGAAGATCCTTGTAACTCCGGATTTTCTGCTTATAGACATAGGTACTCTCGGGACAATTCATTGGTTTAAGCGCAAAAACGTCCTGCTCTACCTCGAGCGAGAACATATTTTCCTGATAGTGATCCCAGTGTCCCGATTGCTCCCACAGTTTCTTCTTTACCAGTATCGGTGTACTGATCTCATCGTAGCCCGACTCGTCCAGTTCTTCCCGAATGAATTTTTCCAACTCCCTGAACACAACCATTCCCTTCGGAAGCCAGAACGGAGCGCCGGGGGCAATGTCATGAAAGGCGAACAATTCCAGCTCGCGGCCGAGTCTCCGGTGATCTCTTCGCTTCGCTTCCTCGAGAAATGCCAGATAGTCCTCGAGCTGCTTCTTTTTCGGAAAAGATACGCCATAGACCCGCTGGAGCATCTGCCTGTTGCTATCGCCCCGCCAGTATGATCCGGACACCGAGAGGAGTTTAATGTATTTAACCTTATCGGTGCTTGGAATATGCGGGCCGCGACAGAGATCGGTGAACGATCCCTCGTGATACAAACTGACAATTTCACTGTCGCCGTCGATCTCGTTCAGTATCTCAATCTTGTAATTATCTCTTTTCTTGCCGAAAAAACCCAACGCCTGTTCTTTGGGGAGAACCTCTCTCGTGAACGGTTCTTTTCGTCTCGCGATCTCCTGCATTTTCTCTTCTATCTTCCGGAGATCATCCTCGGTCAGGCGTACCGGAATTTCGATATCATAGTAAAATCCGTTCTCAATTGCAGGGCCGACTCCGAATTTCGCTCCGGGATATAACTCTTCGATCGCGTGCGCCATGATATGCGAAGTGCTGTGCCAATATACGTGTTTTCCCTCGGGGTCCTCGAACGTCAACAATCTGACGTTCCCGCTCTCTTCGATGGGACGGTGGAGATCGATGACGCGTTCATTGTGCACGGCGGCTAATGCGTCTTCAGCAAGACGTTTGCTGATCGATTCGGCGATCTGATATGAGGTAACCCCCTTCGGATAATCCCTGCGCGATCCGTCAGGGAGGGTGATTAAAACCTGATCCATACACCTATTGAGTAAATAGTAACCACGATTTCTGATGTAAAATGAAAAAAAATCGGAGAAATCTCCGATTCTGGTCGTTCAAAACGACGCGTGGGCGGTACTAGATTCGAACTAGTGACCTCTACGATGTCAACGTAGCGCTCTAACCAACTGAGCTAACCGCCCGCAGCTATAGACTGTTAAATATAAAGAATTAAGCTATTTAAGTCAATTCTGACAAATCTCACGACTTTATAGTAAGCGTGAAAAACGGAAGAATCACCGTCACGACCGGTCAGGGGATATGCGGGTTAATTATAATATTTCTCCAGAATCCGCCCGAGCTCGTTGATTCTCGCAAACAACTTATCGGTCTCCGGTTCTATTTCGCCCATTTTCGCGATCAGTATGGCTTCGAATTTGTCCTTCCTTGCCACAACCTCTTCGTCCTCCATGACTCGCTGCAGGAACGGCTGCAGCTTCGTATTGAGCTCGGTATACTCCTTTTCAAGGTTCTGCATAGTTTCAACATCGCCATTACCCTGGGCTTCATCGAATTTTGTTATCATCTCCTCCCGACGGTCGACCATAGCTCCGGCTTCGGTATCTATCTCTTTAATCTTCTTGCTGATGAGATTGGAGTAGCTCTCCGCTTCGACGGCGACATTTTCATCCTCCATCGCCTCTTCCTGTACCTGCTGCAGGCGCATATTGATCTCCATGAATTCCTGATACAGCTGCTGCACATCTTCCTCCTGTGCAGTCGCGTACCCGGTTCCGGCGAATCCTACCATCAATATGGCTGCAAATCTAGCTGCAAATCTCTTCATGTGTGCTCCTTTAATATAATGTTAAGCTCGTTGCATGCTTTCAGTTAAAAATTGTTAGCCCGGACCCTTCCCGATATAACGATAGAGCCATGTGTATAGTTCGTCGTACCAGGCAAGAGAATTTTGGGGTGTAAGGATCCAGTGGTTCTCATCCGGATAATATACGAGCCGGGTGTCGACCCCCTTTCCCTTAAGAACCCCGTATATCTCGAGGCCCTGGGTCACCGGTACCCGGTAGTCGCGCTCTCCATGGATGACAAGCATCGGCGTCACGAAATTCCCTGCATGAACCGCCGGATTCCACTTTTGCATACGCTCCAGACCGTCCCATGGTGAACCGTCATACGCCGCTTCGCGATGCGCTGTGACATCGGATGCAAACTGTCCCATAATGTTATAAACGCCTGCATGATTCACCAATGCTGCGAATCGATCGGTATGACCGGCAATCCAGCTTACCAGATAGCCGCCGTAGCTCCCCCCGGTTGCAGCCATTCTCGCTTCATCGATGAATCCCCTTTCGATCAGGTAATCAGTCGCCTTCATGATATCCCGGAACGGTTTATCGGCATGTTCGCCATGAATTGATTTGGTGAATTCCTGTCCGAAGCTCGTCGATCCATGAAAATTTGAGAGGGCGATGACATAACCCGGCGCGGCAAAGAGATGAGCGTTCCAGCGAAAGTGAAACGAGTCGCCGAAAATACCATGCGGTCCGCCGTGTATCATATGTACCAGCGGCCATTTCCGGCCGGGGTCGAAGTCTGGCGGATAGACGATATACATCTGCACATCGCGTCCGTCGGCACCTTTATAATAAATGTCTTCGACTGCGCCGAGGGATAGTTCAGAGATGAGTGTATCGTTGAATTTTGTCAACTGTTCCGGGTTTCTTCCGTCCCGCCGGATGATGTAGAGTTCTGCAGGTTTATCGATTGTCTGATGCTGGTAAACCAACCGGTTATCGGAGGCAAGCTGGAGTCCTGCATTCGTCCCGCCCCGGAACACTTCGGTTACACTCCCTCCCGATGCCGGGATCGAGAAGATCGATTGTTTCGCTCTGTCTTCGGAATGGAAAAATATCGTCCTCGAATTTTCAGACCAGACCCAGTTTTGAATCGAAAGGTCGATATCCTCGGTTAACACCGTTCTTGAACCCGATTGGCGGTTATAGCTTACCAACCTCACCTTATCTGCGTAAAAATCGGTTAGTCGTTGTTTTCCATAGAGGATTGATTGTCCATCCGGGCTATACCGCGGACGTGTATCGTTCGCGGGATTGTGTCCGGTTATATTTTTCATCAGACCGGACCCGTCGGCCGGGAGCAGATAAATATCGTAGTTTAGATAATCAAACGGAGGTTCGGTTGAATTCATCGCGACCGCGATTTCTGTGCCGTCGGGTGAGATATCGTATTCCGCACCCCCCATCATGGCGAAGTAATTTGCCGATTCCGGCATGAGGTCGGTAACCGCACCGGTCTCGATATCGACCACGAAGAGACGCGGGAACATTCCGTCTGTCAGCCATCTGTCCCAATGGCGGTAAATACGGTTCTCGGTTGTACGGGCCGATACTTTGGATTTCTTCTTCTCATCGATGATTTGCTTGAGCCGATCGAAATCCCCGTCGTATTCGGGATACACCGAGGAGACGAAAGCTATGCGCCTCCCGTCGGGAAACCATTGGGGAGACGAGACAACGACAGGAAGGTCGGTCGCATGAAGAGGTTCGCCTCCATGAATCGACATAACGAATAATTGCGGCGTATCGGAATTCCTTCGCGAAATAAAGGCGAACTTCCTGCTGTCGGGACTCCATACCGGTGAACTAGCGGATGCAGGATCGCGGGTGAACTGCACGGGCTCGGAGCCGTCAAATCGCTGCAGGTAGATATTGGTAATTCCCTTGTTGTCTTCGATCGAATACTCCGTTACGGTAAAGAGCATTTTTTGACCGTCCGGCGAGACGTTCGGTGTCCCAACCCGTTTCACCTTCCACATATCCTCCGGGGTAAAGGTTCTTTTTTCATCCGATGCCGGAGACGAGACGACGCTTGCTGAGAGAAAGACAAGAGCCGCTATCATGCGTAATACTACAGGATTATTCATTCGTTCCTCGGGATTTAATACGGAGTTAAGAAATGAGAAAAGCTCGGAGAGCATTCACTTGGAAATTCCTGTACCGAGGGCCGGACTCGAACCGGCACGCCCCTTTCGGGACCCAGGATTTTAAGTCCTGTGCGTCTACCAATTCCGCCACCCCGGCGTACGAAATACGATAAAGTGTACTGCTGATTGAGGCGCCGGGCGGATGACCTGCGGTG
>CAZBUK010000035.1:0-37264 GCA_964495085.1 uncultured Ignavibacteriales bacterium
TACCGCGTCCATGATGAATATCGGAACGGAGTATACATATACTTCGATCAACGCCGATAATCTTCTGCACGATGCCGTACGAAGCGATTACGTCTTGTACCTTTCAACGCATATCGACGTCCTCGAATTTGCAGGTGTGCCGCGCGTTAGTATATATCCATCGGTACGATACGACAGGATGGAGACCGGAGCCGCATCGGTAAAGAGAACATACGATCGGACAACCTGGAGAATAGGACTCAACGTTCGTCCGATGTCGTACGATAAATTTATAATCCGCTCATCAGCCGGAAGTAATTTCAAAGCTCCGAATTTTAACGATATGTACTGGGTGCCTGGAGGGAATCCCGATCTGAGTCCCGAGTCGTCGTTCAGCTTCGACGCGGGTATCCGGTTCAGTATGGATCTTCTCAACGGAAACTTCACCTTCGACGGAAGCGGATTTCTCATAGAGACCGCGGATCGTATTGTCTGGCTGCCGGGAATTATATCGACGATCTGGAGTCCTGTAAATTTCGATCGGGTGTATTCCAAAGGGATCGAACTTGAAGCATCCTGGACCGCGGGAACCGGCGTGTTCGGAATTTCTATGATCTATGTACTGCAGGAAGTCCGGATACGGGCGGATGCTGCTGACCGGCGGGACGGACACCTTCCCTATATCCCGGGCGAAACGCTCAAGGCGGACATTCGTTGGAAGCTGAACCCTTTTATGCTGCATTTTCAACCCCGGTACAGCAGCCACCGGCATGTTCCCGGTGACGACGGCAGAACGCTCCCGTCGTATTTCACCGCCGATCTTAACTGTAAATTCACACTCGGCGTTTTTACAACGAATCTCGATCTCGGAATACATCTGAAAAATATATTCGATACCCGCTATGAGCTGGTTAAGAACTACCCGCTGCCGGGAAGGCATTTCTTGCTCTCATTGCAGATATCCTATCCTGAGAGCTGATGCCCGTAAACGAAATATGATCTGTATACTAAAGCGAAAGGAAGTTGCGCGATGAGGTTACTAATCTCTATGCTGATCATGGTACCGGCGCTTATAATCTCCGGGTGTCTCGATGGTACTGACGATAACGGCGGTACGATCTCTCTCACCGGCGTATATGTGGTCAATGAAGGAAACTTCGGCCAGGGAAACGGATCGCTGACGATTTACAATCCGCAAACGAACCAGATAACGCAGAACGCTTTCGAACTGGCGAATGAGCGTCCCCTGGGAGACGTGCCGAACGATATGATATTCTTCGACAATAGAGGGTATATCGTGGTAAACAACTCGGACCGGCTTGAGATCGTCGATCTCGACGACCTCAAATCCGAGACGTCCGTATCCTTTACCGGCAGCCGTTCGCCGTATCGAATCAGCATAGACCCGATCCGTAACTTGGCATTTGTCACCCATCTCTACGATAACGCGGTAAGTTTCATCGACATAAACGGCCCGACGATTACCCGTGAAGTACAGGTCGGTAATAACCCGACAGGATTGATAGCGATGCTCGACCGTGTCTTCGTGCTGAATTCCGGATTCGGCAACGACAGCACGATGTCGATTATCGATATCGCATCGGGCTCCATCGAGAAGACTGTTACGGTCGGCCATGGGCCGATGGAGATCGTAGCAGATGCGAGCGGTATTATCTGGATACTCTGCACCGGACAATTCGGCGATTGGACCGATCCGTCCGATCAGGGTACGCCGGGAAGTCTGTACAGATTTTTCGTCGGGAACGACGACGCGGAGCGCTGGACTGAATTCACTTCCCGCCCCTCGCGCATGTCTCTCGGGCCCGATGAATATATCTATGTCGTGACCGATGAAGGAGTGGACAAGGTGTCGATGATAGGTATGAATGCCAGGGAACAGATCATTCCCGGGAGTTTTTACGGTATACAATCCGATTGGTTCCACGCACGGCTTTATGTGAGCGATGCAGGAAATTTCGTATCGCCCGGAACGGTCTATGCCTATACGCTTGGAGGACAGCTTACGGATTCGTTTACCGCGGGTATCATCCCGGGAAGAATATTGTTCACGTACGGCAATTAGACGAGAAAATCACCGACTTTCCTGACGGTATCGAGAGATTTTCCGAGAAATCTTTCACCTATCTCTTTAAACCGGTGCGGGACATCGCTTACCAGGAAGACGTGACGAGGAGGCTCGTCGTCGTTCCTCAAGAGGTTCGCCCCGTCGAGAGCTTCGTACACGGCATTCGCCGTCGAATCTGCGGAATCGATGAGCCTTATCCCGTCGCCGGTTATCTCACGGATGACGTCCTTCAGTATCGGATAATGCGTGCATCCGAGAACGAGCGTATCGATGCCTCTTTCGATGAGAGGCTGCAGGTATTCGCGGGCGATCAGGCGCGTAGCCTCGTGATCGCTCCAACCCTCCTCGGCGAGCGGGACGAAGAGGGGACAGGCTTGCGTTTCGATCGTTACTGCTCGGTCGTAACCGTGAATGGCTTTCGTATACGCACTGCTTGCGATGGTACCGAGCGTACCGATCACTCCAATCTTCTTGCGGCCCGAGAGACCGGCTGCAATCCGTGCTACCGGATCGATCACCCCGATAACCGGTACCGGGGCCTCGCGTTCCACCACATCGAGTGCGACCGCCGAAACGGTGTTGCACGCGACCACGATAAACTTCACATTCTGCTCGACCAGGATCCGCGTATCCTGTTTTGCATACGTACGCACCACCTCGGCCGATTTCGGACCGTAAGGGACCCGGGCGGTGTCGCCGAAATAAACGATCGATTCGCCGGGAAGTCGTTTCATCAATGCGCTGACGACGGTCAGACCGCCGATGCCTGAATCGAATACCCCTATAGGGCGGTTTGCCGAAGGTTCAGTATTCATGCGGGAGTTCTTCAGTATGTCAGTAGTGGAGAAATCGACTGCAGAATCTTCTCTCTGATCTCGTCGTACCGCTCATGCGGAATCTTCTCGCCCTCCCGCGTCAGCAGATAGAACGAATCCACGATGCCGTCGACACGTGTCGCTATCTTGGCAAAATTTATATTGAAGTCGAACTCCGAAAGAGCTCTGGTGAGCCGGTACAGCGTACCGATCATATCCGGTCCGTATACGTCGATTATTGTATGATGCGGAGTTTCATCGAACCTGACCTCGAATTCGGCGCCGGGACGGAGCTTGTGCTGCTGCCTCCGTTTCCATTTTCTTCGATGCCGCTCGATAATCGAATCGAGATCGGTGACGCGGTTCGCGGCGAGTTCTTCGAGCTGCCGCCGAATATTTTCACAGGTTTCGTCGTCGAGGGATTTTTCATGCAGCAGATCGGTGACGCGGAATTTATCGATAATGATGCCGTCCGAGCGTGTGAAGATGTTCGCGTCGATAATGTTGGCGTCATGCGCGGTCAGGATGCCGCACAGGTCCGACAGCGCGTACGGCCGGTCTTCCATAATGATCGTCAGCTCGGTAAATCCCCTGTGGTGCATATAGTGCATCGTGATCGCGGCGCCGACCCGTCTGCTGTTTTCGATCGATTCGATGTGCTGGCTTATCTCCTTGTCGGAAAATGATGCGATGTAGCTCCGGTCGTCGAATTGATCGATGTGATTCCTGATCGAATCTTCGGGAATATACGACGATATCTTCTTGATGATCAGATTGACGCTTGCGCGGTAACGTTCGATGCCGTCGTCTTCGCCCGATCGTTTCAACAGCACGTCTGCTGTCCGCAGGTACAATTCCTGCAGCAGCTGGCTTTTCCAATCGGTCCAGATTTTCGGATTGACCGCCGACAGGTCGGCGTAGGTGAGCAGGTACAGCATATCGAGCTGCTGCAGCTGATTGAACCGCGAGGCGAACTCGATAATGGTTTCGCTCTCGTAAATATTCCGCCGGAAGGCTATTTGTTCCATGAGGAGATGATGTCGGATGAGAAAGAGAATGTCGTCCATGTTCGACGTTCTGCCGAGCCGCTTGAGGATGTCTTCCGCCATATCCGCCCCGATTATCTCGTGATCGTTGACCCTGCGGGGTTTTCCGATGTCGTGGAACAGGGTGGCGAAATAGAGTTCTTCCTTGTAGCGGAGATTTCTGAACAGCTCGCCGAGAAAACCGGCATCCCGATCGAGCTGGTTGAGCTTTTCAATAGCGATGAGCGTGTGCTCGTCGGCGGTATAGAAATGATAGATATTGTGTTGAAAGAAAGCGACCAGGTCGCCGAACTCGGGTATAAAGCGCTCGAAGACGCCGTACTCATGCATCGAACGCAGCGCCAGCGCGGTATACGGCGCGCGGAGGATCGCGGCGAAGATTCCCCCCGCATCCATCGATGCCTGTACCGTCTCGTTTACCAGATGTAGATTATCGAAAATAAAACGGCGCACCCGGTTCGAAACGGGCTTGCCGAGTTTAGCCTGGTGTAAGAACACCCGCAGAAGGTGAATTCCCGTCAATTCCCATTTTGACGGGAATTCGTCGCTGAGGCCGATCTGACTACCGTCGAACGTAAAAATCTCGTCCAGTCTGACGGTGCGCTCATGCACTATCCGGGGTGGATGGTAAAGTTCCGAATAGGTCTGAACGAAGATCGCATTGAAGGTAGCGATCTCGCGGGCATGTATATAATACTCGCGCATGAAGCCTTCAACTGCCCGTCTTAAGCTGGAATCGTCGTATCCCAATCCATTCGCTACGCCCTCCTGGATTGGAAAGTCCAGACTATCATGTGTATTTCCTGCGAGGAAGTGAAGTTGATGTCTGGTACGGAGCAGGTACCTCAGCGCATCATGCAGACGGTTTTGTTGGGCCCGGTCGATCCTGCCGTTTTCGCTATATTCATTGATCAACCCTTCGCACGCGGAGACATAGACGGGTTTATCGGGTGTGATCGGATGGAGGGGATTCGGTTTCAGATAACGGTCGATCCAGACGAGCGTATGCAGGTCGCGTAATCCTCCGGCGCTGTATTTAACGTTCGGTTCCAGCAGCTTGACGGAATTACCGTAACGCTGATGACGCTGCTGGATCTGATCTATGACGTGACGTACGAAAGCGAGGTTTTTGTTTGACTTATTGAGGTCGTTGACGATCGAAACGAATTCATTGTATAAGCGTGGATTGCCGCACAGGTAGCGCGATTCGAGCAGCGATGCCCAGGAGTCGAAATCGGTCTCATGCAGATCGAGCATCTCCCGGTAGCTCCTGAACGAATGACCGATGTTGAATCCGACATCGTAGAGCAGATGCAGGAACGCCATGGAACTATGTTCCGCGGTTTTACGGTGTTCCTCATCCCGGAATAATATGAGCAGGTCGATGTCGGAATGCGGAGACAGCTCGCACCGTCCGTATCCGCCGAGAGCGAGTATGGCAACGGGTTCCTTGAGCGAGGGATCGAGCAGGTCGAACAGATTGTTGATAAATACATCCGTCTCGATGGTTAGCTCGCGTGCGAGCGTGAGTCCGTCCACGCCGTCGTCATGGAGGCGGCGGGCTTTTTCCAACGTAGCCAAGTACTGATCCTGGTGATTATTTATGTCGATCGGCTTCATATGCTGATTGAAAATAACTTTTGTTAATGTACGAAAGGAATCGGGAAAGAGCAACGCAGGGGATGCTTCGATATTTAAAGACGATCGGCCACGACAACCGTTTGTTTGAGCCGGACAAGATTACCTCCCCGTGCGTCGTAAGCTTCGAGCAGGAGAATATAAATTCCGAGACGTACTCTCCGGCCGCGCTCGTCTCTGCCGTCCCAAACGATGTAGCCTTCTGGACCGGACGGACTATGATTGAGGAGCGTACGTATCTCTCTGCCGACGGAATCAAATATCCGCAGGCGGACCATCCCGGTGCTCGTCGGAAGACGGAATGATACGATCGTATGATCCCGGAAGCCGTCACCCGTGGGTGAAAATGGATTGGGGTGTGCGGTTAAACTGGCGGAGAGGGGGGGCGTTTCGGTATAAAGACTATTAGCTCTCCCCGGCGTGGCTCCGGCAGGATCGGCGGACGTGCTCCAGTTATATCTATCGGTCGACGAAAGCAACGGAGAGATTCTCTCAAGGGACTTCCCGCGAACGTCGACGATATCGGGATGATGCCATGCGGGCAGGTATGGAACGGAATCGACGACGGCGCCGCTCGGATCCAGGAGCAGTACCTCGTCGCCCGTCGTCGTAAATCCGAGTCCCGTTCTGTTCTCTATTCTGATATAAACGCCTTGCGGAATATCGTATCGCCCGAATAGAGTGGAGTCGGATGAGAGAATCATGAAATCGCCGGGATGCAAGTTATGCGATTGTTCGCTCAAAACATACCGGTTGATTCTTCCGCCAGGCGTCTCCCGATCGCGAATGCTCCAGTTACGGATATCGACGGGAATGGTACCGGGATTATAGA
Organism: uncultured Ignavibacteriales bacterium; assembly: GCA_964495085.1. Classification (GTDB taxonomy): domain Bacteria; phylum Bacteroidota; class Ignavibacteria; order T3Sed10-11; family T3Sed10-11; genus CAZBUK01. The sequence continues at coordinate 6,397 of CAZBUK010000035.1, forward strand.
TTTCGACAAATTCGGGCTGGTTCTCCCGTGGATGATACAGTATCTCGTTCACGATTAACGTTCGAGGGGGAAAACCGGCCAACAATTCGAACTCAAGGTAATTGTCGGTTTGACGCTGGTCGGGTGGATAATCAAGGTACAGAGACATCGATGTATAACCGGGTGAAGGTTCCCGCCATTCCAGGCTCATGACGATCGAGTCGAGAGGTTCCAGAACGGATCCGTATGTCAGGTCATCGATCTGATCGGGATTTGAATCACTGTACAGCGCCAATCCGAAACCCGATGCCCGAGCTCTCCCTCTGTTCACGATCGAAATCAGGAAAACGACAGGCTGCAGCGGTTCCGGTACGGCAGGATGAACTGTTAGGGAACGTATCGCAAGATCATACTCTTTTCTGCCGATGCTGTTTTCAAATCCCGGCGTACCCCTTGCCGCGGATGAACCCCAATTTGACCGGTCGCCGGAAAGGTTGTTATGGTCTATTCTTTCGAGAGAAGATCCCCCCGTACCTCCCCATGCGGGAGTGAATTCGACCCTGTCGTGCGCTTTCCCGTTGTGATCGTAGATATACGCCACGTCTCCCTGGCTGTTCCAGAGAAATGTGGGCTTGGCCGGAACCTGAATAACGGGGGAAGGAATAGTGTCGTATGCCTGGAATATCGACGCATCCTTTGTGACGAGCGCATACTCTCCGGGCCGCAGTGTAAAGTCGCTCCCGGTAATCGTGTAGTGCCTCGTCGTATCCCGGTCGCCGAATCTCCAGCCGCGCAGGTTTACCGGAGCGGAGCTCCTGTTGTATAGTTCTATCCATTCAGGTTCGGGACTCGCCGGTGCGTACATAATCTCATTGATGACAACCGACGAGTGGACGGGCGCGGGATGAAGGAAGAGCGTATACACATTGTTATCGGTATTCCGGTCGAAAGGGTAATCGACGACGAAGATAAATTCCTTTTCGACAGGTCTCTCCGGAATATAGGCAAATTCTACGAGAAGCCGGTCGTCGTATCCGAGCGGAGATCCGGAATTAATCGCTCCGATGAGCAGCGTATCATCGGAATCGGATATTCGCCTGTACATTCGGACGCTTATTCCCGCCGCGTCCGATAAACCGTTATTGACGATCCGAACGCTGAATGAAACCGGTTCTCCGACGATCGGTGTATCTGGATAAAGATCGACCGACTCGATCAACACATCGTGATGAAGTTTTCCGGAGACCTCGAATCCGTCCAATCGTATCGTTCCCGTCGTTCCTGTACCGTCGCCCGCCGATGAAATTCTGATATAGAACGGCCTATGGTCCGCATCCGGTTCCGGGAGAGGTATTGAACGCAGCACATAACCGCTTTCTCCGCTGTGACTGAAGCGTGCAATCGGTTCACCGAATGATCTACCGCTGTCGAAACTGAGTGATACTTCGACGGTTGCGTCGAACGTTCCGGTTCGGCGTTCGAAGAACGTAAGCTTTTCATGTATACCTGCATCGGGATCGAATGGGGGCAGCACAATATATTGGCCGCGTGCGGCATTGCGAAGCAGGAGGGCTGCTGCTCCGCTGTGAACGATGGTCGTAATCATCTCGGCGTCCGGAGAATCCCCGGTATAACTCGTTCTCCATCCGGACGGGATATGCTCTGCGTCATCGGAAAAATTTTCAGACCAGGGAATACGCGAGACCGGACGGGCAACCGTCAACTTTCGGGTTATGGTCGACGAACCGGTCTGCTGATTCGGCGGATAGTCGAGATATACCGTGACCCATTTGTCACCTTCTTCGGTCGAAGGGAAGCTCGAAACGACTCTGATCGAATCGTCCGGAGGGATAGGTGTCTGAACAGGTTCAGTATGAAGGAGTCGATCCCCGCTGTCCATAAAGTGCAGAAAGAATCCCGCGGCATCGGAAATGCCCCTGTTCAGAACGACGACTTCGGTCTGCAACTCGTCCGAAGTTGTAGGGTAAGGAGGATCGAGGCGAAACCGGGTGAGCCTCAGATCATGTTCGAGCACGGGGTGGGCGAGGAGTTCGATCTGATCGTATCGCAGCAGACCGGATGCCCCTTCGCTCACCGGTAATATCCGCCATTCGAACACCACGTGGGGCTCATTGATAAGCCTGGCGGGCAGTTCGAATATCCGGTTTTGAAAGACATTCGGGGCGGCAAGATTAGTTCTGCCGATCTCGACCATCTCGCTCCCGCCGAGGATCGCACTCAGAATTACCTCCGCTCCGAAGGTGCCGCTCCGCCGCTCGTGAAACCCGATCCGGTCCGGACGGAAGCCGGTGAAGTCGAACGCCGGAGTTCTTACGAACTGTTCGATCGTTGCATTACGGGCGAGGAGACGGGTCGCATTCTGGAAAATCTCTGTCTCGAAATCGCCTGCAGCGTTTCTGTTTCCGCTCGTCGTCCAGCCGTGAGGCAGCTCGGGAGGTGAGACCGATTGAAAATCCTCGACGTAGGGGAATATTCGTATCGGGTTGTCGGAAGGGAGTACGGTTTCGAGGATGAGAAAGAAACCGGCTATCTGAAGCAGCAGAAGGTTGGGCAGCATCCTGAACTCCGGTATTTGTTGTGAGTTTATAAAACGACCTGGTGACTCTATAAACTACACCAAATACGTCCATAACTACGGTTCGTCTCAAGATGCCGATCTGACGGACGTTACATGCGTTAGGTGCGGGGTCTCGTAGTTACATCTTCGCTTTGCTCCCGGAATAATAGGAAAATTCCGTCAATATCACAACGGTTTTCCCGACGACGATTTCGCCGGCGGATACTTTACATCAAATAATTACCGAGGTTGCTTTTCCTCTGAATGAATCGAACGTGCGAGCAATGTGATGTCTTTACATTCGAGGATATTTTTCGAGTATCCATGCGTAGCAGCATGGATCATCGAACGGCCTAAATCCTCGAGCGTGCATACGTATACCGGAAAGAAGAGGCGCATGAACGGATAAAAGGGGGCGAGCAGTTTTGTAAAGAGCAGTGTGTTTCTGAGTCCCGGAATCGGCCTGATATATCCCGGTCTGAATGCGAACGCCTTCCGGAACGGCAGCTTCATCAGATCGTTCTCCGTTTTTCCTTTAACCCTGGCCCACATAACGCGCCCCTGTTCGGTGCTGTCTGTTCCGAGACCGGACACGTAACAAAATACACTCTCCGGGTTGATCTCAGCGATCGTGCGTGCTGCGGACATGGTCAGGTCATACGTTATCCGCCGATAGTCCTTTTCATTTTTGCCGATCGAAGAGATGCCTAGACAGAAGAAACATGCATCGTAACCCTTCATCTCCTCACGGATCCCGGAGTAATCGAAAAAATCGCCGTGTAGAATCTCCCTGAGTTTCGGATGTCGCGTGTCACACGATCTTCTTCCGATTACGAGAACGGATGCGACGGCTTCATCGGCCAGACATTCGTGCAGCACGCCCTCACCGACCATGCCGGTGGCGCCGAATAGTATTACCTTTATACTCATCGTTGTTTCTATCTGAAGATAGTTTTTCCCAAATCGGTTATCAGTTGGTACGATTCGAATGGACGGCGGATCATTTGACCAGTACCAGGCGTTTGGTTTGGGAGAAAGATCCGGTAGACAACCTGTAAAAATAGATACCTCCCGGTAATCCATCGGCTCGAAATTCGACGCTGTAGCTCCCCGGTTGCAGGTATTCGTCTGCAAGGATAGAGATCACCTGCCCGAGTGTGTTGTAAACCTTCAGCGTTACAATCCCGGGTTCCGCCGCCCGGAAGCGAATGACCGTTGACGGATTGAACGGATTCGGGTAATTCTGTGCGAGTCCGAATTCCTCAGGATTGGGAGAGCGATCGACCGAGACAGCGGAGCTTCCTCCGTTTGTCGTTTTATAAACTCCCGAACCTCCGACTGCCCAGCCGAGATTCTCGTCCAGCATAAATATAGACTCGAGACCAAGCGGGGGATCGGAGTCGGCGGAGAATGTTTGCGGCTCCCACGATTCCCCTCCGTTGATGGTACGCATTACATACGGATCATACCGGGCTCCGACAACCCACCCGACATATGAATTAAGCATCTGTATCTCGCGCCAGCTGCCTCCCCTGGAGGGGAGAAATGTCCATGAGGATCCGCCATCCGCTGTACGTGCGATGACATTGAAGCTTGAGAGCCCGCCAACCGCCCAGCCGCTATCGGGAGTTGTGAATTGGACGTCGCGAACGGGGGCGTTGAATCCGGTCTCAGTCCGGCCGACGGTATCCTGGAATGACCATTGAATACCCGCGTCGTCGGACGAGAACATGAGTCCTGAATATGAAACCGCCCAGCCCATACTCTCATTGGTAAAAGACAACCCTTCGATTTCCATTTCCGTAAAGGAGGATGCAAGGGTCGTCCACGTTGATCCTCCGTCGGCGGTTTTTCGTATGATGGGTTGAAGGGGAGAGCCGAACCCGCCCCCTGCGAAACCGATCTCGGGTGAGATGAAATCAAAATCGAAATAGGATATCTGAAGGGTATCGACGATAGACCAGGACGCTCCGCCGTCGGTCGTCCGTTCGAGCACAGAGTCGAAGTTGGCATGAAAAACCACATCTTCGCTCAGTACGTGGAGGGCCTGGCCGTAACCGGTCGTCATTTTGTGAGGGATCCACGATGCTCCTCCGTCCGTCGTTTTATACAGATAATTCTCGCCGAGAATCCAGCCTGTTTGCAGATCGGCAAACCGGACTTTGTAAAGGAACTCTGAAGTCGGGAAGGGTTGGGGGATCCACTGTGCGGTGATGGGAGCAACGAATCCCATGAAGAGCAGACAGAAGCATATGAATCTCTTCATAGATACCTCCTGTAAGCGTCGTACCTGTACTTGAACCGCCGCTGCGGATAACGATCTGCGGTGACGGGATAAGCTGACGGAGTTATTCTTCTTCCGTTTTCAAACTTTTTTCAATCCATATCTCGAAGAGATGCAGGATAGTCTCGACGGATTTATTCAATCCGTAAACCGACAGCCATTCCTGTCTGCTGTGGAAGTTCTCTCCGCCGGTGAAAAGATTCGGCGTAGGAAGACCGCGTTCGGTCAGACGTGCACCGTCGGTTCCGCCTCGAATCGGTTTGAGGTTCGGCTCCAGTCCGGCCCGACGGATCGCTTCCATGGCGTAATCGGTGACTCGCGGGTCGTCGTCGAGCCAATACCGCATATTTTTATATGAATCCTGGATTTCAAGTTCAATATCCGCCTCGGGATACTCGGAGATCAACTGCTCCATTATAGTACGCAGAATCGATTCCTTCTCATACATGCCCTCATCTGCAAAGTCGCGCAGCAGCATCCGGACCTCCGAGTGGAACGTCGATCCGGTGAGGTTGTTCGGATGAATGTATCCCTCCCGCCCGGCTGTTCTTTCCGGCGAGATATCCCTGGGCAGCCGGCTGATAAACTCGGAGAGAATCCGGATCGAGTTGACCATGATATCCTTTGCATACCCCGGATGGATGTCCCGTCCTCTGACCCGTACGATAGCGGTCTTCGCATTGAAGGTTTCATTGCTGATCTCGCCCGTTGTGCCTCCGTCGATGGTATACGCGACGTCGGCGCCAAACCGTTCAATGTCGAAGTGGGATATCCCGGATCCGATCTCTTCATCGATCGTGAACGCTATACGTATGTCTCCATGCCGGTAGAGAACGGGATCCCTCACCAGGTGTTGCAGGGCTGTCATGATCGCAGCTATGCCGGCTTTGTTATCCGCGCCCAGGAGGGTGGTACCGTCGGAGGTAATTATGTCGGATCCTACGGCGAGCTGTAGTGCGGGATTCTCGTTTGCGCGGATAACCTGCGACCGGTCGCCCGGTAGGACGATGTCGCCTCCCCGGTAATTCCTGTGGACGACGGGGCGGACGTTCTCGCCGCTCACATCGGGAGACGTATCCATGTGTGCGAGCAATCCTATCACCGGAATCTCATCTCTTCGGTCTAGATCTTCGGGCAGATTGGAGGGCAGAGTTGCGGTTACGAACCCATATTGATCGATCTCGATGTCGCGGAGTCCGAGTGCGCGCAGTTCATCGGCGAGCATTTTACCGAAATCGAGCTGACCCTCGCTGCTGGGCACGGTCGTCGCGTCGGGATCCGATTGGGTATTGATCTGCACATACCGGATGAAACGCTGAACAGCCGTTTCATCGGGAAGAGTCTGAGCCTGAGCGTTCATTGTTATCTGCATGAGGAAAAAAGCTAGACAGAGTATAAGTTTCATATAACGAATATTCCGATTTGTTGATGTTAATAGGGAAGTCTCCTGGGCAAAATTCTAAAAAATGTTCCGGTATCGAATCCCTCCTAATCGTATCGATAAGAATATTTCGTAACGGTGGTTTGTTCAGTAATTTGTTCTCCGCGTTATCCCTTGACCGGCATATATGGGAATGATACCAATATACGACTTCCAGCGACAGGGTCAAGTATCAAATATATCCCGGACCGGCATCCGGTGAACGCGCGGGAATATATGCTCGGTATCCAATGCCTCTTTCAGAGCCGAGATATATTGATCTCTGTGTATCTGCTGTGCGCTGAATTGCTCCATGACGGGTGTAAGCATTTGAATATCGAGCATCCGGTAACCGGAGTGTTGGAGCATCCGGAGTAGAACCGCAAGCGCAGTTTTAGAGGCGTTCGGGCGAACATGAAACATCGATTCGCCGAAAAATGCACCGCCGATAGATACGCCATATAAGCCCCCGATTAGACGGCGTTCGTCGCTGATCTCCACCGAGTGCGCATAGCCCTCTTCGTGCAACTGAGTGTAACTTCTGATGATCGTGCCGGAAATCCACGTCTCCCGTCGTTTGGCGCAGGCGCGGATAACGTCGGCGAAAGCGCTGTCTGTCGAAACGAGCCAGGAACATTTCCGGATAAACTGCTTCAACGATCGGGGAACAACGAATCTATCGAGGGGAATAACCGTAGCGGGATCCGAATAATACCAATCAACGGTTTCCCGGCCCGGTTTTGACATGGGAAAGTAGCCGTTCGAATACGCTCCGAGGAGAACGTCCACGGGAATCCGGTCCATCGATTTTGGCTTGTTCGTCATCCCCGAATGTATTGAATCCTCTTCAAAGTGTAAAGTACGGATTGCACCGGACGCCGGGAGCAGCTCTCTCGGTGGAAAGCGCCGTAATGAGGATTTATTTACTCATCGGCCGGTTTACTCCAGCCCCTTTGTTTGGCGGCTTCGTACATGACTATTGCGCCGGCGACCGATGCGTTCAGCGACTGAATCTTGCCTTTCAGGGGAATCCGAACCAGTTGATCGCATTTCTCGCGTACGAGCCGTCGCATACCTCTCCCTTCGCTTCCGACGACGATTGCTGTCGCGTGCCGGTAATCCGCTGCATCGTAGTTTGTACCGCCTGTTCCTTCAGTGCCGATGATCCAGAAGCTCTTTTCCTTCAACGAATCGATAGTCTGCGCGAGATTGGTAACCTTGCAGAGCGCGATATGTTCTATAGCGCCGGCGGATGTCTTTGATATGGTGTCGGTTAGCGGAGCCGAATGATGTTTCGGTATGACGACGGCGTGTATACCGGCGCATTCCGCCGTCCGGATGAGAGCGCCCATATTATGAGGATCGGTTATCTCATCGAGTAAAAGCAGGAGAGGCTTTTCATCCGGCGGCAGGTTCGATAACCGGTAAAGAACGTCTTCCAGATCGTCATACTGCTTCACCGGTACGATTGCCGCGACGCCCTGGGTAGCATCCGATGAGGTAATCTCCCTGAATTTCTCCCGGTTCACCTCGACGCACTTAATGCGGCGGGAGTCGGCCAGCGAACGGATAATCGATACGGGCTTCCCATGGCTTCCGTGCAGGATGACGATCTTTTCGATCGTTCGCCCGGACTTGAGCGCTTCGATGACGGGATTACGGCCGACGATAACAGACATAAAGTTTTTTGACGGAGGTTGTCCGTGGATCGTATTAAGAGTCGAAATATATTGTTATCCGGGGTCCGGCGGGTGATGTCCGGTCATTCGGTACGGTCTGTCTGTTCGGAATCCGCAGGGGGCTGGACGCGGATCTTCTTCTGGATCAGCCAGCCGACGAAGAAGATCGCAATCCCCGCGAAGAAATAATAATACTGAGCCGCCATATCTCCCTGAAGTCCGAGTATCAGTCCGATCAGAAGAGAGGTCATGCCGGTCGCCTGCAATAACTTTGCGAAAATGAACATATCTATCCCGTGAGTACTCCGAGCAGTTTTTCCCTGTCGACATGATACCGGAACACTTCTACCCCGTCGACCAGTCCGACTGGTATATTTTCATGGTACAGCGAATAGTCTTTGTCCGCGGGTGTTATTTTCCGGATGTTGATGTGAAACGGAAAATCCTGTTGCAGCAGTTCGAGCGCACCGAGCGCTTTGGTGCAGAGGGAGCAATCGTCCTTTGAAATGAGGGTGACGGTTTTCATGCCTTCTTTTTCAGAAAGACCATTGCCGCCAATCCTCCTGCGAAGAGTACGACCGAGATGAGCTGCGCTTCGCTCAAACCGAGGAAGAATTTAGGATTCAGCCGGATAAACTCGATGATGAATCGCTGAACCGCCATCAATACCACATAGAGCGAGAACAGCATTCCCGCCGGGTGCAGTCGGGTTCTTAATTTCCAGAGAAGAATGAAAACGATCACACCCATGAGGAATTCATAGACCGGCGTCGGATGCATAGCGACGGTGGTGTCGAATGCGGTAATGGCGCCGAATCGGTCGCTGCCGACGATGTCCCCCGTCAATTCATGGTAGTTCCACCGCTGTGCCTCATCGGGATTACGGAAGAAATAATCGGCAACGGCATTAGTCGGTTTAAATGTACCGTTCGCATATATCGTTCCCCATGGGAGGTTCGTCGGAATGCCGTAGTCGCCGTCGCCGGCAAAATGGCAGCCGAGCCGTCCGACCGCATAGCCGATCATACCTCCTAACCCGATCATATCGAGGTATTGGCGGATATGTAGTTTTTTCTTCCTTATGTAAAAATACATACCGGCCAGACCGCCTACAAAACCGCCGTACCATACGAGACCCGTTGGGGAAAAGATCAGTCCCGCCGGATCTTTTACGAAGCGGCTCCAATCGCCGAGGATATAGAGAACTTTTGCGCCGGCAACGCCGCAGATGAGCGCGATGATGAGAATCGTACCTGCCCGGTTCACGTCCAGGTTCAGTCGCTGATGTTCTTTATACAGGACGGTATACGCCGAGAAAAACCCGAGCGCCATCATCAGACCGTAGCTGTACAATGTTATCGGACCGAGTTCGATTAATATAGGTCTCATAGACTATTCTGTATCCGTGGTTTCCAGTTTAACAAAGACTTTTTTCGGTTTTGGTTTTTTCTGAATCGTTTTCGATGGAGTGAAATGGACCGTGAAAATATTTTCAGGGCCGTTGTATTTGGATACCGAAAGCGTGTACGTGCCTTTCAGGTTGTAGAGCACCGTATTGAATCTTGCCGGGCCGTGCTCCGGAATCGTGATCTGTGGTGCGCTCAATCCCTGAATTACCACGCGAATAACGTCGGCCTCGATGGTGACGTCAGCTTTGATATCGTAAAGAAACGTTCTGAACTCCTTCACACTCGTCAGCTTGAGGAGGTGGCCCTGCTTTCCCGACCGGTCGTCGACGTGCGGCTCGATCCGCAGGAAATATTCCGGGTTGGGATATTTAGGCATCGGCGGATTCCTCGGCTAACGAACAACGGAGCTTTTAAACATCGAAAGAAGCTCGTCTCTTGAGAGCCGCTTCTGTTCTCCGGATTGCATATCCTTCAGGGTTACCTCGTTCCGTTCGCGTTCCTGCGTTCCGGCAATGACGACGTGAGGGGCATGCTGCCTGGTCGCTTCGCGCATTTGCGCCTTGAGACTTCTCCCGATGAGATCGCTCTCGCAGGCGATGCCCGCTCTTCGCAGATCCTGCGCAAGCTTGTATATCCATAATCTTGATTCCGGATCGGCAGCGGCGAGGAAAACAAGCGGCGCGGGTTCCTTCGGTCCTGTTGCATCGCCGCTCTCAAGGACGAGGAGAAGCCGTTCCAAACCTCCCGCCACTCCGACGCCGGGGGTTTCGTCGCCTCCTAATTCCTTCGCGAGCAGATCGTAACGGCCGCCGCCGGCGAGTGCGTCCTGCGCTCCGAGTTCGCTGCTTGTGAATTCGAACGCCGTTCTCGTATAGTAATCCAGTCCCCGCACGATCCTCCCGTCAATCTCGAATTTTATTTCCGCTCCGGTAAGGTACTGCTGCAGCGTTTCGAAATGAGCTGCACAGTCCGGACACAGGTTGTCTTTCTGGAGAGGAGCCGTCGCCGTGATTCTCCTGTCCTCCTCATCCTTCGAATCGAGAATCCGAAGCGGATTGCTATCAAAACGTTTCCGGCTTTCGGCGGAGAGCGACTCCAGATACGGCTGCAGGTACGCTTTCAACCGCTCCTTATATCGCGGCCTGCAGTTACGGCATCCGACTGAATTGACCCTGAGCGCGTAGGAGTGAATGCCGAGCGTTTTGTAGAATTCCGAAGTCGCGATGATGATCTCTGCATCGGCTTCCGCACCGGGCGGTCCGAGTATTTCGAGGCCGAACTGATGAAACTGCCGTAATCTCCCTTTTTGCGGACGTTCCTGGCGGAACATCGGCGCAAGGTAAAAGAGTTTGGTGACCGGCTGCTGATGTCCGAGATTGTGCTGGATATACGCACGGATTACCGAAGCCGTCATTTCCGGTTTCATCGTCAGCGAATTGCCGCTTCGGTCTTCGAATGTATACATTTCTTTTCCGACGATGTCGGTCAGCTCCCCGATGCCCCGGGCGAAAAGCTGCGTCAGTTCAAAGACGGGGGTTCGGATTTCTCTGAAGTTAAAACGGGCGGCGAGGTCGCGGAAGGATTGCTCGACGTACTGCCATCGGTACGATTCTGCCGGCAGGATGTCTTTGGTGCCGGTAATTGCCTGGAACTTCAATGTACTCCCTGTAGAAACATGTATGAATCGGTAGCGTCAACCCACAAAATGAATTGATTCCTCCTCGCGGAATGCCTTGATAATCTCTTCCGGTGATTTGAGCGTCAGCAGCTTGTTCCGGAACGATTCGTTATTCATCAGCCTCGAGACCCTGCTGAGGAGCTTTATGTGCGAACCGACCATATTGTCTCTGCCGACGAGAATGAATACGAGTCTGACGGGCTTATTATCGAGGGCGTCGTACTCGATTGCACGCTCGGTAATGCCGAAACCCGCAACGATATCGGTCACCCCGTCGGTTTTCCCATGGGGGATCGCAAATCCGTTGCCGACGCCGGTAGACATGATCTGCTCGCGTTCAAAGACCGCCCTCCGGACTTTCTCGAAATCGGTGATGCGTTCCGAACTCTTGATGAGGCCCAGCATCTCATCGATGATCTCGGATTTTGATTTTCCGTGGAGCGATTCACTCACGAATGATTCATGCAGATAATCGGTAATACGCATAGGATGTATTCCTTCAGATTGGCGTCATGGCCTACCCGTGAAGATTATCCCGCCAACTGATGATCTTCTGTTCATATTCTTCAAGCAACCCGACGGCCCGCTCCTTGTCGGGGGATTCGACGTTGACGTGAAACAGGGGCCGTTCTTTATCGGGGATGAGGAGTATCGTCGTCGGCGTTTCATCGATAAATATTTTTACCCCGTCGATGAGTTCCCGTTTGTATTCTTCGGAATCTTTCATGAGATGGCGCATGACGCGGCCCTTCGCCTCCCAGGGACACCGGATGTTCCGTTTCATGAGATGATGGTGGGGTATCTGGTTGTTCAGTTCGCCGAGATGAAGTCCGGCGCTCGCCATCATCTCGAGTATCTTCATTGCGGCGAACATGGCATCCGTCGCGAACAGGAATTCCGTAAAAATAAAACCGCCTTTGGTACCGCCGATAAATTTTACCGACTGGTCGCGGGCAGCTTCCATCATTGCGAGGTGGCTGTTCCTGGTGAAGGATAATTCCACCCCGTGTTGCGCGGCAAGATCGAGGATGACGTTTGAGGTCGTAATGGGCACTGCGATCTTCTTTGTGTCGGGATGCGTCATCAGGAAGAGCTTGGTGACCAGGACGAGCAGGCGGTCTATGTCGATGGGATTGCCGTTCTCGTCGACGAGGAAAAGTTTTTCGCCCCCCGCATCGATGAGAAATCCCGCGTCGTACTTCAACGAGGTCACGATATGCGAAAGCTGGGTGACCGCGTAATCGAACTCCGATTTATCCCTGGTCAGCTTCTGCGGATCCAGATACGCATTCAGCGAAACGACTTGCATTTTCAATCTGCCGAGTATATTGGGGAAGATCGTCGCGCTGCTGCCGTTGGAATAATCGACGGCGATGCGGAATTTCGAGCTGTTGATAAGCTCGACGTCGATGTTCCGCAGGAAACGTTCGAGATAGCTTTCCGTCGTGCGTTCGGGAAAATAAATGGATCCGACGCCGTTATGTCCGACCCGCTTAATATCCTCGCCGAAAAAGAGTCTGTCGATCTTCTTGGTCTTCGAGGAGGGGAGGTCCCTTCCGTCCTCGTCGAAGAAAATGATATCGTTCAGGTTCTTATCGAACGGCGATTTCCGTACATGGAATCCCCCCACCTCTTTCCCCGTGCTGAGCGCGTGGCGCACCATGGGGATGGGTGTCGAGCGCAGGTCGTTCACCGAAACGCCTGCGGAGATGATGCCGCAGATAAGTGCACGGTTCATCATGCGCGAAACATTGTCCGAGTCGCGCGACGTCGCGACGATTTTGCCGGGACCGATGAAGGAACCATACGCGGTGCCCAATTTCGCGCCGAATTCCGGATTCATTTCTATGTTCGAGATGCCGGTAATGCGGGCATCGGCGAACAATTCACGCAGCCACTTGTCTTCCTGAACCAGGCTCCTCGAGAGCACGGCTCCGTCCTCCACCACCTTGTCGGGCCAGAGCTTGATGTTCGAAAAAAGCTTCGCGCGCCTGCCTATCGAGCAATTGTCGCTGATGAAAACATTGTCGTCGATGCTTGCACCTTCGCCGATGACGCTCTTGAATCCGATGACGCTGGAAGATACACTGCTGTCGGGGCCGATATACACATCGTCCCACAGCACGGAATTCGCGATCGTCGCCCCTTCTTCAACGACGCAGCTGTTGCCGATGACGCAGTTTGAAAGCTTGACGTTCTTATGAATCTTGACGTTCGCTCCGAGCAGAATTTTTCCATGTAAATTGGTATCTGCCGTCTGCATGGTCGTCCCCTCGCCGAACATGATATTGGAGCTGCCTTTCATATAGGGGACCTTGACGACCCCTCGAAGGGCGTCGAGATGGGCTTCCTGATACTCGTTCAAATTGCCGATATCGCGCCAGTATGAATCCGATATGTAACCGTAGAGCGGCTGCTTCTCGCGAAGCATCCTGGGAAAAATTTTCTGGCTCCAATCGTATTCCACCTTCGGTTCCATCATGGCGAGCACTTCCGGCTCTATGATATAGATACCCGTGTTGATCGTATCGCTGAATACCTCACCCCACGAAGGTTTTTCGAGAAAACGTGTAATACGGTTCTCGTCGTCTGTAATGACCACGCCGAACTGTAGCGGATTAACCGCATGGCTGAGCACGATGCTGGCCTTCGATCCCTTTGAGACATGGAATTGAACGGCCGCGGTGAGATCTATGTCGGTAAGCACGTCGCCGCTGATGACGATAAAGCGTTCGTTCAGAAATCCACTAAGCACCTCGCCGGCGTTCTTCACGCTTCCAGCCGTCCCGAAATCCTCATCCGCCTCAAAATAGCTCATCCGGACGCCGAACTTCGAGCCATCGCCGAAATATTTTTTTATAATTTCCGGCTGATAGAAAAGGGTGGAGACGATCTCGGTGATCCCATGTTCGCGCAGTAAGTCAACGATGTGGTGCATCATCGGTTTATTCATCACGGGGACCATGGGTTTCGGAATGTTGCACGTAAGCGGACGGAGGCGAGTGCCGAATCCGCCTGCCATGATGACTGCTTTCATATATGCATTTCCGGGACGCGATGATAGGGAATGACGCACAATTTTTTAAAGTTACAAAATCTCATCAAGCTATTCAAGAAGTTTTGCGAAAAGAAATCCGCATTTTACCCGTTCAGAGTGCCGAACGGAGATCGTCGATTATATCGGAAGCGTCTTCGATGCCGACCGAGATTCTGACCAGTCCGTCGGAAATACCCCCTTCGATCCGGTTCTTCCGGGGCACGGAGGCATGGGTCATCGTTGCGGGATGGGAGATCAATGTTTCGACGCCCCCGAGGCTTTCCGCGAGAGAACAGAGTCTGACACGGCGAAGCATCCGGTTCGCTTTCGCGAGGGTTCCGACATCGAACGCAATCATTCCTCCAAATCCCTTCATCTGCTTTTTCGCAAGCTGGTACTGCGGATGGTCGGGTAAACCGGGGTAGTACACCTTCCTGACCGCCGGGTGGGAAACGAGGAATTCGGCGACCTGGCGGGCGTTCTCGCCATGACGGTCCATGCGCAAAGCGAGCGTTTTAGTCCCCCGGAGACACAACCATGCATCGAACGGGGAGAGGATGCCGCCGATCGCTTTTTGTGTAAACCGAAGCGATTCGATGATCTTCTCAGAATCGGTGACGACGACACCTCCGAGCATATCGCTGTGCCCGTTCAGATACTTGGTGGCGCTGTGTACCGAGATGTCTATGCCGAATTCCAGCGGACGCTGCAGATAGGGGGTGGCGAATGTATTGTCAACGACCGATATCAGTTTATGTTTTTTCGAGTATGCAGCAGCAGCATGGAGATCGGTGATCTCCATGGTCGGATTTGTCGGCGTCTCCAGAAAAAGCATTTTTGTATTTTTCGTTCGTGCAGCTTCGACATGCATAAGATCCGTTGTATCGACAAATGAGTATCTCAAGCCGTAGGCTTCATATACCATCTTTGCTGCGCGGTACGTACCGCCGTAAACATTTTTTGAAACTATGACATGGTCTTCCGGTTTGAGAAGGTACATGATCGCGTCGATCGCCGCCATGCCGCTTGCGAACGACGCGCCGTACCTTCCGTTCTCAAGAGCCGCAATGTTCTCTTCCAACGCGGTGCGTGTGGGATTCGATACCCGGGAATATTCGTAACCTTTATGCTTTCCGATCTCCTGCTGGACATAGGTCGATGTCAGGTAGACCGGAGTCATCACGGCACCGGTAGTGGGATCGGGACTCTGTCCCGCATGGACCGCAATGGTCGAAAATCCGGTATATTTTTTCTTTTTCATGGCGAGTTAGGATCGGATGTCGGGTGGTAGAGTAGCGAGAGCCTAACGCGCATCGGCTCCGGGTTGATTCGTTTTATAACGATGCCAGGCATAACGTCGGCGACTCCATTAGTATCAAGAACGCGTTCGGAATCCCGGCTGCCTGCGATTATATATTCCTATACCGTCACATACTCAATTATATCGTACCGTGACAGAATCCCGATGTATTTGCCGTTCTCCTTGACGAGCACCGCCGGATTTTTTTTCGTTAGCGCTTCGATTGCCCGGATGATGCGGTCGTCGGCTGCCAGTTCGGGGAACGGCTCCTGCATCACCGAACCGATGGGCTTATCGAAGAGCTGTGAATCCTCTATCACGGCACGCATCACGTACGATTCATCGACGCTCCCGACTTGTGATCCGTTCTCGAATACCGGCAGCTGCGAGACATTATGTTCTCTGATAAGCTCGAGCGCCTTTCGGATGGTCTGATTGCGCGCAACCGATACGATCGGGGGCATGGCTCTGCCTTTCCCCTCGAGTACGAATCGGAGGGTGACTTTATCGGGAGTGAGAAATCCGTTCTCCCGCATCCAGTCGTCGTTATAAATTTTACTGAGATACCTCTCTCCGGTGTCGGGAATCAGCACCACGATCACATCGTCCGGTTGGAAATTGGATGCATACTTCAACATTCCGGCGACCGCGGTACCGGCTGATCCGCCGACAAATATTCCCTCCTCGCGGGTAAGCTTTCTGGCATAGAGAAACGATTCCTTATCCGTTACCTCGACAATGTCGTCGAGGTACTTCATATGAAAGGTGCCGGGGAGGTAATCCTGGCCGATCCCCTCGACCTTGTACGGTTTACCCTGTCCTTCATAGAGAGGCTTCCTCGAGTAGAAGACATCTCTCAGAATCGAGCCCTGCGGATCGATGCCGATGACCTTGATATCGGGGTCCTTTTCTTTAAGGTATTTTCCGGTCCCGCTGATTGTGCCTCCGGTACCGATGCCGGCAATAAAATAATCCATCTGTCCGGCCGTCTGTTGCCAGAGCTCCGGTCCGGTAGCAATGTAATGCGCCTCGTTATTTTTCGGATTGTAATACTGATTTGCGAGAATAGAATTCTGGGTTTCCCTGACGATTCGTTTGGCGACTTCGGTATAGCTCTCCGGACTTTCGTGCGGAACCGCAGTGGGCGTTATGATGACTTCGGCACCGTACGCGCGCAGCAATCTGATCTTCTCGTCGCTCATCTTGTCCGGCAGGGTGAATATACAGCGGTAGCCTTTTACCGCAGCCGCTATAGCGAGTCCTACGCCGGTATTTCCGGAAGTCGCCTCGACGATCGTCCCGCCGGGCTTAAGCTGACCGGTTTTCTCCGCTTCCTCGATAATGCCGACGCCTATCCGGTCTTTAACCGAACCACCCGGATTGAAGTACTCTACCTTCGCGAAGTAATTCCCCGGATAGTTTGCGGTTATCCTGTTGAGCTTCACGAGGGGAGTTTTCCCGATCGTCTCGAGAATACTATTGGCATACTTTATTTTCGAGATATCCTTCGACATTTGTACCCCACCGCATGTATATGAATGAGTTATGTGCGATCCGGAAATAACATATCCGGATCCTCAAAATATTATCGGTTCATCAGGTGCGCGGCGAACGCCGCACCAAATCCGTTATCTATATTCACAACGGTTACCCCGCTCGAACAACTGTTCAGCATCGACAGTAAAGCGGCGATTCCGCCAAAGCCGGTTCCGTAACCCACGGAGGTCGGGACCGCGATCACCGGCGCGTCCACCATTCCCCCGACCACGCTCGGCAAAGCTCCTTCCATCCCCGCAACCACAATGATGACGGATGCCGCATGCAGTTCCTCGGTAACTTCCAACAGGCGATGGATGCCTGCTACACCGACATCACATATAAGTTTAACCCGGCTGCCAAGACACTTCAACGTTATCCGGGCTTCTTCCGCAACGGGAAGGTCCGAGGTTCCGGCGGTCACGATAAGTACCTGACCCGGCCTGGAAGGATCAGGAAATTTGTTCAGGGTGATCGTCCGGCTGGTTTTATGGTAAACCGCCTCCTTCACCTTCTTTTTAACAAATGTATAATGATCTTTTGTTGCACGTGTTGCGAGAAGAAGATGATTTTTCCCGACAATTGCAGCTGCGATCTCGGCTACCTGCGCGGGGGTTTTATATTCGCAGTATATAACCTCGGGATACCCTTTTCTCAATTCTCTGTGTAAATCGAGAGTAGCTGAGCTTAGGTATTCCGATGCCGGTTGTGAAAGCAAGGAAATTAGCTTCTCCTCAGGGATCTTGCCTGTTTTATAGAGCTTCAGCAATTCCCTGAGCTTCTTCTTCGTCATATAGATGGGTAAATATCGGTTTGGGAGGTAAAAAATACTCTCTACTATTCGATTATTTACCAGAATATTGAGACTCTCCCCATTCGACGGGATACTTGTTGAAAACCGGCTTGTCCCGCACTTCCGGGAACCGGAGAGGAGAAACTACAAACTTCCGGTAAATATCATAGAGGGCTAATATATTGTATTTAATGGTTACTTGCAATTCCGTCTTTTATCTGATGTATTCCACAAAATACTCCTTCCACCCGGCCGGTTATTTCGGACAATTTGGCAACGATCCGACTCTATTGGCACCACAATTAAAGAAACTCCGTACATAACCCTTGACCTGTATCCAGGTCGTATTTCAGTGATCCGTCTGCCTTGAATATTGCTCCCGAATTTCATAATTTAGGTTATTAAATTGCTGATTTTTAAAACGTTAGTTACAGGGATTGAGTGAGCCTGATTGCGCTCTCTATCGCAGTCGGATACCTCATCGGCTCCATACCCACCGCGTACCTTGTCGTTCGATCTCGATCCAGAATCGATATTCGTAAGAGTGGAAGCGGTAATGTGGGGGCAGCGAATACCTATAAAGTCACCAGGTCAAAATTTCTGAGTGTTCTTGTCGCGCTGCTGGACGCGGTGAAAGGTGCGATTGCCGTTTACGTCGGGGTGATTATCGGCGACGGAGAATTCTGGATCTGGGGAAGCGCTGCCATTGCCGCTGTCGCCGGGCATATTTATCCGGTTTGGCTGGGCTTTCACGGCGGGCGGGGACTCGCTACTGCATGCGGAGCAACTCTTACATGGGCATGGTTTTTTCCCGTTTTATGGCTCATCTTCTGGTGGTTATCGAAGAAGATTCTGCGTGATACCCATTATGCAAATATATCCGCAATATTAGGTATTCTCTTCGCTGCGATTTTACTTCCCGGCGACTTGATCGAACGCATGAGCTCATTTACTACGTCCGCAGACGCAATACGGGTTTTTGCTCTCATACTCTGTACGTTGCTCGTGAGCGGTCATATCGGACCGCTGAAACGGATTGTCTCGGGCCGGAGTAGTTGACTCGACCGGGGAATATTTAAGGAGGATGTTCTGATATGTCGCGAAGAATCATTTTAATTGTATGTCTCCTCATTTTTGCCGGCGCTGCCGGCGCTTGGATCGGAATCATTTTCGGTTCTGCACCCGCCGCAACGGAGGCTCGTAACGAAATCACGGATGAAAAGCTTCCCGTTTGGATCGAGGCGAAACCCGTACTCTTCTCGCAGGACGAAATAGAGCGAGTACAGGATGAAATAAGTACCTCGCGTCAGAATGCGATAACCCGGACCGTCGAAACGGTAAGTCCTGCGGTCGTCGGAATCAACGTCATCGAGATCAGAGAGACCGTATATCGGGATCCGTTCAGAGAATTCTTCGGCGATGATCCGTTCTTCGGTCCGTTCTTTCGCGACAGATTCGGCGATCGAACCAGAAGGCAGGAAGTCCGGGGACTCGGCTCGGGGTTTATCATCTCGCCCGACGGATATATTCTGACGAACGATCACGTTGCAGGAAATGCAACCGAAATTACAGTGACACTCTCAGACGGCCGGCAGTTTAAAGCTGAATTAGTCGGGAGCGATCTCGTCTCGGATATCGCACTCCTGAAGATCGAATCGGAAGACCTTCCGTACGTACCTCTCGGGAACTCGGACTACGTCATCATCGGAGAGTGGGTGATCGCGCTGGGAAATCCATTCGGTCTGTTCGAACGGGGTCATAAACCGATCGTTACCGTAGGCGTTATCAGCGCGAAGGATATGAATCTGAGTTCGGTGAACAACCGGGTTTATCGGGGGATGCTGCAGACCGATGCGGCGATCAACAGCGGTAACAGCGGTGGGCCGCTCGTTAACAGTCTCGGCGAAGTCATCGCGGTTAATACGCTCATCTACACCGGATCGGGATACAATACCGGGAACATCGGACTCGGATTCGCCATCCCGATCAACCGCGTCAAATCAATCGTCGAGGATCTACGGAAACATGGCAGAATAGACAGGAGTTTCTGGACGGGTATGCGCATACAACCCGTCGACGCTAATTTTGCACGGATCCTCGGATTGGAGCGGGCCGAAGGCGTGATAATTAACCAGGTCTTTCCTGACAGCCCGGCAAGCAGAGCCGGCCTCGAGGTCGGTGATGTGGTAATCGAAGTGAACGGCGAGCGTATTACCTCACAGGAAGTATTGGTCGATATCGTTAATTCCGCGCGCGTGGGAGACGTGCTGCAGATGAAGCTGATCCGCGATAAGAACGAGGTGCCGGCTCAACTGAAGCTCGAAACCCGGCAATCATAACATATCTATTATTGTTGTGATGCCAGGCAGCTGACGGATCGTTCTCAACTTACCGCCGCCGCTCAGAGCACAGCGCCTCAACCGGCCGAAATCTATGACTCTCAATCCACCAGGATAATTTGAAGGTGAGGTACCTTGATAACACGATACACACGCTCCGCAATGGGGAAGATCTGGTCGGAACAGAATAAGTTCTCCGTATGGCTCGAGATCGAGCTTCTTGCGTGCGAAGCTCAGGCACACCTGGGAATCATCCCGAATGAGGCTGTGAAATCGATTCGGGAAAAGGCGAAATTCGATGTCGATCGCATCGGGCAGATCGAAGATGAGGTAAAACATGACGTAATAGCATTCCTGACCAACGTTGCCGAATATGTGGGTCCGGAGTCGAGGTATATCCATCTCGGGATGACCTCATCGGATGTACTCGATACAGCGCTTGCTGTGCAGATGAAGCAATCGGGCGAACTTCTGCGCGATGGAGTGGACCGGCTTATCAAGGTATTGGCGGAGCAGGCAAGGAAGTACAAGCATACGATAATGATCGGTCGGACGCATGGCATCCACGCAGAGCCAACTACCTTCGGACTCAAGATGGCCCTGTGGTACGAGGAGATGAAACGGAATGCAGATCGACTCAGACGCAGCATCGATACCGTTTCGGTCGGCATGATCTCCGGAGCGGTCGGTACATTCGAGCATCTCGAACCCTCTGTGGAAGAGTATGTCTGCAGTAAGCTGGGTCTGAACCCTGCCCCGGTCTCCACACAGGTAATTCAACGCGACCGTCATGCGGAATTCATGTCGACACTCGCGGTGATCGGAGCGACGCTCGAAAAGATCGCAACGGAGATCAGGCACCTTCAGCGGACCGAGGTCCTCGAAGCGGAGGAATTCTTCTCCAAAGGGCAAAAGGGATCATCGGCGATGCCGCACAAACGGAATCCGATAATATGCGAGCGCATTGCCGGACTCGCGCGTATTCTCAGAGGTAATGCGGTGGCGGCGCTCGAGAACGTAGCGTTGTGGCACGAACGGGATATTTCCCACTCTTCGGTGGAGCGGGTGATCATTCCGGACAGCTGTATCCTTCTCGATTATGTACTTGCAAAGACGGAGGACGTCGTTAAAAACCTGCTCGTATACCCCGAGCGTATGCTGGAAAATTTGAATCGGACCAAAGGGCTCGTTGCGTCTCAGTCGGTGCTTCTGGCTCTGGCGAAAAAAGGGATGAAACGGGAAGATGCGTACCGCATCGTTCAGAGAAACGCGATGACGACATGGGAAAAAGGTACTCCCTTCCGCGATCTCCTCGAAGCCGATCCGGAGATCGGATCCTTGTTCACACCGGATGAGATCGATGCATTCTTCGATCACGGGAGAAGCGTCAGGCACGTGGACACGATATTCAAACGAATCGGACTCTCATAACTCGAATCTGTACACGAAAATTCTAAGGTGAATGCATGTCGAATAAGTACCAAAATTTTATCAACGGCTCCTGGGTCGATGCAGTATCTGGTGAAACATTCGAGAATCGTAATCCCGCCCGGTGGAATGAAATCGTCGGCACCTTCCCCAAATCGGGCAAGGAAGACGTCGATGCGGCGGTAAAGGCGGCGCGATCCGCATTCGAGAAATGGCGGCTCGTTCCCGCACCGAAGCGGGGGGATATAATGAGGAGCGTAGGCGATATCATGATGCGCCGGAAAGAGGAAATAGCGCAACTGATGACTCGGGAAATGGGAAAGGTGATCTCCGAAACAAGGGGCGATGTGCAGGAAGGGATAGATACCGCATATTATGCACAGGGTGAGGGGAGGCGGTTATTCGGACATACAGTTCCATCCGAACTTCCCGATAAGTTCAATATGGCGATCCGCGTCCCGATCGGCGTTGCCGGCGTGATCACTCCCTGGAATTTTCCGATGGCTATCCCCACATGGAAAATCTTCCCCGCAATCTTGAGCGGGAATACGGTCGTATTCAAACCGGCGTCCGATACGCCGGCGACCGCAACGCTTCTGGTTGAGATACTTGCGGAGGCCGGCGTTCCCGAAGGAGTCGTAAATATAATCCATGGCGGAGGCGGCGCCGTCGGGAATGCGATTGTCGACCACCCGGATATCGATCTTATCAGCTTTACCGGGTCGACCGAGATCGGAAAGAAAATCTCATCCGGCGCTTCGCATTCGCTGAAGCGCGTTTCGCTGGAACTGGGGGGAAAGAACGCACAGATCGTAATGCACGACGCCGATCTGAAACTCGCACTCGACGGAGTGCTCTGGGGCGCATTCGGCACCGCGGGACAACGATGTACCGCGACGAGCCGGCTCCTGCTCCATGAAAAGGTGTACGATGAATTTATTCAAATGCTGCTCGACCGGACGAGGAAATTAAAACTCGGCGACGGGTTGAAGGCAGAGACCGATGTCGGTCCCCTCGTCAACGAAGGCCAGCGAGAAAATGTCCATGGGTATGTGGAAATCGGCCGCCGTGAAGGAGCAGAGCTTCTCACAGGAGGAGCTGCGGCGAACGGTGACGGTCTCGCCGACGGTTGGTTCTATCAACCTACGATCTTTACCGGCGTTCAGCCCGCGATGCGAATCGCGAAGGAAGAAATATTCGGACCGGTGTTATCAGTCATACGGATCACTTCGCTCGACGAAGGGATAAACGTTCTCAACGATTCGATCTACGGCCTGTCGTCGTCGATCTATACACAGGATATCAATAATGCGTTTAAGGCGATTCGCGACATCAAGGCCGGGATCACCTATGTGAACGGACCGACGATAGGCGCGGAAGCGCATATGCCGTTCGGCGGCGTCAAGCAGACCGGGAACGGCCACCGGGAGGGAGGATGGACCGTGTACGACTTCTTCACCGAATGGAAGGCGGTATACGTCGATTACAGCGGAAAGCTTCAGAGAGCTCAGATCGATAATTACTGAGAAGAACGATAACGAACAGAGGAAACCGACGATATAAATAGTACGGAATAATAAAACCGGATCTACCCTAGTCTTCGGCGGTCTCTGTATGCTCTGATTTACAGTGACGAAGCATATGATGAATAAGGAAAGAATGAAATGACCCATCAGGACATAATTATGACGGACAGGGCGATAACGCCTGATCACGTCCACGCCACGTTAAAAAAGTATATGGTCGCCGAAGGAATGCCGATCGTGATCGATCTGGAGAGGAGCGTCGGCACCAATATTATAGATGCAAAGACGGGAAAGAGGTACATCGACCTCTTCAGTTTCTTTGCTTCACTTCCGGTAAGTTTAAACCATCCGAAATTGCACGACGCCGAATTCGAAGAGAAGCTACTTCGCGCAGCGCGGACCAAGCCGGCGAATCCGGACGCCTTTACGGTGGAATTCGCCGAATTTGTGGATACCTTCGGAAGAATCGCTAAACCGGACGCTTTTGTTCATAGCTTTTTTATCGAAGGGGGCGCTCTCGGGGTTGAGAACGCCCTCAAAGCCGCGTTCGACTGGAAGGTGAGGAAGAATTTTGAGAGGGGGTACAAGGAGGAGCGAGGCCACCAGGTCATTCATTTCCGGCAGGCGTTTCATGGCAGAACGGGGTATACCCTTTCGGTAACCAATACCAATCCCCTGAAAACAAAATACTTCCCGAAATTCAAGTGGCCGCGGATCGTCAATCCGGCAGTTCGGTTTCCTATGAACGAGGAATCGATCATTGAGGTCGGGAAGCTTGAGCAGCAGGCGATCGATGAGATAAAGAGAGCTTTTGCGGAGAACAAGGACGATATTGCCGCCATTCTCATCGAACCGATACAGTCCGAAGGCGGCGATAATCATTTCCGGCGGGAATTCCTCGTCGAGCTGCGGAATCTGGCGGACGAGAACGAGGCAATGCTCATATTCGATGAAGTACAGACCGGCCTCGGCCTGACCGGCAGAATGTGGGCCTACGAATGGTTCGTCGAACCCGATATGATCGCCTTTGGCAAGAAGATGCAGCTTGGCGGCTTCATGAGTACACAGCGCATAGATGAAGTGGCCGATAACGTCTTTTCCACCGCCTGGAGAATTAATTCAACCTGGGGGGGCGGATTGACGGATATGGTGCGGGCTGCGAAATATCTCCAGATCGTCGAGGAAGAGAATCTCGTCTTGAACGCGGCCGTTGTCGGAGAATACCTCTTCAACGAACTCACCATGCTGCAGGAACGGTTCCCCGCACTGTTGAGCAACGCACGCGGGAGAGGACTCCTGTGCGCCGTAGATCTTCCGTCGGACGAAAAGCGGGATATGTTCCGGAAGAAACTCTTCGAGAACGGCGTCATCATGCTGGCATGCGGCGAACGAAGCATGCGGTTCCGTCCGCCGCTCGACATCAGGGAGGAATCGGTCGGCGAAGCGTTCGGTGTGATGCGGCGCGTCTTAGAAACGCTCTGAGTCATCCCGCAGCGAGCATAATCCGCCGGTAGTGTTCGGTCGGCGGGAAAAGACGTTCAACGAATCATTGTTTGGAAAGACACTTTAAAATCACGTCGTTTACGATCTCTTGAGCTATGGAAAGTCTGCAAAGCGATAAAGAGCCCTTGAAATTGGACGCCGCCTTGACGGAAAAGGTACTTGTGACTTTCATCCGCGAAGAAGTTGCCTCCGCAGGTGTCGCAAACGCGGTGCTCGGACTTTCGGGGGGCGTCGACTCGGCGGTTGCCTGTGCTCTGGCTGCCCGTGCGTTGGGTCCCGATCGCGTCCTCGGAGTCCTGCTCCCGTATAAAGCGAGCAGTCCCGAATCTCTGACCGATGCGCTGGAGGTGGCGCGACAGACTGGCGTCCGTACGGAAAAGATCGACATCACGCCGATGGCGGAACCGTATATAACGGGAAACGGCGATATCAGGAATGTCCGGAAGGGCAACATATTCGCCCGTCTGCGGATGACGGTGCTCTACGACCTGTCCGCACGCGAACGGGCGCTCGTGATCGGTACAAGCAACAAGACGGAGTTGCTGCTGGGATACGGGACACTCCACGGAGACATGGCATCGGCTATCAATCCGCTCGGAGATTTGTATAAGACTCAGGTATGGCAGTTGGCACGGCATCTTGATATTCCCGGGAATGTTATCTCAAAGAATCCGACGGCAGATCTTTGGGAAGGACAAACGGATGAAGCTGAGCTTGGATTTACGTACCGCGAGGCAGACGAATTGCTTTACTATATGATCGATGAGCGGAGGAGCGATACCGAACTCGGGAAGCGCGGATACGCCGCCTCGTTTATTGAGGAGGTACGCGAGCGAGTGCGGAAAAATCAGTATAAAAGAAGAATGCCCCTCATTGCAAAACTTTCGCACCGAACGGTTAATATCGATTTCAGGTACGTAAGGGATTGGGGAAGCTAACATATAGCGCACGGTTTATTTCATATGCACGGTTCGCAATTGACCGATCGTTTCTATCGATGTATAACCTCCGCCCGGTATAAGGTATCTTTCCGATGACCGTGCAGCACGGCGTCCTCTATATTGTATCTACTCCCATCGGCAACCTCGACGATATAACACACCGTGCGGTAAAAGTGCTTGCCGGCGTCGATGCGGTAGTCGCCGAGGACACGCGTAAGACGACGATCCTTCTGCGGCATCTGCAGGTTACAAAACCGCTGATCAGCTATCACGCACATAACGAACACCGGACAGCCGCCGGTCTTATCAATCGGCTCGAAGCCGGAGAATCCCTGGCGCTCGTCTCGGATGCGGGGACCCCGGGAATTTCGGATCCCGGTTTTTACGTCATCAGGGAAGCAATCCGCAGGGATATCCGTGTTATACCGATACCGGGTCCATCGGCGTTTCTTGCAGCTCTGGTCGCGAGCGGACTTCCTCTCGATAGGTTCGTTTTTGAGGGATTTCTTCCTCCGAAAAAAGGGAGAACATCGCGGATTACATCGTATCAGTCGGAGGACCGGACGATAATTCTTTATGAATCCCCGCACAGGATTCTGAGAACGCTGGCAGACCTTCGGAGAATCCTCGGAGACCGGTACGCGGTAATCGGTCGCGAGCTGACCAAGACATTCGAGGAGATCGTTCGCGGAAGGCTCGGCAGCCTCGAGTTGCATTTCCAAACCGGGAAGATCAAGGGCGAATTCGTCCTGCTTATCGCGGGACATTCGTATCGGGGAGACGAAGCGGAAACGCTGAGTGATACCGGGAGCCGGTAGACCTGTTCTATCATCACTGTAACAGAGAATTTGAATAAACAAGCGTTAAAAATTACAGTATAATATATGACGGTTCGAACAAGATTTGCACCAAGTCCTACGGGATATCTGCATGTCGGCGGACTCCGCACGGCCCTCTTCAACTATCTCTTTGCACGTAAGCATCGGGGAAAGTTCATTCTTAGGATCGAGGATACCGATCAGCAGCGGAAGGTCGAAAACGCCGTCGAGCGTCTGATAGATATGCTGCACTGGGCAGGTTTAGAGTACGACGAAGGGCCGCTAAAAGGAGGGGAGTTCGGACCTTATATACAATCGGAGCGGCTGGATATCTATCGGCGCTACGCGCACGAGCTGCTTGCAGCAGAGCATGCTTACTATTGTTTCTGCTCGCCGGAGCGGCTGGAAACAATCAGACGGGATCAGATGGAGCGGAAATTGACTCCGGGGTACGACAGGCACTGCAGGAATCTCGACCGAACAGCGGCTGAGGAACGGACTCTTCGGGGCGAGGAGCATGTCATCAGAATGAAAGTGCCTCTCGATGGAGAGATGAAGTTCGGCGATTCGGTCCGGGGCGATGTTGTAATTCCGTATTCCGTTATCGACGATCAGGTAATCGTTAAATCCGACGGTTTCCCGACGTATCATCTCGCGGTCGTCGTCGACGATCACTCGATGGGGATCACCCATGTGATCAGAGGCGAGGAATGGCTGGCAAGTACGCCGAAGCATATCTTATTATATCAATACTTCAAATGGCCGGCGCCGGTGCATGCACATCTGCCGCTTCTCCTCAATCCCGATAAATCGAAACTGAGCAAACGGCAAGGGGACGTCGCTGTGGAAGATTACAAAAGTCGCGGATATCTTCCCGAAGCGTTGATTAATTTTATTGCGCTGCTCGGATGGAATCCCGGAGACGATCGCGAGCTTTTCAGGCTGGAAGAACTCATCGAAACATTCTCGATCGAAAAAGTGAACAAGGCCGGAGCGGTGTTCGATGTGGAGAAGCTTAACTGGATGAATGCGACGTATATCAGAAATCTGACCCCGGATGGTTTGGCCGCCAGAGTCAAGCCCTACATCAGCGAGGCGGGATTCGACGACGGTGATGCAGAGAAGCTGCGGAAGGTAACCGCACTCATGCAACCCAGGCTGACGACGCTCGCGGATGCAGCAGAGCAGGCGGCATTTGCGTACAGCGACGAAATCGAGCCGGCGGACGAGGAATCCCGTATGTTTCTCCAAACAGAATCGACGGAAAAACTGTTCGTATCATTGATAGAAAGTCTATCGGCAATGAATCCCGTCTCGGGGGATGATTTTAAGAGCCTTGTGCAGGAAACCGGAAACCTGCTCGGTATCAAGGGCAAGAACCTCTTTATGCCGGTTCGTGTTGCATTGACCGGGAAGGCGAAGGGTCCGGATTTACCGTTGCTGGCCGACGTATTGGGTAAAGATACGATCATACAGCGGTTGCGCAGATGGGTGGGGGCATGAGGGGAGAGCATTTCATCGGAATGATACGAATGATACTGATTCTTAAAACAGCGATATAGCGAATTTCACTTTTCAAAAGATAGCCGTATATGGAAATAAAAGAAATTACCGCCCCCTCGCACTTTATCAGAACGATAATCCGCGAAGACCTGAAGCAGGGCAAGAACGACGGACGGGTTCATACAAGATTTCCACCCGAACCGAACGGATACCTGCATATAGGTCATGCAAAGTCGATATGCCTTAACTTCGGGATGGCTCGTGAATTCGGCGGGATATGTAATCTCCGCTTCGACGACACCAATCCTGAAAAAGAGGATATCGAATACGTCGAATCCATTAAAGAGGATGTGCACTGGCTCGGTTTCGACTGGGAGGATAGGGAGTTGTATGCTTCCGATTATTTTCAGCAATTATACGAATATGCGGTACAACTCATACGAATGAACAAAGCATACGTATGTCACCTTACTCCCGATGAGATCCGGGAATACAGGGGTACGCTGACCGAGCCGGGAAAAGACAGTCCCTACCGGAACAGGAGCATCGAAGAGAATTTCGAATTATTCGAGAAGATGAAAAGCGGAGATTTTGCCGAGGGGGAATGCGTGCTTCGGGCAAAGATAGACATGGCATCGCCGAATCTGAACATGCGGGATCCGGCGCTGTACAGGATTAAAAAAGCCCGCCACCACCGGACGGGCGACCGCTGGGTTATCTATCCAATGTACGATTTCGCGCATGCGCTGTCCGATGCAATCGAGGGAATAACCCATTCTCTCTGCACGCTGGAGTTCGAGGACCATCGGCCGTTGTACGACTGGTGTATCGAAACGCTGAATACGCCCTATCGGCCGCAGCAGATCGAATTCGCGCGATTGAATCTGAGCTATACGATCCTCAGCAAGAGAAAATTGCTGCAGCTCGTAAAAGAGAAACGCGTCGACGGTTGGGACGATCCCCGCATGCCCACTATATCGGGCCTGCGCAGGCGAGGGTATACGCCCGAATCAATTCGTGATTTTGCAGAGCGGATCGGCGTCGCCAAAAAGGACAGTATCGTCGATCTGGCGCTGCTTGAATTCTGTCTGCGTGAGGATCTCAACAAACGAGCTCAGCGTGCGATGGCGGTCATCGATCCCTTAAAGGTTGTGATCGTGAATTATCCCGAGGGAGAAGTCGAAGAAATGCAGGCCGTCAATAATCCCGAAGACGAATCGATGGGAAAGCGCACCGTACCATTCTCGAGGGAGATCTATATCGAGCGCGATGATTTTATGGAGAACCCGCCAAAAAAATTCTTCCGCCTTTCGCCGGGAAGCGAAGTGAGACTGCGCTATGCGTATTTCGTAAAATGTATCGAAGCGGTCAAGGACAGTGGCGGAAACATCGTCGAACTTCGGTGCGTCTACGATCCCGCATCTCGTGGAGGAAATTCGCCCGACGGCAGGAGAGTGAAGGGTACGATTCATTGGGTTTCGATCGGGCATGCACGCGATGTCGAAGTCCGGTTGTACGATACCCTGTTCAGTGCGGAGGATCCTGATGACGTGGGGGATGGGAAAACTTTTATGGATAACCTCAATCCGCGATCACTGGAAACACGTATTGCGAAAGCGGAACCAATGCTGGCATCCGTTCCGCCGGGTTCGCACTTCCAGTTCGAACGCATCGGATATTTTATGTCGGACCCGAAAGAACATTCGCAGGAGAAACCGGTATTCAACCGATCGGTAACCCTCAGAGACAGTTGGGCGAAGATCAGGGATAAAATCTGATCTCACGTTTCTTGAATGGAGAGAACGGTAGCTTGACCCGTCCCGGCATTACTTCCTCGTTATCACCGCCGGGATATATCGACGAACGAACCTACCCGTTATATTCACGCTCACGGCACCCCGGAAACCACCATCCTCCACACCTGTAGACACCATACTTGACAATTCGTTTGCATAATGTTATATTATCAGCACTCTTATTTGATGAGTGCTGATAATATACGACATATCTTTTATAAACAATCACTTACACACTAACCTAGATCCAACAGGAGGATAAACATGAATCTGAAGCCTTTAGCCGACCGAGTTGTTATCAAACCTGCCGAGGCAGAGGAGAAGACAAAAGGGGGTATCATTCTTCCCGATACGGCAAAAGAAAAGCCGGTGCAGGGAGAAGTCGTTGCCGTCGGACCCGGACGCGTAACCGACGATGGTAAGAAAGTATCCATGGAGGTCAAGAAGGGGGATAAGGTTTTATACGGAAAGTATTCCGGAACGGAGGTAACCATCGACGGGGACGAATATCTGATCATGCGCGAAAGCGATATCTTCGCGATCGTCTAATCCTTACATTCGAATATCATACGAATTACTACAATTTAAAGGAGACATTCTGATATGGCAGCTAAATTAATACTTTATGATTCTGAAGCCCGCTCAAGACTTAAAAAGGGTGTCGATAAGCTTGCGGATGCCGTCAAAGTGACGCTCGGTCCGAAAGGCCGCAATGTGGTTATCGATAAAAAATTCGGTGCACCGACGGTGACGAAGGACGGAGTCACGGTCGCCAAGGAAGTCGAACTTGAGGATCCGGTCGAGAATATGGGCGCACAGATGGTTCGCGAAGTAGCATCGAAAACCTCCGATGTCGCCGGGGACGGAACGACGACGGCAACAATTCTCGCACAGGCGATTGTCCGTGAGGGAATTAAGAACGTTACCGCGGGCGCCAACCCGATGGATCTGAAACGCGGTGTCGATCTTGCGGTAGAGAAAGTCGTTGCAGAGCTCAAGAAGCTCAGCCGCGATGTCGAGAATCAGAACGAAATCGCGCAAGTCGGCACGATCTCGGCGAATAACGACAAGACGATCGGTCTGTTGATTGCAGACGCAATGGAGAAGGTTGGCAAAGACGGCGTCATTACCGTCGAAGAGGCGAAAGGTCTCGAGACGACGCTAGACGTCGTCGAAGGTATGCAGTTCGACCGCGGTTATCTCTCGCCGTATTTCGTTACTAATCCGGATTCGATGGAATCCGTTCTTGAAACCCCCCTTATCCTTATCCACGACAAGAAGATCAGCTCGATGAAGGACCTTCTCCCGATTCTTGAGAAGA
>CAZBUK010000036.1:0-36123 GCA_964495085.1 uncultured Ignavibacteriales bacterium
ATATTCAGATATATTTGAATTAGTGTTACTTTTCTTTTTGAGCCCAAAAAGAAAAATGGCCAAAAGAAAAAGGGTGAAATACTTTTCAGACACTGCGCGCTCGTGAAGGTATTTCACCCTCATCATAACCCTACGATATATACAGCTTTATTGTCCGGTCGATCATGGAGAATACGAACAAGTGAGTTAGATTGAAAATTCACACCGCTGCCCGCATTACTCACATGGAGAGTATCCGATCTCAAAAAGCGAATGAGCACCTACAGCCTTTCACCTTTCATTGAAGAACCGGTCGACTTCCGCTTCCGCATACACTTCAACTCCGGACTGAGAAAGCATATACCGTTCTATCGCCGATAGAGACACGTGTACTTGGGCGATAATGTTGAGTTATATGGTAATGAATGTAAGCATTATTTCTGCTCACTTATAACTGGAGCCAATAGACCGAACTTGATGCGAGGTAGAACGCTCGAACACGCTACAAACCCCGCTATTACCTATACACGATGTTAGCATACGTTATTTTAGTCTTGCATAACATATCCATGTGTAAAATATTGCTTCATCCTCAAATATTTTTAAATAATCATGTTCGACTTTATCATATAAAGGTTGCGGAGTGGGATAGTAATTTTGTTCCCAATCATCTCCCCATCGAGTTTTATTTTTCTTAAAGACAGGAGGGAACTCATAATAAATATTCAATACATTTTTCAAATAGTCAGAATCTTTAGAATTTGGGGGTATATTTTTCAATTTAACTGGTTTAATAAACTGTCTGATTAACATTTTAATATTTTTCTTTTTATTATTCGGATTAAACCCTGAATGTTGAAAAGCCTTTTTTAGGCTGTAACAATCACCTTGTTTTGAAGGATAATTATCTTCAAAAATGTATTTCTTGAATCCTATCTCTTTACCTTTTATTATTCTTTCCAGGGCATTTTGGTGGTCATCAAAAAATAGAAGAGTATCTTCTTTTTCAGATATGAAAGACCAATCAATATCAAAAAAATCTTTGTCGAAGTATTTAACTTTATCTGACTTGTATTCTCGATTTGACAGATTTAAATCTATGCTATAGATATTTGCTTCAGGTAAAGTCTTTTCGATTAACCAGGTACCCTGCCCTTTCCAAATTCCGCTTTCTACAACATTTTTAGGATTAATATTCTTAAGCATAAACCATGTAGCAAACATATGGGGAGCTTTCATTCCACCTTGATTATCTATAATAGGTTTTTGCTGATATAAATCTAAAAATTCAGGTATAGAGTATTTTATATCATCTCTGGTCCATTCTATTTTTCCAATTTCCTGTATTTCCTGCATAATAATATGATTTTTAGTTTTCGCTGTGGAGTAGAATAAAACACAAGTGTACAGACCCTGTGAGCTCTGATCGTATCTCTCCTTTCGGACGAGTGTCCCGCTCAAGCAGATCATCACAGATGTACAATTGAGCCCTCGTCAATCCGTACGTGTTCCCGACAATGTCGGGATTCATACGGCTTCCATTATTGTTGCCATAAATTGATTAAAGTTGTGGCACTGGTAATTATATAAGATAAGATATCGCCTCGTTCTTATACTTTCTTCCAGTCGATTTCCACAGGCGTTTTGAACGCTGGAAATAACATATGTAGTATACTCCGTTGGAACGTTTGAAAAGGGAGAACCTGGTGAGAACTGCCATTTTTAGCCTTCCACCTGTTAGCAGTTCTGTTAGCACAGGTGGACGAGAGACTAAAAAGTGGCTAAATTGGGCGGGGTCGACCACCGCAAAAAGCACGGGGCAGGCGAGACTTCCCGATTTCATCGGGACGACCTCATGCGTAAAACGTTACCTAATTTTAGTGGCTTTTAGTGCGGGGTCGACGAGACTCGAACTCGCGACCTCCTGCGTGACAGGCAGGCGTTCTAACCAACTGAACTACGACCCCGATTCTGGATTTCTATTTGAACCGTAAATATACACAATAAATATAATTGTTGCAATACGAAGCGAATCAGTAGAACCTGTATCCGATCTTGATCCCGAGCATTATCTCCCTCGCAATGCGGCCTGCCTCGGGTTCGTTCACGAGGATATCGGCATTCCTGTCGCGGTTCTCATAATAATTGTATCCGAATATTGCGGAAACATCTGCATTAAAATAACTGTACTTAAGTGCCGCAACGACCCTGTTCAATTTCTCGGGCTCTGTCACCTTGAACGACCGCTCGTCCTGTAATCGAATGAGATTCCGATACCTCAGATTATATAGCAATGAGACCGACACATCGCCGATTTTTCTTTCATAATATGTCACATAGCTCTCTGCGGCAGAGCCCATGTGATGTCCCATTATCGCCCCGCCGTTTTCAAACGGCTCCTGCACCGAATGCAGGTACCATGCACCGCTGTATCGCCGTTCTCCTCCGTACGGATCGTAAAAGAGATAGTGATTCCTGTAATTCTGTGAATATTCGAATCTTAATTCATCCAGTTCTGTTCCGAAGTGAAAACCGAAACTGTATCCCTTCTCCAGGAACTCGAACCCGAAGGGACCGACCCACAGATCGTCGTCGGTTTGCCAGTATGCGTACAGATCTTCCCCACCGTATTCGATGTAGACCTGCGCTTCTTTGAGGCCCGGGAATCTTGTTTTAAGAAAGCTAAGTTCAATCCCCGCATCGATACTTGCACGGGTGTCGGATCTGCCCAGCTTCCCCGGGACATTGGCATCCTGAGCGATCAGCAACAACAGATATTCGCCAAACGTGTACCTGTCGGTATAGATAACGGTCTGGTTCAGACCGAGACTGAACCAGCTCACCGGAGACCACTCGATACGATGTCCGAGTATCTTGAATTTCCTCGGCCAGCCATGGAAGAGATGAAAGTTGAATCTTCCGAGATATGGAATCCGCAGGGATTCGGTTGTATACAGCCTCGCGAGCGTATAGGGTTCGGCGTTGTTCGAGAGCAGGAGGGAACCGTAGAAGGAGGGTCCGATCCATATGTTGTTCCTTCCGAATTCAAGGGCGAACCGGCCGTAGAACAACCGTAACGATCCTTTCTTGAAACGAAGTCCCTCGATATTATTTGCACGCAGATCGTAATCAAATACCGCGATATCCGAAATACTTCCCCTGCCTCCGGCGATGAAATAGTAATTAAGTCCCCGGTCCGCAAAGGTTCCATCCGCGTTCGGAAAGGTATACCGTGGTACGGGATGGTTCGTCGCTAACTGTAGGAGGCCGAAAGAAATTTCCGACAAAGGATACAGCGAGAAGAGCGGAGGCCGGCCGTTTATACTCCCGGCGTTTTCGGATGAACGTTGCGGGAAAAGCGTATGGACCGATATCAGGAGGAGAAGAAATGAAAAGAGATGGTGAACACGCAATCTGAGGTCCCGGACTTATGACAGTTTTTCGCTGATGACGTCTTGCACGAGTTTAATAAATTCATCC
Source organism: uncultured Ignavibacteriales bacterium (assembly GCA_964495085.1). GTDB lineage: Bacteria > Bacteroidota > Ignavibacteria > T3Sed10-11 > T3Sed10-11 > CAZBUK01. Next base: position 3,460 of record CAZBUK010000036.1, read on the forward strand.
GGATCGAAGGGTTTTTGCACCGCCTGTAAATTATGCTTCTCAAGAAGAGATTGAATTTCGACGAGGGACGTATACCCCGAACATAATAGGACTTTGACGCCGGGATCGATTTCCTTAAGTCTGAAATAAGTCTCTCTCCCGTCGAGTTCCGGCAGCATCACATCGAGGACAACAAGTGCGATCTCGTCGATATTTTTCTTGAACATATCGATCGCTTCGTGTCCCGTTTCCGTCGCCAGAACCTTAAACCCGTGCTCGGTAAGCAGATCCGTGATCAGTTCCTGCATCTGAGGTTCGTCCTCGGCGACGAGAATCGTATCCCGTTTAGGTTGGGTTGAATGAATGTCCGTCATAGGGTATATCCCTTAAACCATAGCTGAGGGTTCTTACTTCAAGGAATCGGGAAGATGTACCATTCGTCGCCCAAAGAAGCAAGTATCGCACCGTAGTCGACACCATCCTCACCGGAATCCACATCTTCCCACGGCGCGCATTTTTGCAGTATCGTCGGAGTACCCGAACTAGAGCGGGATGGACTTCCGGTAACAATGGCTTAAAAATATACTCAACCTGACCCGTATAATCAAGTGTCAGAACACGACCGGTTCTTCGTAGAGACCGAATACTTCCGAGAGCGCACCGCACATTTCTCCCAACGTCGCGTATTTCATAGAAGCATCGATGATCCCGGGCATAAGATTGCTTCCGTCCGCGGCGGATCGTTTCAGCGATTCGATACTCTCCTCGACCTCGCGGACATTCCGGGAGTCGAGTATCTCCGCGAGCCGTTTTCTTTGGGTTTTTTCAACCTCCGGTGAAATCTGCAGTATAGGTATGCTGATCTCATCCTTTTCGTCGATGAAATCGTTTACCCCGACGATGATTTTCTCTTTCGAATCGAGCTCCTGTTGATACCGGTATGCGGCATCGGCGATTTCCCGCTGGAAATAACCCTGCTCGATGGCGCTTATGACGCCTCCGAGTTCGACGATCCGTTCGAAATATGCCTCCGCCTTCCGCTCCATCTGATCCGTCAATTGTTCGATGAAATAGCTGCCCCCCAATGGGTCGACCGTATTTGCTACTCCCGTTTCGAAGGCGATAATCTGTTGTGTCCGAAGGGCGATCTTCACGGCATTCTCGGAAGGGAGCGCGAGCGTCTCGTCCATCGAGTTGGTATGGAGGGACTGGGTTCCTCCGAGCACGCCTGCGAGCGCCTGGAAGGCGGTGCGGACGATATTATTCTCCGGCTGCTGTGCGGTGAGCGAACATCCGGCTGTCTGAGTATGAAAGCGGAGCATCCATGAACGGGGATTCTTCGCTCCGTACGTATCGCGCATCCGGCGGGCATAGATGCGCCGGGCTGCCCGGTACTTGGCTATTTCCTCGAAAAAGTCGACGTGTGAATTAAAGAAGAATGATAAACGGGGGGCGAATTCATCGATCTTCATCCCCGCTTCCATCGCCGCTTCGATGTACGCGAACCCGTCCGCGAGTGTGAACGCCAGCTCCTGTACCGCCGTCGAACCCGCTTCGCGTATATGGTACCCGCTCACCGATATCGGATTCCACTGCGGCATCTCCTCGGTACAATATTTGAACATATCCATGATGATACGCATCGAAGGCTCCGGCGGATAGATCCATTCCTTCTGTGCGATGTATTCCTTGAGGATGTCGTTCTGAATCGTACCGCGCAGCATATCCGGGCCGATGCCCTGCTTACGGGCGACGGCTACATAAAACGCAAGCAGCATTGCCGCCGGGGCGTTGATCGTCATCGAGGTCGATACGCTGCCGAGGGGGATGCCCTTGAACAGCATTTCCATATCCGCGAGAGATGATATCGACACGCCGCAGATTCCTACTTCGCCTTCCGATAAAGGATCGTCTGCGTCGCGGCCCATGAGCGTCGGTAAATCGAATGCAACCGACAATCCGGTCTGACCATGCTTGAGCAAATAGTGATACCGTGCATTGGTATCCTCGGGGGTTCCGAATCCGGCGAATTGCCTCTTGGTCCAAAGCCTCCCGCGATACATTGTTTCGTGTATGCCGCGGGTATACGGAAATTCACCGGGCAACCCGATGTCGTCGAGCGGGTCTATCCTCTCCATACCGTCGGGACCGTACAGGATGTCGATTTCCTCGCCGCCGACCGTAGTGAACTTGACGGGACGCTGAGGATTCGAACTCGCCCGTTCCTCCCATTTTTTCCGCCTGTCCCTGTAAGCTTCGTTGTTCGTCGATTGAGCACTCATACGTACCGACCTCTGATTGGTTTTAGTTGAATTCACTCGCGCTTGCGCACCGCCGGATCAAATATCCGCGGCCGCCCGGCGTAATAGCTACGTCCTCCCGAATTTTCTGTCGAGCTCGTCAACCGTCAGTTTAATGACAACCGGTCTTCCGTGCGGACAAACGTACGGCATTGTTGTGGCGAACAGTTGATCGATGAGCGTGCGCATTTCCGTTTCATTCAGCGGGTCGCCCGATTTTATTGCCGCCTTGCAAGCAAACGATTTGGCAAGATTATCCCGCACATCCAGTTGCGCGTCGCTGTGTGTCCGGAATTCCTCCAGCACCTTCCGGAGGATGTTGTGTTCCGATCCCGGACGCACGTCTGACGGAATGCCCTCGAGGACAACGGTATTGCCTCCGAATAATTTAATGTCGAATCCGAGTTTTCCGAGGAGCGGCATCATCTCTTTGACCAGCATCGCATCCGCCCGGTCGAGATCGATCGTTTCGGGGAACAGCAGCTGCTGCGATGAGGGACCGGACTCGGCGAACCGCTTGAGCGCCTTCTCATAAAGTATGCGTTCATGCGCGACGTGTTGATCGATGACCATAACGCCCGAGCGGATCTGCGCAAATATATACTTGTTATGAAGCTGGTAGATCCATCCGGTATCGGCCACGCGAGACCGCTCATCTCCCCCTGTCTCGATATCGGTTTTCAGGGCTGCAGGTTGGCTCCCCCCTGTAAATTCGCGCTGCGAAAAGAACGGGTTCGTTCCGATGGAATCGGTCCGGGTGGTTTCCTCGACAATTTCTCCTGTTGCCGGATCGACGCGGAGCATGTGCAGCGTCTGCATATCCCGGGCAGAATCCGGACGCATGAATCCGGTTCCTTCGCCTCCGGATATCATATCGAAACTCGGCACCATATCGTACCGTGCGAGCGTCTTGCGGGCAACGGCTGTTACGATACCGTACACGCTTCTTTCATCGTCGAACTTCGCTTCGAGTTTCGACGGGTGAACGTTCACATCAATCCGGCGGGGATCGATATCGAGGTACAGCACGTAGAACGGATAGTTGCCTTTGATCATCAGATGCTCGTACGCCCGGTATACGGCATGGTTGACCGAACGATTAACGATGAAGCGCCTGTTCAGAAACAGAAACTGGTCGTTCCTCGATCGGCGGGAATATTCGGGTTTTGCCAGGAATCCCGATACCGACATATAGTCGGTCTGTTCGTCGCACTCCATGAGCCCTTCGCCCAGATCCTCTCCGAAGAGCGCTCCGATCCGTTCGCGGATTGTACCGGGCATAAGATCGAAAATGGTTTCATCGTCGCTGATAAAGCTGAATGAGATGTCGGGGCGGGAGAGGGCTGCACGCTGAAGCGTTTCGAGGATGTGTCTGAATTCGGTGGCATCCGTCTTCAGAAAATTCCTCCTCGCGGGAGTATTGAAGAACAGGTTCCTGACGGCGACCACGGTTCCCGGTTCCATCGCATGCGGCTCAGCCGGCTGCCTGATTCCTCCATCGATCTTCAGACGGACGCCGACGGATTCGCCGGACGTGCGTGTCCTCAGCTCCACCTGTGCGACGGCCGCGATCGAAGCCAACGCTTCCCCTCGGAATCCGAGCGTGTGGATTTTCTCGAGATCGTCGTAGGATGAAATTTTGCTCGTCGCATGCCGCTCGAACGCAACGCGGAGGTCGTCGCTCCGGATACCCGACCCGTCGTCCGAGATCTGCACCAGCGATCTGCCGCTCTCTTTTATGGTCACGACGATCCGCGACGATCCGGCATCGATCGAATTCTCGACTGCCTCTTTGACGACGGAAGCGGGGCGCTGTATCACCTCGCCTGCGGCAATCTTGCTTGCAATCTCTTCAGGTAATATTCGTATACTCGGGTTCGTCCGGTTCACCTTATTGTGTTACTCCCGTCAATACCAGGTACAGATAGACGACGATGAACAGAATCATGAAATAGAGTAATACCGGCCGGTTGCGCCGAAGCCGGCGTTGCGCCCGGAATTTGATACTCAATCGTTGTCGGCGTCGTTCATCTTCGTCCTGCTCCGGCTTATAGAAGCGGGGCAGATACTCGAACGAACGATGCGCTGGTCTTCGCATGAACATGTGCTCAGTCTCCTCTCTTCCGGATTCCCAGTCCCGGGCGGTCGGACAGCATCAGCTTTCCGTCCCGGAGGGTGATCCCTTCGTACGGATCGTTGTTGATGAGAATGTTGCCGTCGAGATCGGCGTAGTCGAGCAGCGGCGACACGTGCGCCGCGGCTGCTATCGCTACCGACGATTCGATCATGCAGCCCATCATGATTTTCATCTTCATCGCCTGCGCGGTATGGATCATCTTCAGTGCAGCGGTCAATCCCCCGCATTTCATCAGTTTAATGTTAATCCCGTCGAAGGCGGCGCGCAGCTTCGGAACATCATACAGGGACACCACGTTCTCGTCGGCGATCAGCGGGAGTGCGACGCGCTCTCGCACCCAGGCGGTTTCAACCAGCATGGAGGCGGGCATCGGCTGCTCGACGAACTCGACGTTCATCTCCTGCAGCCATTGGATCTTCCTGAGCGCTTCTTCGGGCGTTTTCCATCCTTCATTCGCGTCGACCCGAACCGGCTTGGCGGTTATCGAACGGATCGTCTCCATAATTTCCTCGTCGTTCTCGCCCCCGAGCTTAATTTTCAATATGGGATATTCCTCCGCATCTTTCACCTTCGCTGCGATCACATCCGGAGTATCGATACCGATCGTATAGGAAGTCAGCGGCGCACCCGCCGGATCGAGACCGAAGAGTTTATACAACGGCTGACCGAGCGCTTTCCCGACCCAATCGTGCAGTGCGGTATCGATCGCGGTTCGCGCCGAGTGATCCGCGGGGGACAACGATTTGAGATAATTGAAATGATTTTCGAGCGTGAACGGATTCCGGAGCCGCTCAGGATCAATTCGCTGCAGAAATGCAGCGACCGTCTCGGGCGTCTCACCGTACCGCGATGAAGGAGACGATTCGCCGATCCCGGTGATGCCGTCCTGCTCCACTTCAACAATGACGACCGGAACGATATCGCGGGAGCCCCGGGCGATTGTAAAAGTATGCTTTAAACACAAATCTCTTCGTTCGTACCTGATATTCATGAGACTTCCCGGTGCGTTTGGAATAATGCATCGACGAACGCCTGTCGGTTGAAGGGCTGCAAATCGTCGAGCTGCTCCCCGACTCCGACAAAGCGGACAGGGATGTTCAGTTCCCGGGTAATCGCAAAGACCATTCCCCCTTTTGCCGTGCCGTCGAGTTTCGTCACCACGATGCCCGTCAGGCCGACCGCCTCGTTGAACTGCCTCGCCTGCTGGATGGCGTTCTGGCCGGTCGATCCGTCGACGACGAGGAGTACTTCGTGCGGAGCGCCGGGTGTGTGTTTCTGTATGACGCGCTTAATTTTTTTCAGCTCCTCCATCAGATTCACACGTGTATGGAGCCTTCCTGCCGTATCGATGATCACGACATCCGCGCCCCTGCCGGCTGCAGAAACAATCGCGTCGTAGGCAACCGCTGCGGGATCCGCGCCATGCGCCTGTATGACAATATCGACGTCCGCCCGCTTCGCCCAGATATCGAGCTGTTCGTTCGCCGCTGCGCGGAAGGTATCTGCAGCGCCGATGACGACGCCGAAGCCTTCACGCTTATAGTTGTACGCCAGTTTTCCGATCGTCGTGGTCTTCCCGACCCCGTTCACGCCGACAACCATGATCACGTACGGGCGCGGGTTCTCCGGAATCTCGAACGGCTCCGCTTCCGAACCCCCGTCGCCTCCGATCATCCGGCTCATTTCATCCTTAATGAGCGCATCGAGCTCCGCTGCGTCAGTATATTTATCATCCATTACCCTCGACCTGATGCTTTCCACCAATGCAAGCGAGACCTCAACTCCCACATCGGCGCCGATGAGGATCTCCTCGATTTGTTCCAGGGTCTCATCGTCAATTTTACCCCTTGCGGTAACCAGACGGTTGATCTTGCCGACTACTTCATCGCGGGTTTTCGAAAGACCTTCGGATAGCCTTGAGAATGAAAATTTTTTAAACCAATTCATGCAGGTGATCTGTTCTAAAGAGCATTGGTACACGATGATTCAGCAGACAATATTTGAACGACTAACCCTGCTGCAGCGAGGAAGTCATTGTCCCGCATAATTATTCATGCGACCGTTTATGTGCGTGTATAAACCGCAGCGCGTATGAATAGGTCGATGCAGCAAGTGCGAATACACTCACTCCAATCAGGATATGTTCCAGTATGCGGAGCTCTTCGATCGGAATCAATATTACGAAGACAGTGACGGATATGGCGGTGACAGCCCACTTCCCCCATTGGTTCGACGGGAACAATATCCCGAATCTTGCTTTAATGTAGATGCCTGCAAATATGATCAGGATATCTCTTCCGATGATTATGCCGACGAACCAGAGGGGGAGTACCCCGATTATAGCGAGTGTAACAACAATGATGCCGACCGCGATCTTATCGGCGAGCGGATCAAGCAGTTTTCCCTCCTCGGTGATCTCGTTGCGTGCCCGCGCGATCTTCCCATCGAGCGAATCCGTAACCATCGAAATCGCGATCAGGAATAGCGCCCACCAGCGCGCCGCATCTCCTTCCTGCAGGAGCAGCAGCGCGATGGGAACGGCAAGTACAATCCTGCTGATGCTCAGCAGATTCGAGATCGTCCAGAGATTCCGTTTCGCGCGCAGTCCTTCCAATTCCGGCGTCATGGTTCGTAGAGGTCCTTCACCGTTCCCACGTCGATCGGAATGGGATATCGCCCGCTGAAACAGGCGGTGCAATAGCCTTCGCCGTTTCCGTGCGGTACCGCCTCGAGCATGCCCTCGAGCGACAGGTAGCCGATGCTGTCGACCCCAAGCTCCTGCCGGATTTTCTCGAGATCCCCTCCGAGACGTTCGGCGATAAGCTCCTCCTTATTCGGAAAATCCATGCCGTAGTGGCAGGGATGGTGTATGGGCGGAGAAGTGACCCTGAAATGGATCTCCTTCGGCTCAGCGTCCCGTATCATCTGAATGAGCAATTTTGAAGTGGTACCTCTGACGATCGAATCATCGACGACGATGACCACCCGTCCCTTTATAACTCCTTTCACGGTATTGAATTTCGTCCGCACCTTGACTTCGCGCATATCCTGGTTCGGCTGAATGAAGGTTCGGCCGGCATAATGGCTGCGGATCAGACCGATCTCATAGCGGACTTTCCGGCCCAGTTTCTGACTCTCGGTCGCATAGCCGAGAGTCGCGGTATTGCCCGAATCCGGCACGCTGAAAACGATGACCGGTTCCTCGCCGTCTGTGGAGACCGGATGTTCCCGGGCGAGGAGCTTGCCGAGTTTACGCCTGACCCGGTCGACGTTTTCACCGAATATAACGCTGTCAGGCCGCGAGAAATAAACATACTCGAAGATACAATGCCGCGGCTCCTGAGCGGGTGCGGATAGACGCCGGCTGAGGGGTTCCCCCTCCTCAAGCGCAGCGTCGTCGATAATAAGCATTTCACCGGGATTGATATCGCGTATGTATTCGGCTCCGATGATGTCGAATGCGCACGTCTCCGATGCCACGATGAACGCATCATCAAGTTTTCCCAGTACCAGCGGCCGGAAACCGAGTGGATCGCGGGCTGCGATCAATCCGGTATCGGTGAGGAGCACGAGCGAGTATGCACCTTGTATTTTCTTGAGGGCGTCCTCGATCTGATCGAGCTGATTGGCTTCCTTGCTCCGTGCGATGAGATGCAGGATTATTTCGCTGTCGGAGGTAGTCTGAAAGATCGTTCCTTCATCCTGTAATTCCTGTCTGAGGGAGCGGAAATTCGTCAGGTTTCCGTTGTGCGAGAGAGCGAGATGGCCGTTCCGGTAGTTCACCGTGAACGGTTGAATATTGTACCGGTTATTGGCTGCTCCGGCGGTGGAATAACGGTTATGGCCGATCGCACTATCGCCATTCAGCGCATCGGTCAGCAGCGACTCATTCCTGAATACCTCGCTGACGAGTCCGAATCCCTTTATCACGTTCAGGTGATGCCGGTTCCTCGCTCCATCGAAATCGAGTGTTACGATCCCTGTCCCCTCCTGTCCCCGGTGTTGCAGCGCGTTAAGTCCATAGTAGGTCAGCGTTGCGGCTCTCGGATGACGGAAAATCCCGAAAATACCACAATTCGACCTGGGTTTATCGATCTCGGTCTTGCTCATATCTTCAGAAGAACTTTCATAAATTTCTTAAACATTTAAGTTACAAAAACATCGACATTGAAACAAGCAAAAAACCGCCCTAACCGCCAGACTGACAGGATGGAATATTTGCGGATATGTTTGATTTTACGAATTGATTTATTATACTGTTTTTCTCTGGGGGGTTTTGTCAATCCGCTTCCGGCAAACCGGATCGGAGAAACATAACCGGGAGACGTTCGGATGGACTCCACGCTGCGCATCCTGCTCTTCACAGAAGACGCGACAGAAACCGGACTCATAAGCGAAAAGCTTGAGGAATTCGGCATTTCACATGATATTGCCTACTCCGGAACACGGACCAGTTATGAGGAGGAATTAAAACGGGGAAAATTCGACCTCATCATTTCAGAGTATTCCCATCCGGACGATACCGGTTACAACCCGCTCGCTCTTGCGCATTCACTCTCTCCCGATACACCCTTCATTTATCTCTCCGGAACCGTCGGCGATGATCGTGCGGTCGACTCGCTTCTCAGCGGAGCGACGGATTTCGTTCTCAGAAACAACCTACAGCGTCTCCCCATAGCTGTTGAGCGAGCGGTCAACGAACGGACTGAGACATATCAGCGACGGGTCGCGGAGACACAGTTGCATACCATGACCTCCCGCCTGTATACTGTGCTCGAGAATATTCACGACGGGATATTGTTCGAAGACGCCGACCGCAACGTGCTCTATATTAATAATATGTTCCGGTCTATCTTTAAACCAGTACCGGCAATTGATTTCGATGCGAACGGCTCGGCTACAGATATATTCGACGAAATCGGAAGCCGCTTCATCGACGAGGAGCGGTTCTTTTCGAACATCGGCAGATTCCTGCGCGAAAAACAACCTGCCTATGGCGAAGAATACGAACTCGAGGACAGGCGTTTTGTCGAATGCGATGCCATACCCGTATACATCGAGGGACGGTTTAACGGAATGCTCTGGCAATTCCGGGAAATCACGACAAAAAAACATGCACTTCGGGCGCTGCACGAGAGCGAGCATCGATACCGTCTCTTCTTCGAGGAAGATCTTACCGGCGATTTCATATCCGATGCATCGGGCATCATTAGAGCATGTAATAGCCGATTCGTTTCGATGTTCGGTTTCTCGTCGACCGAGGAGGCGCTCGGTTCCGATTTCTTCTCGCTCTTTCACGGCCGATCGTCAAAACGGATAATCCTGCACAAGCTGAATCAACAGGAACGACTCGAGTACGTCGAGAAAACGATGTGCAGGCTGGACGGAAAGCCGATCTTCGTCGTCACGAATCTAATCGGCTCCTACGATGCATCGAACAAACTCGAACAAATCAAGGGGTATCTATTCGACGACACGAGACGCAAACTGCTTGAACAGCAGCTCCTTCAGGCCCAGAAGATGGAGAGTATCGGGACTCTCGCAGGCGGCATCGCGCACGATTTCAACAACATCCTCGGTATCATCCTGGGGCATTCGTCTATTCTGGAGCGTCGGCTGTCGAACCCTGAAAAACTCAAAAAAAGCGCCGAAGCGATCGCGGGGGCGGTAAGGCGCGGCTCCGGTGTCGTTCAGCAGCTGCTCACTTTTGCCAGACGGAGCCGTATGGAGATGGATCTCGTCAAGGTGAACGACGTCGTCACCGACGTCACGGAGCTCCTTAAAGAAATCCTTCCTAAAACGATACATATCTCCGTTCGACTCCATCCGGACTTGCCGGCTATCATCATGGACCACAACCAGCTCCATCAAGCCCTCCTCAACTTATGCATCAACGCCCGTGATGCGATGAATATGGGAGGAGATCTGACGATCACCACTGCTCTCCTCAAGAGCGGAGAGATATCACACCGTTTCCCCGACCTCCAGGAGGAACGATATATCCGCATCAGCGTCTCCGATGCGGGAATCGGAATGGATCCGGATATCGCCGACCGGATATTCGAGCCTTTCTTCACGACGAAGGAGCCGGGAAAAGGGACGGGACTCGGATTGTCAGTCGTGTACGGGGTCGTGAGCGGTCACAACGGATACATAGACCTGGAGAGTAAGCCGGGAGACGGAACGACCTTTCACCTGTATTTCCCCGCTCCGCACGTCGACGATGTTCCTCAACCTGTATCCATAGCACCGATACCCTCGGAACACCGCGGCGACGGTACCATACTCATAGCCGAGGACGAGGAAGCGCTGCTCGAAATACTCATCGAATCCCTGAACGAGAAAGGTTACGAGGTGCTCATCGCCCGGGACGGACTCGAAGCTGTCGATATCTACCGGAAAAACAAGGAAAACATCGGATTGGTGATCTCGGATATCGGTTTACCGAAGATCAGCGGCTGGGAAACCGTTGAGCATATGAGAAGGATTAATCCCGACGTGAAGATAATCCTTATAACGGGTTATCTCGGCCGGGAGGAAAGAGGTAAAATAGAATCGATCGGAGCGGATAAGGTGATCATGAAACCGTTTGAACAGAATGAACTGCTGGCAAAAATTAAAGAACTTTATTCCGGCTCATAAATATGCACTTTATTTCCTGCGGCGTATCCGAGCGACGGTGAGAGGAACCTGAAACGATTAATACCTAAGCCGATTGAGGCTTCCTGCCACGTTGCACCTCCGTCGGCGGTATGAAAAACTTTATCGTGAGCCGCTACCCATCCCGTGAGATCGGTCGCGAAACCGATCCCCGAAAAACCGAATCCCGGAGTAACGACAATTTCCGTCCATGACCTGCCTCCGTCAGATGTTTTCAGTATTACACCGTCTTCGGTGGCCCCCTGCGTTGAAACGAAACCGGTCTCCCTGTCGGGGAAGCTGATTTTCCATGCCCAGGTGCCATGCCGGTCGCTGCGGTAGGCGGTTTCCCAGGTTTCACCGCCATCGGAGGTTGAGAGAATGATGGTGCGTGATACGGCTTGGTCACTGAGGAGATTCCCCACTCCCAAACCGCCGACGATCAATCCTTCATCCCTGTTAAAAAAGTGGACATCGACTAACCCGGTTGCGAGAGGAGAGAGGTTAAAACTCTCCCATACAATTCCGCCGTTGAGCGATCGCACAAAGACAGCCGGACCGTTCCATCTACCGACGGCGAATATCGTTTCAGGGTCAACTACATGGATTCCGCAGATTCCGACCGGTTCCGGACCTTGTATATGATGTGTGATATTCGTCCACGTTACGCCACCGTCGTCGGTCTCAAAGAAAGAAATGAACGGTTGGGGATTATTGAACGAGTTGAGACTTCCCACCCAACCTTTCAGATCGGAGGCAAAGCCTACCGCAGTGTACGGAGTCCCCTGCCGGGTGTGAAGCGGCGACCACGAAGTCCCTCCATCCTGCGTGCCGTATACGCTACCGGCCACATTTACAAGCCATCCCTTGGATTCGTTCAGAAAATATATATCGTCATGCTGTGAATTGTTCGGTCCGTCCGGAGCGTTGCCGAGAACCCGCCAGACCGCTACACTGTCTCCGTTATCCCGATCACCGGGGTCGACGGCGCCGGGATCGGAGGAACAGCACAGGAACATGAAGACGATTATAAAATGTATCGGAAAGTGATGAAGCTGTTTCATCCCGCACCTCCGGGTTGCACGAGCTTTTTATGGTATACCGTTCGCCGCAGAGAAAAATTGACAATATAGTACATGGTTTTTCGAACATATACGGACCGGTGAAATCAGCGGTTATTTCCCGCGCTTTTTTACCGGTTCCATTCTTTTCAGAAGAGAGCGGGCACGGGAGACGACATTCTCCGGCGTGAAGCCGAGTTCCTTCATAACGGCGCCGACCGGCGCCGAGAGTCCGAAATGTTCAAGAGAAACCGATTCGCCGTACGAACCGATATACCGGTCCCAGCCGAGCGATATGCCGGCTTCGATGGATAGTCTGGCAGTAACCGACCTGGGGAGAACCTCGTCGCGGTATTCCCTGCTCTGCTTTTCAAACAGCTCCCAGCATCCGAGATTGACGAGGCGCACGTGAATTCCTTCTCCGCTCAGTTGCTCGTACGCCTTCAGTGCAACCGGGACTTCGGAGCCCGTCGCTATCAGGATGAGTTGAGGATCGGGGTCGGATGCAAGCACATATCCTCCCTTCAGAAAATTTTCTGCGGGGGCATATGTAGTGCGGTCGATGACCGGCAATCCCTGGCGGGTTAGCGCAATCGCCGTCGGCCCGTCATTACGTTCGAGCGCGATCTGCCACGCGAGCGTCGTTTCGTTCGCATCGGCAGGGCGTACGACGTACAGGTTCGGAATTGCTCTGAGCGATGCGAGGTGCTCTACCGGCTGATGGGTCGGTCCGTCTTCTCCGAGTCCGATGCTGTCATGGGTGTAAACATAGATGACTGGTTGGTGCATGAGCGCCGCGAGTCGCACCGATGGTCGCATATAGTCGGAGAAGATCAGAAACGTCCCGCCGTACGGCCGGAGACCGGAGAGCGCGATACCGTTCATGAGAGAGCCCATGGCATGTTCGCGGACGCCGAAACGGATGTAGCGTCCGAGCCTATTGTTCACGGAAAAGTCCTGTGCAGATTTCGGACGTGTATTGTTTGAAGGTGTCAGATCCGCCGAGCCGCCGATGAGATACGGGAGCTCCGGGCTGAGAACGTCGAGAGTTTTACCGGATGCCTGGCGGGTTGCGATGTTGCCGTCCTTCGGAGAGAAGACGGGAAGGATTTTCTTCCAATCAATCGACGGCATGCCTTCCTCGAAAGCGGCGAGTTTGTCTCCCAGCGCGGGGAATTTTTCCTGGTATGCCCGGAAGAGTTCATTCCATGCGTGTTCGCTGTTCCTTCCGGTCTCGCCGGTTTTCCTGAAACGGGTCATCGCATCTTCGGGTAAATAGAATTTCTTTTCTGGATCCCACCCGTAGGCCTGTTTCGTCAGCTTTACTTCTTCCTCGCCCAGCGGAGATCCGTGCACTTCGGCGGTATCCTGCTTGTTCGGACTTCCGTAACCGATATTCGTACGAGTCCTGATTAGCGAAGGCTTATCCTGCTGCGCGATCGCCCGCTTTAAAGCGTCCTCTATGGATTCGAGATCGTTCCCGTCCGCCTGTTCGACATGCCATTCGTATGCTTCGAATCGCTTTCCCACGTCCTCTGAAAAGGAGAGATCGGTTTCACCGTCGATGGTTATCTTGTTATCGTCGTAGAAGTATATGATATTGTCGAGCTTCAGATGCCCGGCAAGCGATGCCGCCTCGGAGGAGACACCTTCCATGAGGTCGCCGTCGCTGACGATGCCGTATATTTTATAGTCTATAACCTTATAACCCGGCCTGTTGAAATAAGCCGCAAGATATTTCTGCGCAAGTGCCATACCGACACCATTTCCGAATCCCTGACCCAGGGGTCCGGTCGTCGTCTCGACGCCGTCCGTGAGCCCGTATTCGGGATGGCCGGGTGTCCGGCTATGAAGCTGTCTGAATCGGCGGAGTTCGTCGAGCGGCAGATCGTAGCCGGTAAGGTGGAGCAGCGAGTAGAGGAGCATCGATCCGTGGCCTGCGGAAAGAACAAACCTGTCGCGATTTATCCACTTCGGATTGGCAGGATTATGTTTCAAATACTTTGTCCATACGGTGTAAGCAGCCGGGGCCATTCCCATCGGCATGCCGGGATGGCCTGAATTTGCTTCCTGGACTCCGTCAATTGAAAGGGTTCTGATCGTATCGATGCATAAACGGTCGAGCGTTGAATTCGGATTCGTCATTCTAGTATTCCATTGTGAGTATCGTGTGAGTGTATCGTTATGCCGTTGCGTCGATCACAAACTTATCCTGCTGCTCCGTTCGCGGATGGCAGCGTATCCCTACCGGCGATATTTTCGCCGGATTTCATGGACCGAATGACGGTCACCTCTCCAGACACGATGCAGCGGCGTTCATTATTCAATTCTTCCTGGATCGTGATCCGGCAACGGATCCCTCCCCCTCGAGTTTTATATTGAGCGGAGGAGCCGGCTCGTCTTTCGGTACTCCCATATAGAGCGTCCGGTGCGGGAAAGGAATCTCGATGCCCCGCTCGTCAAATATTTTCTTCAACCGCCTGTTGAATTCCCTCCCGACGCGCCATTGCTGGATCGGGAGCGTCGTTATCCTCGCCCGCACCACAACGGCGGAATCTTCGAACCGGTCCAATCCCATAATCTCCAGCGGTTCGAGTATCACGTTACCATAATCCGGATCGTTCGCCATCTCGTTCCCGAGATCCTCCAATATTTTGATAACCTCATCCACATTCTCGCGGTACGCAACGCCTATATCGAAAACGTATCTGCTGAAGTCTTTGGTCAAATTGGAAACCACGGAAACCTGCCCGTGGGGGATATAATGCACCGTTCCATGCAGGTCGCGCAAACGGATAATACGGAGCGTGAGGTTTTCCACCACGCCTCCCTTCCCGTCGATATTTACCACATCGCCGACGCGAACCTGATTTTCGATGATCAGGAAAAATCCGCTGATGACATCACGTACAAGATTCTGTGCGCCGAAACCGATCGCCAGGCCGCCTATACCCGCAGCGGCGATGACAGGTGCGAGGTTGATTCCGAGCTCGGAAAGGATCATGAGAGCTGTAATGAGAAATATGACGATGACCGCAGTCGTCCGGATCAGTGTACCGAGCGTATTTGCCCGCTTGCTCGCTTCACCCGAAGGATCGGATTTTTCCAGATGGTTCTGGAACCGCCGGATCGCTACCGTCATGATTCTCAGCAGGATATATCCGATGATGAGGATGAAGAGGATTCTTATTCCACTCCCCCTGAACCAGACGTAAAATGTATCGAACCAGGCTTCCATATTCACTCCTGTGTGACTATCCCGTAGGTAATATCCCTCTCCGGATTCAGCTCCGCCTGCCCGACCGAGAGGCTAATACCGAGGGCACCGGTAAACATACACGCCGATCGTAACCGATTGGTGAGCATTCTAATTCCGGTGAATATTTGATGTCGATCCCGTGAATTTACCGGCAGGCTATTGTAGTGACCTTACACACGCATGGGAGGGATGTATGCGTACTATCCCGAATCCCGAAAGCGGTACGTCGGAGAGCAGCGTTCATTTCCGGAATGCAATATCTCCTGTAGCGCAAAACTGCCGAATTGTAAATTTATGAAAATCTGTCCCATTTTTCAATAAAGCGGGGTTATTGCCTGGAAAGTAGAAAAAAGAGCGTTTTTTTTGTACTATTACGCTCTTAACAAGTTCGGAATTAATATTGATGAGCGAGGCGGTATGCTATTAACCGAACACCTTATTCGATCGGTACTCCGGGAGGCTCAACCCCGGAAGGAACCCCTGGTCTTTGGACAACGCCGCGCAGCGGTACTTGTGCCTCTGATAGAAGCCACTGAAGGACTGGACGTGCTCCTGACCGTACGTACGGATCTGGTTGAACACCATAAAAATCAGATCTCATTTCCGGGAGGCGTTATCGACGAGACAGACGTCTCTGTGACCGAAGCCGCGAAAAGGGAGACATTCGAAGAACTCGGTATTCAACCCGAACTGATTACCATCGCGGGTCCGCTTGACGAACATGTCACTCCGTCGGGATTTCATATCTGCCCGGTCGTCGGTCTGATTAAAAAGTTACCGGACCTCCGGCTCAATGCCGCCGAGGTAAGCGAAGCATTCACCGTTCCGTTCGCTTTCTTCATGGATGGTACGTATCGTGAAGTCAAACAGATTCATTTCGAGGGGCGCAATCGCGAGGTAATCTACTACTATTATGGGAGCAGGGTTATCTGGGGAGCTACAGCCGCAATGATCGATTCGCTTGTGCGGCTGATAGTTGCCGGCACGTAAAATTCCTACACGGCGCGCTGTGTAATTTCCGATCTGCCTGAAAGCGGTAAATCCGAAACCGGCGTATACGAATGAGTCTCCTTTCCGGATTCGAGCGGGAAAACGACCGCCTGATCGACTTCCGGCAGGATGCGTACCCGCATAGCGAGATCAAACACTACCGACGAAGGTTGATCGCTGTGCAATATCTGTCCGCTATCGAGTTGCAAGCGATACGAGTTTATCGACCCTCTGAAGGTTCTGCTCATGACCGTAGCGTTACTCTCGCCCGCTGCGGAAAGTATGCCGACATTGTCAGGCCGGAGCATGACCTCCACCGACGTTCCGACCGGTAATGCCGAACGAACCGGGAACGAACCGATGCCGGTCTCGACGAAGTTAGGACGTATAATGCGTCCGATGAGAAAATCGGCCTCACCGACAAAATCAGCTGCGAATTTTGTCGCCGGGTAATGATAGATCCTCTCGGGAGTGTCAAGCTGTTCAAGTCTGCCCTTATTAAGAACGCCGACCATATCAGCGAAAGCGAACGCTTCCTGTTGATCGTGAGTTACCAGTATGGCAGTGGTTCCGGTATCGAGCAGGATCGACTTCACTTCGTTTCTCATCTGGCTCCGCAGATCGGCATCAAGGTTGCTGAACGGTTCATCAAGCAGAAGAACCTTCGGGGCAGGCGCCAGCGCACGCGCGAGCGCCAGCCGTTGTTGTTCTCCCCCCGATAATTCATGCGGATATCTGTTACTGTGCTCGGCGAGATCAACGAGGGAAATGATGAACTCAATGCGCGCGGCATCTTTCTTTTTGCTGTTTGTCAGACCGAACCTCACATTATCCCGTACCGTCAGGTGCGGAAAGAGAGCGTAGTCCTGGAAAACGAGTCCCACGTTTCTTTTTTCCGGAGGAAGCGAAAAATCTTCCGATGAGATTGTCCGGCCGGCGAGGCATATTTGTCCTTCTTCCTGCCGTTCGAATCCCGCGATCAACCGGAGCGTCGTCGTCTTACCGCACCCGCTCGGACCAACAAGTGCGAGTATCTCGCCGCGGTCGAGCGAGAACGATAGATCTGCTACGGCCGGCCTGGGTTGGCCTTGATACGTCTTGGAGACCGATCGGAATTTAAGATAGTCGCAGAAATCGCGTGAATGCATCCTGGTTGATTGGAGGATTTCAGAAAATTTTTATTTAGACTAATTCTAAATATATTAAAATCCGACTCTGCAGTCAAGCCCATTGATAATACACAACTTACAGTAGTCGTTTTATGTAGTTCCTTATAAAAATCTGGAAGTTTTCTTTTTTTTTTGATACATTGAATTTGTTCATCTTCAATGATTTGGGGCATACAACAGAATCATGATTCCACCGGCTCGGTCTATATTGTTTGAAGGGAGTCCGATTTAAAGGCCAGGATTGTATTATCTTTCCGGGGCAGAACATCTCAATCTGATGAAAAGAACGTTTTTTATATCCGATATTCATTTCGGTTTACAGGACAAACGCCTCGAAAGAGAGAAAGAATATCGTTTATTCTCATTTTTTGACCGGACGAGCCCCGACGCCGAAGCATACTACATAATAGGCGATCTGTTCGATTACTGGTTCGACTATAAACACGTCGTTCCGAAGGGATTTCATCGGATACTCACAAAACTGGAAGATATCACCCGGAATGATATACCGGTTCACCTGGTAGTCGGAAATCACGATTTTTGGGTGGGAGAGCGATTTGCCGAGGAGACCGGAATATTCATATATTACGATCCGCTCAGCGTTGAGATCAACGGGAAGAAATTCTACCTGCACCATGGCGACGGTCTGAATCAGGCGGACCGGGGGTACAGACTTTTAAAGGCTGTTTTGCGAAACAGGGCTAATATATTCCTCTACCGCTTGCTGCATCCGGATCTCGGCATAGGACTGGCAAAAAAATCATCGCAAACCAGCAGGATTCATTCAGCGAACGGTCACGAAGGCGAACAAACGGCGATTCGGGATTTCGCCTTTAAAAAACTGGCCGAAGGATACGATTATATCGTTATGGGACATGCTCACAAACCGGAACAAATCGACGTCGGAAATCGTCATTATATCAATCTGGGCGATTGGCTTTCCCACAACACCTACGCCGAATTCGACGGTACGGTATTACGATTACAGACGTGGAATGTGAACGGGGTGCATAGATAATATGAGCGAACGGAACTATAGCTCATCCGACATGGATCGGTATTTCAACGATCCCGAGTTCAGAAAAGCTCTGATAAATAAACGGAAGCGTCTAGCTTCCCCACGCTCGACACGCTACAACCGGGCGCTGATACCGGCAGGCATTCTGCTCCTCGCGGGCACTGTGTATTTTTTCATTTACCTCTTCTCCGGTCTCCCCTCACTCGAACAACTCGAGAACCCGAAACCCGAACTCGCGAGCAAGGTATATTCGATCGACGGCGAAGTCATCGGCCGCTTCTTTATCATCAATCGCAGCCGTGTGATGCTCGACGAGATACCCGATCATCTGAAGGCTGCCGTTATTACGATGGAAGACCGGAAATTCCACCGCCACTGGGGTCTCGATATCGACCGGATCATCAAACAGACCGTGAAGAACGTAATCAATCTACAGGTACACGGAGGTTACAGCACGATAACCCAGCAGATCGCGCGGAATCTGTATCTGACGCTTGAATTCTCAATCGTCAGAAAGGTGCGCGAGATGTTCACCGCGATTCAGATCGAGCGCACCTATACCAAAGATGAAATTCTCGAGATGTATTTCAACATTGTGTATTTCGGACGCGGTACGTACGGCATCGCGTCTGCCACGCAGATGTACTTCGGTAAGATTCCGTCGGAGCTCACGATCGCCGAATCGGCGTTGATGGCCGGCCTGCTACCCAATCCGGCGCTGTATGATCCGTTCAACCATCCCGAACGTTCGTTGAACAAACGTAATCTCGTGCTTGCGACCATGCACGAACTCGGCGTCATCACCGACGAGCAGTACGAGGAAGCGCGGAACGAGGAGATATACCTTCGCGAACGGGACATCGAGCTCGCGACCGGCATCGCTCCTCATTTCGTGGAGCATGTCCGCCGCCAGATGACCCGGCTGTCGGAGCAATACGGATTCGATCTGTACCGCGACGGTCTGATCATACACACCACGGTCGACAGCCGGATGCAGAAGCATGCGAACCTGGCGGTCGAAGACCACATGCGGAATTACCAGGAGATGTTCGACAAGCGGTGGAACTGGAATCTCCGGCGCAACCGGGAGATACTCAACATCGCGCTCGACAACCAGATCCGGAATCACGACGATTACCGCCGTACGCAATCTCCCGCGCAGCGCGACAGCGTCCGGACATACCTCCTGAACGATACGACGTTCGTGAACCAGGTCAAGCGGAATACGCAGACCGTTCAGGCGGGATTCGTCGCACTGGATCATTCCAACGGACATATCCTTGCGATGGTCGGCGGCACCGACTTCAGACAGACGCGCTACGGCCTGAACCGGGTAACTCAGATTAAAAGGCAATCGGGTTCGGCGTTCAAGCCGTTCGTCTTCACCGTAGCGCTCGATAACGGTTATGCCCCTTCGTATGAACTTCTCAACCAGCCGGTCGTCTTACAGATCGCTGACAACCGGGAGTGGAGGCCCACCAATGCGGATGGAAATTTCGGCGGACGGAATTCGATACGGGAGGGATTACAGAAGTCGATCAATCTGATCGCCGTGCGCGCGATCATGGAAATCGCGCCGGTCAACGAAGTGATCAGATACGCGAACAGGATGGGAATCAGCTCGTATATTCCACCCTACCCCTCGATCGCTCTCGGCACCTCGGAACTCTCGCCGCTGGAGATTACTTCGGCATATGGAGTCTTCGCCAACGAAGGTATCTATGTAGAGCCTATTTCTATACTCAAAATCGAAGACAAGGACGGAAACCTGATAGCGGAGTTTCAGACAAACCGGCGGGAAGTTCTGAGCAGAGAGGTTGCATATCTGATGACCAATATGCTTGAAGACGTGATCCATACAGGCACCGGCATCGCATCGCGCAACTGGTTCAATTACCCGGCAGCCGGGAAAACCGGTACGACTCAGGATTTCGCGGATGCATGGTTCATCGGCTACACACCCCGTATCACGGCGGGCATCTGGGTGGGATTCGACGATCACCGGGTATCGTTCACCGACTGGGACGGGCAGGGTTCCCGGGCTGCAATGCCGGTATGGGCGAGATTCATGAGATACACGTATGCAGACAGGGAAATCGGACTCCCGGTTGAATACTTCAACCGGCCGGACGATATTGTCGAGGAGATCATCTGCACCGATACGAGGAAGATTGCGACCGAGTTTTGCCCGAGTAAGGTTGTGGAGGTTTTCCACAACCGCCATGTTCCCGGCACCTGCGATGTCCATACCTCATTGCGATCGAACGAAGACCGCACCCGGCGCGGCGCCATCAGTTATTAAAACGGAAAAAAGCGCCGCCGTTGCTAAGGAGACCGACTTTTCGTATATTGGCTTTTTACCGGCTGCAGGAGGGTGTTCGAATGCCGGTCGTATAAGACTCGTAAATAGAAAGCCCAGATGGCGGAATTGGTAGACGCGCTAGCTTCAGGAGCTAGTGTTCGCAAGGACGTGCAGGTTCGACTCCTGTTCTGGGCACTGAGAGTATCTCCTATCCGAGCTATACCCCCATCTTATCCCTGACTTCCCTCTTCAGGCGTAAATGCGTTCATAATCTCCTCCGTTATCCTTGCCGGCCTGCCGTTCGATATAAGCAGCATGACCCAGGTGGTCCTCGCCTCTGCGAGCACACGCCCGTCGTTTTTCCTGATGATCTGAACGATGCGCGTCGATTTTGCACCGTCGTAATCGAGCACCCACGTTTTCGCGGCGAGATCCTGATCGAGGAGCGCCGGAGTCTTATAATCGATCTCATGCCGCACAACCACCCAGATATATTTCTCCTGTATGTGCTCAGGGGCATTCCGCCTCCAATGCGCGGTCGCCGCCTCCTGTGCCCATTGAAGATAGACCACGTTGTTCACATGATTCAATTCGTCGATATCCCCGGCCTTCACCGAGATGTCGTGGAAATATATATCGGGTGTTGCAGACAAGTAGATTCGTTCCCTTATAACGGATTCGTACCCCGGGCTTCCGTTGCAAAGTATTCCCCTTTGCGCAGGAGGTCTCTATTTTTTCTGTAATTTGAAGATTATAAAATCGCTTGAGTCTTCACGGAAGGCGGATCCTGAATAATCTCCGTAAACGACGGTGATCTCATAGCCTGTCTCTTGTGCCATTCCGACAAACTCTTCGTAAGTCGTCGGCCTGTAGTGAATACTCAAATTTCTCGATTCGATCCGCTCGTTCGAATCATTATAAAATTCGTAATATTGGGTCCCTGATACGATACCGCTCTTTTTATCGTAGGTATTGATCGCCGAGACGATCATTGTCGTTCCGTCATCTGCGGGGTAACGGCCGAGCGTCCGCATGGTTCCGTCGACAGTCCGCAATTGTGATACGGGATTCCTGAGCGTACATATGAATTCGCCGCCCGGTATCATATGCCGCGCGATATTCTGCAGAGCCATGGCCTGCTTACGCAGCGTGAGTATCTCGGACAGGGAGTGAAAGGGCAGAATAACCATGCCGAACCTCTCGTCGAGCTCCATGTGCGCCGCATCCGCCATGATCATTCTGACCTTGAATTGTGTCCCGGCGATTTTTTCCCGGAACCGTTTGAGCATCCCGGGTGAATGATCGACGCAGACGAGCCGCCGGTCCGCTTCCAGCAAGGGAATGGAGACTCTTCCGGTACCGCACATAAGTTCGAGAATTTCTCCGTCATACCCTTCCGTCTCGCGCAGGAAAAAAGGAATGTCGAAGTCGACCCTGACATACCGATCGTAAATATCGGCTACCTCGTCGAAGACGATGGGTTTCTTCCGGATATGCATAGGACTTCTCGATGTCATGCTCATATGTGTCGGTCAGAAGTGTGGCGGGCTCGATGTGTTCATACCGAACAAGCACCGGTACCCGTGATGACTTGTGCGATTAAAAGAATTTTATCGCGCGGGTTGGTGCTTTATCAGTATACGGGTGAGCTACGGGAATTGAATTGATATATAGTAATCAGGAGTAGCGCTTCTTGAGGTGAACGATCGATCGCGTGATGAGCTCTTTCAAAACTTCGGCATCAACATCTTCGTAAGCTTTGATGTACAGACAGGATTTCCCCGTTTTATACTTACCCAGTTTTTTCATCAGATCGGACTGTCCATCGAAACCTGACATAATATAAAGGGAAATGTTTTGTTTCCGCGGGGAGAAACCGACGAGGAACCAGTCTCCTTCACGACCGCTCTCGTATTTGTAATGATAATCCCCGAAACCGACGATGCCCGATCCCCACATTTTCGGATCTTTCCCGGTGATCTGCCGCATCAGCTTAAGGATCACGAAGCAATCGCGTTGTTTTTTCTCATCGGGTATAGCGCCGAGGAACTTCTCAACGTCCGCTTCGTTTTTTTTCGTTTTCAGTTCCGCCATCTCACGATCGCTCGTGTCTTTGTCAAAATGAGTTCCGTATGCGAAGATATGTCCGGGGATCGTGAGATCAGGCTTCGGGGAGATCAGATACTACCGAATTATACGTGCCCGAACGGAGAACCGCACTAAACCAATCCTTCCGGTTCCGCCGTCAAAATGATCGGCGAGAAAAGCCGAGGTATCCGGAATCAATCGCGGTCTCGACGTTGGGAATAATGTAGATTCGACTATACGCACAGATTGGGACCCGAAACCGCGGAGAGAATGCTCCGCGACGGATTTTCAGTAGTGCACCGTTACTTCCGGCAACTCGCCGTCGCCGATTGATCTTACCAACCCTGTCTTCCGCCGCCACCGCTCCTTCGCTTTCCGCCTCCTCCCTTCCTGTTGTCCGAGCGCGGACGGGCTTCATTAACCACCAGATTCCTCCCCTTCATATCCTTCCCATTCAGTCCGGTCATCGCCGCCTGGGCCTCTGCCTGTCCCTGCATTTCCACAAATCCGAATCCTCTCGACTCTCCGCTGAACATATCCTTAATGATCGTTACTCTCGTAACCTTTCCGAACGTTTCGAACTCCTGTTTCAGTTCATCCTCGGTAACTTCGCGCGACAGATTGCCGACATAAATATTCATGTAAAATTCCTTTGGGTGTATAAATGATTTTTGTTGATGAGTAAGCTTCGTTATCCCGCGCTCCTGGAGCGGTTCTAATAAGCGAAGTCTTCTCCGGCACTATACGCTTTCCCAGCGTTCCCTAGAGGGGCGCGCCCGGTGTGTCTGCACGGGTGGGATGGCTGGTTGGGAGTCCATCTGCGTTCCGTAATCGAACGGATAGTGTTCATGAATTATACCTGAAATATAACGGAATAATCCTAAAAATCAAATTTTTGAATGACCGACACGATGCCGAACCGGCCTCTTTTATCCTTCGGGGGAGATGCTGAACGTCCTTATAAGATTGTAGTTCAGATCGGTTTCGATCTCCTCCATATTACGATCGAGCATCTGAAGGGTCGTATCGTTGAATAGACGATACCCCCGCCTTACTTCCGAGTGCTCGGGATTGATGACAAAGATCACCGCACGTTCCCCGTCTACGAAGCCGAGCTGCGTTCTAAAGGGTCCGTATGATGAGAAAGTATTGGAGTTTCCGTTCTCTATTCCGAGATATTTTTCCGTGAGCAGATAGGTGAGGTTGTCATGTATGAAGATGAGCCGGGTCTCAATGCCCTCACAATCCGCGCAGGGGAGCGTTCCTTCGAACGCGGTTACGTCCTCGTACCTTCCGCTCTCGATATCGAGCAGCAAGCGGTCCATCGAAAGATCCCCTGTTTTCTGAAAGGCTGTTTCGGAAGATTCCCTGCCGCTGCAACCGAGCAGAATTACGAAAATAACGGCCGGTATCGACGCAGAGAGCGTCCCCTTGCTCATTTTATGCTTTCCTCTGCCATATACATACTAAGATGTCGGTGATTTAAAGGTAATAAAATTTTATTATATCTCAATACTCCCTGTATGTTCCCATTGAATAATAGACATAATGGTGCTATTTTACCCATCTGTTGGGCCTTCATATTTTTGAGCCCGGCAGTCGTGCCGTCGATACCCGGTTGACGGCCGTATGGAAATCGATGCAAATTTCGTAAAACAATCGCTATGGAATACAGACAATTTGGCAAAACGGATCTCTCGGTGAGCGTTATCGGGTTCGGGGCTTGGGGAATCGGAGGGGGCGCACTCGCGGGCGATGCGGTGATCGGATGGGGAGATGTCGACGATACGGTCTCGGTCCGGGCTCTACACCGTGCTTATGACCGCGGTATCAATTTTATCGACACGGCAGACTTCTACGGCCTTGGCCATTCCGAAGAGGTTATCGGTAAAACGTTCGGAAACCGTCACGACATCGTGATCGCCACAAAGGTCGGTCATTCGCTCGGATCCGACGGTACCATCTCGGTCGACTATTCCGCGAAACATATTACCGGAGCCTGCGAGCAAAGTCTCAGGAGACTCAGAAGAGAGACCATAGATCTGTACCAGCTTCATTCCGCCCGGGTCATGCATCTCGAAACGGGTGAATGCACCCAGGCGATGGAGCAGCTCAGGGAAAGCGGCAAGATCAGGTACTGGGGACTTTCGCTCAATACTTTCAATCCACACCCCGAAGCGGATTATATGATGGAGCATAGTCTCGGTCACGGTCTTCAGCTTGTCCTCAACGTCCTGAACCAACGTTCCTTGCCTATCATCCGGCGGGCATCTGAAGCCGGGTACGGTCTCATCGCACGGATGCCGCTACAGTTCGGTCTGCTCACGGGAAAGTTCAATGCATCGTCCACTTTCGCCGCCAACGATCACCGATCCTTCAGACTTGCAGCTCCGCTGCTTGAAAAACTTTTAACCGAGTTGAAGAGCTATTGGGACCTCACCGAAGGCCTCGACATCTCCAAGACAGCTCTCAGTCTCTCCTTCTGTGCCAGCGTGCCGGGCATCTCGACGGTTATCCCGGGAATTAAAACCCCCGAACAGGCCGATACAGACACGGCCGGTATCACAAATCTAAGCAATGAGGCGCTGCAAAGCATTATCGAGCTCGGCGAGCGGCGATTTAAACCTCTGATGCCGCTCCTCGAAGAGGCAGGGTAGGACTGAATCCGCTGTATTTCGTTTATACGGAACAAACGAACGTCGCCTTCAATCGTCCGGAACAATAAATCCGCGCCGCCTCTTGACATTATTAGAACTCACGCTTATCTTTCGCAGGAAATACGAATTTCCGGGTAACACCGTCCAGGCAAAATGTTGTACTCACGCCACAATCCGATCGGCAGCAGAGCAGCAGATATCGATATACGAATCTCCAATGTTCCCGGTTTACGGATAATTCGACACTTCAAATATCATCTTGCGATCACAGTCTGAAGTGGACGATATACAACTCATTCAGTCTTCCGTCTTCCGTCTTCCGTATTCTGATTTTCACCTTAAACAATCCCACCACTTAACAAGGAGATGAGCGCTATGAAGAAGGATCCGTTGTTAGACGTCTTTGAATGGCTGGCGCCGTATATTTCGTCCCGCAGAAAATTTATCCGCAATATGAGCGCAGGCGCCGCCCTTCTCCTCCTCCTCGGAACCGGCGGTTGCGAATCAATTGCAGATAAAATACGCAACCGGCCGATAAGACGCAGGGTTAATCCGGGATCCCCCGATTCCATGGCTTCGATCGAGATATATAAGGACGCAATCAATCTGATGAACGCACTGCCAAACTCCGATCCCCGGAGCTGGGTCAACCAGTCCATCATCCATGGCAACCTTCCTCCCGGCGGATTCAATAAATGTCCGCATGGCAGTTGGTTCTTTCTCCCCTGGCACCGTGCATATCTCTTCTACTTCGAACAGATCTGCCGTACGCTCACCGGAGAAGCAAAATTCGGATTGCCTTATTGGAACTGGGCGATGAACAATTCCATTCCCTCGCCGTTCTGGGAATCCGGGAGTCCGCTCCTCTACAGTCCGCGGACAGCCACCTCAGCGAGTGTCGCGAACACAAGCATTGTCGGACACAGCAACATGGAAACGATCCTGAGTCAAACCAATTTTCTGCTCTTCGGCAGCTCTCCCACTTCGCAGGGACAACTGGAGAGTGGACCCCACAACTATATTCACGGTTTTGTCGGCGGGCATATGAGTACCGGCGGCTCACCGCGGGATCCGATATTCTGGACGCATCATAATATGATCGACTATTGTTGGGTGGATTGGAACATCAACAGAGGAAACGACAACACTGACGACACCACCTGGGCACAGCACACGTGGACCGATCATTTCGTCGACGGAAGCGGTAATCAGGCCGAAATCTCCGTTCTTACAACGCTCCTCATGCCGTATCTGTCATATCAGTACGAACCGAGTCAGATCGGGACGGCGTCACCGGCCGATGTGATCGCCGGACTCAGCGACAGCGGTTTGAAGCAGCTCAGATCGCGTCTCGAAAAGGGAGTCCCCGTAAAATACGAGATTAAGAGGAGATTGCCCTTCAGCCGGGGTATGGAGTTAAATACCGCCCGCCCCGTTGCGAGAGAGCTTCCCCTCGCACCGGGCGATCTGGGCCGCATATTCGAAGCCGAGGTTCCTGAGAGAGCGCTTGTCAATATCGGTTTCGCTTCGAAACCTCAAACGAACGATTTCTTCGTGAGAGTGTTTGTAAATAAGAGGGACGCTACGATACAAACAGGTACCGACGATGTGCATTACGCAGGCAGCTTCGCGTTCTTCGGTACGGCGCAGATGCAGGGCATGGGGCATGAGCACCACGACCTGCCCGAGCTCGTGGTTGACATAACGGACACGCTCAGGCGACTAAAAGCCGGAAATATGCTGCCCGACAACACACCGGTTACGCTGCACTTCGTCGCGGTGCCGGTAGAAGAAGGACGTGTGGTGAGACAGGAATCGATCATATTCCGCAATCTCGAGCTGCACATCAGTGAACTCTCCGTCGGAGAGAAGGAGATGAGACAATAACACCGAAAGTGCTGATCCTTCCGGTAATTTTATTATTCATGGTCAATATTCGGAGCGCCGGGGAATTTCCCGGCGCATCCGAAACGACCGGTGTTTATCTGGATACGCTCTTCATCAGCACCTCGCAGCCGGTCCTGACAATTCGACATGTTCCCGACGGGATTCCGGAAGTCCTGGAGATCGACGTGACGGTGGTTGAAAACGATAGTCTGATAAACTTTTTCATCGAAGTGTTCATCATTGCACCGGACCGCGATTCGGTACGGATTGGGACGGTAACACCATTCCCCATCGACGCATGGGGGAGATTTATCCTCGGCGTCGATGCGGCCGTTGAAAAACTCCGCCGGGGACCGGAAGAGATCGGGGAGCCGCTCGCGCTCCAGTTCATGCTCAGACAGGAAAATCTCAACGCTCCGGTTATCGTCCATATCGACTCGGTCAACTGGTTCTTTCCGGATAGTTGAAACGGAAATAACCGATCACAAATCCGCCATACGTTGGTGAATTAATAGTTGCAATCGATCACACATCGAAAGGTATCCGTCCGGCGGGTTAAATAACTATATATGTCCATACAGGCTGTATCATAACTGTTTTATACCCCTGCGGGACCATGCGTATGCTCCCATAAATGACCGAGTCGTTTTTTTCCTCTGAGCGTTGTCTCGAAATAGACACCCAGTATTTTTTCATATACCGAAGGAAAATCGTGATGGTCTCCCCTCTTGGTTGCCACACAATCGCCCGGACCGACGGTATACAACTTCCGTTCGGTCATAACCAAACCACGGCCGTCGATGATGATCCAGTATTCGTCGAAATCGTGATAGTGGCAATCGAAATCCGTTTGTTTCGGATAGAGAACGGGATCGCCCTTATTACTCGGATTATCGCTGTTCTCGAGTGTAAATACACCGCATCCTCCGATCTCGTCTCCCCATCTGCCGCATACCCGCGCGATCGCCGAAGACTGCCGTGCCGTCAACGAATAGGTGCGAATTCCCTGTTCGATGTCCGCATACTCACCCGCCGGAATATTCCTCCGGATATCGGTAGCTGACAAGATACAATCGCCGCTACCGATAAATATTCTTTCTTTTTCGCTTGCCCTGACGTACCGGTGTGTTTTTCCCTCACCGAGCCGGACCATATCGAAATATTCCATCTCGCACCAAGAGGGCGCTTCCCCCCGACCGCTTCTGAAGATCGGCATATACGTTACTATTTATTGAGGATTAAACACAGGAGCCTGTGCATACTGCATTCCGAATGACTGAAACAAACGATTCAGAAGACTCTCAATTCCCGCTTCACATCGAAATTTTTTTCTACCCATCCCGAAAGTCGTTCGCCGAGCCGCCGGCACGAAGCGATGTCCTCATCGTTACGAGGCTCTCCTGCCGCGATCGAGCCGTAGTGAAGTGTGTGCTTATCCGCAACGTAGTCCGTCACGCCGAAGACCAGAAATCCGAAATTCATTAAGACCGTCAGCATCGATTGGCAGCTTATCTCCCCGCCGCCGCCCCATCCGCCCGAAGACGAAAAGGCACAGCCAATTCGTCCATCGATCTTTCCCCAGTACGGAAACATCGCTTCGTCCCAGAATTTCTTCATCTTCCAAGACAGCAAACCCATCTGTGTCGGAGATCCGACCGCGAGACCCTCGCACCAGATAACATCTCCGGGTGTCGCCTTATCCACAGAACGGATCAGTACTTCGGATTGACCGTTCGCGTTTGCACCTTCCGCGACAAGCTCCGCCATCTTCCTGGTATTCCCGGTCGTTGTGTCGTATAAAACGAGTACTCGTCCCATAGTGATTACCGGAGATATTGAAATGATGATTCGTTAAGAAACAATCTCTGAACAATTGCAAATTCGATCGGCCATCGTCGAACGATCCGGCATCCACCGTTTCAGCCGGAGCCGGCAAGCCGGAATGAGAAGTCCGGGTTGACCGGTTTTCCCGATCGTACGCTCTCCCAAACCGCATCGCAGAATTCCATTGCACGGAGGCCATCGAGGAGATCGGGAGTGGGTTTTTCTCCCATCCGAACCGCGTTCACGAATGCTCTCATCTCTCCCAGGTAGCCGAGATGCTCGTGGCTGAAGTTCGACGTTCGCGGCATCGGCCCGCTCACATCCCAGCCATGATACAGGTTGTATATTTCAGTATCGGGAAGATCGATCCAGTTCTTTTCGCGATGATACTTCAGATGTAATCCGTTCTCTACCGAAATATAATTTCCCTCTCCCGTAACGGAGACGCGCTCGCTGAACGTGTTCCACGACTCGTAGCAGGTCATGTTGCATGTGACCAGTGCGTCGCTCGCCAGTTTTGCCTGTACGGCGAAACCGAAGCGGTCGACGCTCCGCCGACTGAACAAGGCGTAGACGGTTTCGACTTCTCCCGCGAAATATCGTATGAGATCGAACATATGGATCGCCTGACCCGAAAGGAATGTCAATGCACGCTCTTCGACGCCCCAGAAGGGAGGCCAGGCGCCGTTCGAGAATTTAAGTTCGATCGATGTAACTTCCCCGAATTCCTTCCGCGATATCAATTCTTTTGCGATCCGGTAACCTAGCGCGTACCGCTTGTTGAGTCCGACCATACCGAAGGTCGAATGTCCCGCGGCGGTTTCCACAAGCTTTCGTGTCGAAGGAGTGTCGACGGCGGGCGGCTTTTCAACGAACACGGGAATGCCCCGCTCTAAGCACGCGAGTCCGATACTGAGATGTATCTCCGGAGGACCGACTATGACCGCCCCATCAATCTTTTCGGAATCGAGAAGTTTTTCGACATCCGCATACGCATAGCCGATGCCGAATCTGCGCGCCGTCAGCTCGGCCCGTTCTATCGTGCGCGAATGAACGGCGACAATCTCCGTGTCCTCGATGTGCGGGATACAGGGATATAGTGAATCGGTTGCATGCGTCCCAGTCCCGAAGAACGCAAGCTTCACAGGTTGTTTCATCTTTCGTCTACATTCAAAATTATGTAATATCAGGATTGAAGAAAATTGTAATTATCTGTCAACGTCCGTGTTTTCGAGTTCTAGTTTAAGACCTCCGGATTTCGCATTTCGGATTTCGAGCTCTGACCAATGCTCTCCGACCTCTGACCTCCGATCTCTGACCTCTGCTCTCCGACCTCCGACCTCTGCTCTCTAACCCCCCGGCCCCGATTCATACCTCCGCCGGCCTGACCCCTCCTCCCCCTGATGCCGCGGATTCGTATGCCGCGAGAAGCAATGCGAGGGATCTGGTTTGCTCAATCGCGTTGCTGTACGGCTCTTTACCGGTCCTGATGCATTCCATAAAATGAGCTATCTCCTCTATGAAACCACCATAGGGAGATACCTTCTCCTCGACGATTGTATCCTGCGTATGGATCCGGAGAACTCCCGTCCAAATGTCGAACTCAAGCACACCGCTCGTTCCGAGCAGCGTGAAGTCGAAATGACACCTGTCCCAACCAGAGGCATCGGTGAAATGAAAGATTCCGGATGTCCCGTTTCTGAATTTGATCATCGCATAGAATGTATCCTCGAGACCCGTCTGATCTTTCCAGGCTTGTTTCCCCTCCACCCCCCAAACAGTCTCCGCTTCTCCAAGGAACATACGGGCTACCGAAAGGGTATGTATGCCGCCGTCGACCATTACGCCGCCGCCTGATTGCTCCGCGGATTCCCGCCAACCCACCCCACGGACATAGGCTTTTTCTTTCGGCCACGAGCGATAACCGGGATAGTCCAGATTCGCACGCATGCTGTATATCTCGCCGATTGCGCCGCCGCGTATTCGCTCCATCGCCCGCGTTACAACCGGGGAAAAATACCAGTTTTCGGCTATCATCAGAATCCGGCCTGTTTTCTTCTGTGCCTCGATAATGTCTACGGATTCCGCGATCGTCATCGCAATCGGTTTTTCGAGCAATACATGTTTTCCCGCTTCCAGACAATCGATTGCTACCTTTGCATGAAGATGATGTGGAAGACAGATATCGACGATACCGATATCCTGCTCGTGAAGTATCTTTTTATAATCCGTTTCTATTCTATTCGCTCCCCACTCGGTCGCCCGCTTTTCGGCCTGCTGTCGGTTAATGTCGACGACGACTTCAATACGCGCGTCCTCTATCTTTTTCCAACCGGTTCCATGATCGCCACTGATGTAACCCGCACCGATAATTGCAACTTTGTTCAATACATCCTCCTGATATTACATGATTCGAGCTCAATCTGTTCTTACATTTCAAAAACCACTACGGTATGAATTTGAACCTCCGGAACGACAACGCGTGCATAACTCCCCTGTGATGTCACTCCCAATTCTCCGCTCCCCGGCACCGAATAGACGCGCACCGGCTTATCCGGCAACCTGACCGAAATCGTCACATCCCTGAGCGGCCGAATCTCATCCAGCACCTCCGGATGATTTCCCCTGCGCGAAGGTGAATAGTTCACTATATGGACCGCGTATTTCTCACCCTTCATCAGCAGCGTGACTTCAGCCGAAGGGGGCGCATCGGTGACGATTAACGGATCCTTCACGAGAAGTCCGATACCGTTGGAGAGAATTTTTTGCAATTGGGTATTACCGCTCTCGAAGTACGATTTGAAGAGCGGAGGCGCGAAATAGAGAACGCTGTCCCTGAAACCGACCGCACCCGGATATTCAGCCCCTTTTCCCGGAGATGCCTGGAGATGCGACATATACCTGAGCGGCGTGCGTTCTGCGAGGGGGTGCACGGCTTCGGCGAGAACGGTCCCTCCCTCAGGCAGCACTTTATGAAAGCGATCGTATGCGATCAGATCCATCGCCGGGAGATTTTTCGAGAGCGACGGATCGATCGGACGCAGGTAATCACGCGAATAATCGGACGGGCCGAGGTAGACTATTCCCAGGTGTTCACGTTGCCAATCAGATCCGGCGCCGGAAATCGAATCACCCGTGAGAAAAATTCTGCCGCCGCCCGCCAGATAATCCGAAAGTTTTTGTCGTAATTCATGCGACGGAATAACCGTATTTGCAATGACGATCGCAGTATACGTCGACAGATCCGTTTTCGCATCGACTACATCGAACTGGATGTGTGATTCCATCAATAACTTGAGGGCACCGAGCAGGTTCGGTGTCGGTTTGCCCGCGCTGATCGATCCCGGTTCATCG